>JBMYNT010000031.1:0-22252 GCA_049598575.1 Candidatus Poseidoniaceae archaeon | reverse complement strand
GGCTCGTGGGGCGTTCCATTCACGCATCGACTCAGCGGCTCATTGCTGCTCGCTTTTTCTCCTTCCATCGTTGCATATGGCCGAGTCATGGGGACGTCGTGGCAAGCGCTTCGTCAATCCTCTGCTCAAATTGCGAAAGGCAAGCCTTCTCCGTTCCACAACCATGCACCAAATGCACGACAGCAAGTGATTGCACGAATTGTTCATCTCAACACATTGGCCATGCCTGTGGTCGCCATCAACACGCTGCTCTCGTTGATCGCCATCCTTGTTGCACCTGAATTGTTCACGCATTCTGAGCGGGTTCTCGAACTTCCAGAATACCGAGAACAAGCTACCATCATGGAAGAAGGTGGAATCCTTGGATTCTTCCTTATTGAGTTGTTTTCCAACATTCCAGATCCAGGATTGCGTGTACCATTGGTTACATCCATTCTGTTGTTCCTTCTCCTCAACGTTGCCTTGGTTGGGTTCCTGTTTGTTTACGAAGTTGCTAGGATTCTTTTCCTCGATGTCCAAGATGTTTCAGGTAGAGGAGGCATTCGCTTAGCAGACAGTCGATTGCTTCGTGCAGAACGTTCTCAGCAAGCCAAAGTACTCAATTTCTGCTTCACGGGATTTGCAGGACAGTCAATGCTCCTTCTCGCTCTCGCCATGATCACGTTCTGGGATTCTTCGTTCCTTCCACAAGGCGGTGCTTGTGGTGATTGGGAAAACACGCTGTGCACCTATGTCGAGAAGGATGCGATGGAAGAATTGACCTGGATGTTGGCTTCTGGAGGTCAGATTTGCTTCCTCCTCATCTGGCTTACATCGCTTCAGGTCGGATCCAAACTCGATGATATCACCTTCGATGCAAGCATCAGTGAACAGCGCCAAATGTTGACACAGATGGAAGACATGATCTATCTGAAACAACGACCGTTTACGGAACTGATTGCTCAAGACCAATGGACGCGAGCCATCGAGCATTACGATGAAATTCTCAATCCAACTGAATCATCAACTCAAGGATTGGACTTGTTGCGACAAACGGGAGCAAAAATGCAGTTGTTTGCTGGGTTGAATCGTTGGGAGGAAGCGGAGGAAAACGCTGTCTCATTGCTTGCTTTGCAAACAGGCCGAGATGCACAAGTTGCACGATTGATTCTTGCGGCTGCAAGTCTGTGTCAACGAGATCTGCCCGAGGCTGCACCTCGACTTGCGCTCCTGAACAAGAGCGACATCGAAGCAGCACGATTGCAATGGTTCGCAGCTGTTCTTGATTCAAAACGAAGTGTTCCGAGTGCTTCACAACCCGTTCTCGGTGTTGATCCACTCATGCGTCGAAACATCGACTTGCTTAACAGAACGGCGAACGGAGAGCCTCGAGCCAATACCACCTATCGAAACAAGCCTGCTGATCGATTGATGCTGCTCGGCGATTGTGCTCGTATGCGACTTAGCGGACGCAGCGAAGAGGCCTTGTCGATGCTCGAAGCCTTCATGAAGAAGCATGAGGAACACGCTGAATTGCCAACATCGTCGTGGTCACAAGGTCGAGTGGTTGCAGCATTGTTGCATCTTGATGCGGGCCGGCCGAACACGGCTGTACGTATTGCACGAGAATTGAGAAAACAGGAGCCACGTCATCCACACGTTCGTTCATTGGTCCGAATTCTAAACGAATTGGGACTGCTTGATGCCATGGCAACAGAACCGACCAAGATGACCATGCTCATTGATTCTGCAGGCGATTGGATGCGAGAGTGGCCCATTTTGCATACAGTTCACATCTCACCACGACTCGGTTCAACACAAGCAAGGAAACATGCAGGGCGAGCCAATGCCTGGATTGTTCACTCAAAGGATCAATCGATATCGAAGTACTGGATGAAATCCAATCTTTGGAAGAAGATTCCATACAATGGAGAGCATGAACCTCCACATGGACTCTACTTGCACCTCTATGGTGTCATCACGACCATCGCTGGTATGCCTGTTGATCTTGGATTGCCAAGCGGCATCAACCACAGTGATTTGGTTCAACGAGACCTTGTTTGATCAAACACGTCGTCGCAAACGTTCCATGGATGCATCTGCTTGTCCGAGTTGTTCCAGAGCAGCCTCAACTTGACCTCCAATGAGCCGTTCTTCAGCAAGTGCAATGGAAGCCTCGGTTTGTTTCATGTCTTCATCCGTCACAGGAATGCTCGATGCCGTGCATTGATTTCTCAAGACGGACCACTCCTGACGGACGAAGTCGAGCAAAGTCTGTGCCTCACCTTGCTCGTTACCAAGGGCATCGAGATCGATGGTAAGACGCTCAAGCAGTGTTGCAGCATGACTCCATTGACGCTCGTCGGCTGCTGATTGAACCTGCTTGAATCGAGTCATCCATTCTTTTTCATCGGCGAAACCACTGAACCGTTCTGTGATTTTCTTACGCTGCCGAAGAGCACGTCGAACGGTTTCCATGGCCTCACGTTCAACCTGAATAACACGAATGACACCTTCTGCTAGACCGATGGATTGACCGGTATCACCTGCTTCAAGAGCAGCCTCGGCTTGTTCGAGACGGTGCTCAAGTTCGGATGTATCGAATCCATCTGCAGCCTTGAGCGCCTTCGCAGCATCACCAAGGACTTCGACAGCACGTTCCTTTGCGTCACCGTCGGCTTGAAGTTGAATAGGAATCACACAAGCAAGTTCGAAGGCTTTCTTGGGTGCTTCACGGTCGAGTTGTTTCTTCGCATCACGTACGATTTGCCGCAAGTTGTCAATGGTTGCACCAGATTGGCCTGTAAGCAGTTCTTCTGCCGTACGAATGGCTTCCTCTGCTTGTTCCCACCACGTGACGATTTCTTGAGCACGGCGCTTGGCTTGACGGAACAATCCTTCCGCTTCTCGTAACGAACCGAGGCTGGATTCGCGCTCACCCATTTCGTAAGATTTACGTGGGCGCTTTGCTAGTGGTGCTAATTCTTCGGCATGTTGAATCACGATCAGAGCCTCGCTTCGCACAACATCCACATCGGTTGCAAGCGAAAGAGAGCGTTCAATGTCCTCAGCCGCTTCTCGAAGCAAACGCATACCAAAGGCAGGATCGATGTGCCCCTCTTCCTTTGCTGTCATGACAAGGCTGCTGGCTTGGTCAACAGCTGCCCCTTCAGAACGTAGGACGAGAAGACGGTTCTCGATAGAATCCAATTCTTGACGGAAGGCTTTCCGTTCCTCACGCATATCATCGCCAATGAACCAGAGATAGACCACGTGTCCCACAACAAAGAGACTGAGAAGTGGATGCGCCCAATCTTGTGGCTCGACAATCCATGTTTCGCCTGCACGATCACCTACAAGCATTCCCAAAACGGTGAGTGCACCAATGCTCGTCATCATCGCTCGGAACCGCATGACATCAATACCACCACGTAATGTGTTTGCTGAAGATCGGTACATGGCGAATCCTAGCGATGCGAAGAGGATGGTCGCTGCGATGTCCGCAGTGCTTGACGAGTATGCACGGAGCGCGAACATCAGCAACACCGGCCAAACAATGCTTGTCGCTGCTCCGATTCGTGTTCGTGCACGAGGATCGTCGAGAATCAAATCTTGAATGACGATACCCCACAACAGCACCAAAACGGGCATACCAAGTCCTGTAAGCAGGCTCGCATCGCCAACAAAGGCATCCTTGAGAACCGGCCATGCCAACCAGATGGCTCCACTCAAACAAAACAAGGCGCAAATGGTGCTTAATCGCTCGATTCTCTGGACTCGAAGGAGTCGTTCAGCCTTAATCGCCTCATCAACATCCCCCCAGAGCATGAATTGAGCACACATGGTTTTGATGAAGAAACCACCGACGCTTTGCATACTGTTTGGCAACAATGTTCAAGGGTGTGCTTGGATGGTTGGTGAAAAAGGGGACATCCTATGAAAGGACTCATCACGATGGACGATTTGACCAACGACGACATACACAGCATTCTTGCCGATGCTGAGCGACTTTTGCCCGTTGCACGTGGCGAGACCTACCTCCCATTGTTGCAAGGAAAGATTCTCGGCAACCTGTTCTTTGAGCCAAGCACACGTACACGGATGTCCTTCGAGACAGCCATGAAGCGACTCGGTGGCGATGTTGTCAACCTTGGCGATGTCAAGACGTCCTCTGTTGTGAAAGGGGAAACACTTTTTGACACCATCCAGATGGTCGACGGGTACACCGACATTATCGCCATGCGCCACCCTCGACAAGGCGCTGCCAGATATGCACAAGATGCTGCACGTGTGCCGATCCTCAACGGCGGAGACGGTGCGGGACATCACCCCACACAAACCATGCTCGATTTGTTCACCATTCAGCAGTCCCATGGAACGCTTGAAGGATTGACGGTCATTCTTGCAGGAGATCTTCGATACGGTCGTACCGTCCACAGCCTCTCGCATGCGCTCGTTCGCTTCGGTTGCCGTCTGATCTTTGCATCACCTGAACTACTTCGAATGCCGGCAGAGATCGTTGAAGACCTCCGTGAACACGGTGCAGATGTCACGGAAACCGAAGACCTCCTTGGCAACATCAACCAAGCCGATGTGGTCTACATGACTCGAATCCAAAAGGAACGATTTGCTGATGAAGACGAATACGCCAAGGTTGCAGGTGCCTACAAGTTGCATGCACGTGACCTTGACAATGCTAAGTCGGAGATGGTCATTCTTCACCCACTTCCACGTGTCGACGAAATCCATCCAAGCGTCGATTCAACTCGACACGCTCGTTACTTTGAACAAGCCTTCAACGGCGTTGTTGCGCGAATGGCTCTCCTTTGTCGACTCTTGAACATCGAAGTCCCTGCTGAAATTGCAGGAGGTGATGCCTGATGGCCGATGAACACAACATGCGACGCGTTACTGCAATCAAGAATGGAACGGTCATTGATCACATTCCATCCGGACAAGCTCTGAAAGTCCTGGAATTGCTCAATCTTTCTGGCGATACATCCGTTCCTGTTTCCCTGGTCATGAACGTCCCGTCAAAGAAGATGGGATCGAAGGACATCATCAAGGTCGAAGACCGTGAGTTAACCCAATCTGAACTCGACCGCTTGGCATTGGTCGCCCCTGACTCCAGCATCGCGATTATCCGTGCATATTCAGTAGCAGAGAAGTTGAATGTGAACCTTGGTGAAGAAGTGCGGAACGTTGTACGATGTACCTTCTCAAACTGCATTACGCAGAACCCGAGAGAGCCTCTTCCACATCGACTGAAAGTGACGAAGACGGACCCGTTGACGCTACGCTGTCATTACTGCCAGCGCCCACAAGATTTGGACGAGTTGATTCACAACCTACTCTAAGTCAACATCGAGAAGATCCCGCATGTCGCATGCTTTGCATGTCGCTCCAGAGGTTGGTGAGCCACAACGCTGACACTTTGTTGGATGCGAATGGACAGAAGGCGTACCTTCACGAGCAACTTGCTTGATGTTGTCCGACATCCGTACCAAACTATGCCTCGTACCAGGTACATCTTGCTCGAGTTGGGCGACAATGTCTCGATAACGCCAGCGTAGTGCACCTTGTGCGTAAGGACACTCCTCATGATGAAGTGGCAATTGCTTGTGTACAGCGAGTAAATGGATCTCTTGTTCAGGAATCCATCGTAATGGTACGATTCTCGGAGGTAAGCCATCAACTGGTGCATCCGTGTGAGGAGCAAGTCGCAACGTTCGGTCGATGTCTCCATTGGTCATGTTCATCAAAACGGTCTGGGCCATATCGTCCAAGTTGTGGCCAAGAGCGACCACGTCAGCTCCAACTTGTCGAGCCAACGCGTTGATGCCTTGTCGACGAAATACGCCACAGTAGGAACAAGGCATCATCGAGACACCTTCGTTTGATTCAGAAACAACCGGTAAGCGTTTCACAACCTCATCCATTTGATGGAAGTCGAGTTGTTCGTAACTTGTTGAGATGAATTCAACACCGAGTGTTTCGCACAAGTCGATGGCACACTGCATCGAAGGCGGACGGTATCCATCAATGCCTTCATCGACACAGCCAGCAACGATACGAACATCTCGTCGCATACCGATCAATTCGACAAGCAATGTTAGCAGGACTGCCGAGTCCTTTCCACCAGAGATCGCAACAAAGACCGTTGTTGGTTTTGATTTGTCGAGATGTAATTGTTTGCGAAGCTCCTTAGCGACCTTCTTACGAATCGATTTTTCGAGATGGTAACCACACAAGATACGTCCTGAGTATGCTTGTTCAACCACTGCATCCTTACCACAGACATCGCAAGCCGGGGCTTGAAATGGACTCTGGGAGGACTCGGCCATGTTGACTCCTCACAACACCTGCATTAAACGCCTCCGATTGGACTCTTTTACGAAATAAAAATTTCAATTGAATATTTGAAATTACAATTGGGTTTTCCTTCCATATTTTATTCCACTGACCAAACTTAGAACGCGGAAAAACTGTTGCAAGGACATCTCCGCGCACAGTATTTTGAAAATTCGCAGTTGGAATTTTGAATTTCGTTGCCAAATCCCCCTACGGGGGAAGAGTTTCGGCAAAGTTCTTGAATGGTACGTTGCTGTCAAGGGGTTTGGGCTAGCATGCTAAACACGTTGTTTCCTCAACTTTGCGAACTCGACGGCGTACGTCATGTTCGTTTGATGGATCAATTTGGAAGCACGCTCCAAACCACGAAGAAGTGGCCAGAATCCGTTGAAGAACAGCGCAGTGAATGGGGAACATGTTGCTCAATCGCTGAACAACTCGACCTCGGGCCACTGTTTGAGGTTTGGATGGAAGGACGAAGGTTGACACTCGTCGACCACTTCGATAGCGATTTGTTCGTATATCTCTCAGGAAAAGACGGCAAGAAAGGTGTTTGGAAGTACGAACTTGAACGCCTACGACGAGAATGGAATGCACAGCAAACCAAGGTGATATGATGTTTGATTTACCGCACATTGAACGATTTGATGACGAAGTGGATGTAGCCTCAGGAGCCATCCAACCTTTCGAACATGGCTTCATTACGACCTGGGTGGGTCGCAGGAAGACACCGTTCGGCCATCGCTTGGTGCGGGCTGGACGTATTGTTGGCTGGATCTGCGAGGGTTCGAGTGCTACCAAACTCCTCGGCGGTGCTGATGCCCGAGATGCGCTGGAAGAAGCGGAAAAGAATCAACACCGACTTGTTGCATCAACGTGTTCGCTGTATGGGCTTGCAGAACTTGCTGCTCTTCTTCCAGAGGCTTTCGAATTCCAAGCCGATACGCAAGGTCTTGGTGCGAGCAGCTCGTTGACAGACCGATTGTTCGCAAGAAACATTTCTGCTGTTCTTCAAGCACTTTCCGATTACGAGCACGTTCGAGGTGCTCTTGCAGCGGATCAAGGAATTCTCATCGATAGCATGGGCGATTTGCCTGGAACTGCGGAGGAACTTTCTGCTACCGTTGCGACTCTCTCCGATTCCATGAATGCTCAACAAGCAAAGCTTGGTGGAGATGTCAATGGCTATGCATCCCTCTCCATGGGTGATGCCTCACTGCTCATTGCGTCCAGTTCTACCATCGTGTTAGCCATCTGGACCGAACTCGATGCCAACCATGCACGGTTGTTGACAGATGTTGCAGCCAAACTCGATGGGGAAATCGGAACCTATGCTGAAGGCTCTGCTACGCTTCCTGATGGATTTGTACTACGCGAAGGCAAAGGTGGTGCAGATGCGGTCATGTCGATGCTTTCTGCTGCGCTTGAAGAGCGGGTAACAGGCCATCTCAAGGCAGGAGTAAGTGACAAAGCGGTATCACTTGCTCTCAACAATGGGCTTCCAGTTGCCATGGCTGCGAACGGTCAGTCGTTTGAAGAGGCTATGCAGGGACTTACAGAAAGCAAACGTGTCCTCAAGTTGCATCGACTTGCATCAGGTACGATGGTTTCATCGTCAACAGGCGATGTTTCTGAATTCACCCTGAAGCAGTTTGTTGAGGCGCTGTCAACGGTTCGAACCCGTTCAGAAAAGCGTCGTGAATCCATGATGCATCGATTGATGAGCATGTATGGCTTTGAAATTGGTCTCGACGATGTACGAGTCATTCGATCGAAATTAAGCATCCATGTTGGTGGACAAGAGGCTGCGCAGGCACTACCAACTGCAGCACCACTTGCAGGTGTCGATGCTGGATTACGTCGACGGCTCGAAGAATCCGAGCGACGGGCAGACACACTCATGCGAACCAATGCAAGTCTGACGAGTCAACTTCAGGATGCTGAGAAGGAGCGTACTGAAGCATTGGTTCGCCTTGATGCCATCAAACAATCATCGGGAGAACAACACGATGCTATTCAGTCCAAAAACGATGAATTGAATCGCGTTCAGGTCACTGTATCTGAATCGAGAACTCGCATGGAACAAGCGGAAGAACGTGCAGATCGCCTTCTTCGAAGAGTTGGGGAACTTGAACATCAACTCAGTGAACGTGCTGCTGAGTTGGCAAAAGCACTCGGTGATACAGAAAGCAGCGCAGCGTTGCGTGATGAACTTGAAACGCTCTCCAACAAAGAGGCGACCACCCGAGCAGATTTGGAATCCAATGCGCAACAACTTTCCTCAATTCGTGAACAAATCGAACTTGAAGAGCGTCGTTTGCGTTCCCTTGAGGAACAAATCACAACTCTGAGAGACCGACAAGCAAGTGCTCAATCGAAGAGCAATGCTTCTGAAGAAAAGATTCGAGCTGCCCAAGCACGCTTGGATCAAATCGAAGCCGAAACACTTGCCAGTCGCCGCAGAGCGGAGGAAGAGCGGCAACGCCTTGCTGAGGATGAAGCACGTCGAATGCAACTCCATTCGGAAATGCGGGAATTGATGGGAGAACGAAAAGAACTGCTTACTGAACTTGGTAATCTAGGAGCTCGTCGAGGAAATGCTGAGACCGAACTCTCTGGTTTGATTGCACGTGCTGAAGCACTAACAGATGCTCATGAAGAAGCCGTTGCTGATATTGCTGAAGCGGAGCGACTACGTGCACGGCTCAATGAGGAGCCGCTTGCACAAGCTCTGCTCAATGATGATGCAACATTCAGAGGCCTTGGTCCTGTACTCGAGCGGCTCGAACACGCACGAACCTTGGGCTACTCCGTTGTGCTTCTTGACCGAGCCGTAGAACGTGCGCTTCAAGTTGTGCAATCAACGGTCGACCACATTGCAGCGACACCTCGACATCTGTTGAGCAGTGAAGTCATGACACTCCTCGAGCGACAAGTTCCTCAAACTGCTGGAGCAGTACGTGGTCTCGCTCGATGGTCGGTTCAACAGCGATTGGAGAATCAACTTGGTGAAACTGTTGGCCATCTGATTCTTGATCTCGAAGGCATTTTGGAAGATTACGATCGCTCCATCACCATGCTTCGGCGTATGCGGAATGTCCTCGATCAACTTGGAAATCTCGGTGCACCACCAGAAGAAATCGAAGCACTACGCATGAACTGTATGCGTCCTGAAGCGTTGCCAAGTGTTGCAGTTGAAACCCGACGTTTGATTCGAGTTGCCCTCGATGACATCTATCTTGAGGCTGACCAGCGGGATGCTGGTGAAGCCATCGCCCTTGAACAAACAGCCCAGGTACTCGAGGAGTTGTTGACACAAATCGATGCGTCTGGATTGACAAAAGGCGTTCCACGTGGCGCTATGTGGGATTTCCAAAGAGATGGATTCCTTCCATTTGAGCGTACAGCCATCCCAGTTGGCCAGCGAACACCGGTAATGGACGATATGATGGAAAACATTCAGCCTACACTTGTCGTCGAAGAGAGCGTCTCGTTGGATGCTGAACCGGTCGTCGAGCTATCCGATGAATGGGAAGAAATGCCAGCGCCTGTTGAATCCGAAATTGCAACAGAAGAGGTTGTGGAAACACGTAGCATCCCGATTCAAGAGGACCGAGCGGACCTTGAAGCAGAACTCGCCCGCCTCGATGCGGAGCGACAACTTCGTACTCCAAAGGTTGAGGAGCCTAAGAGCGACCCTCGTTTGGACGCCCTGCATGACCAACTTTCTGAATTGGATTTCTGAGGTGAGAGGATGTCTGAGACTCTCCTGCGAAGAAATGAATCCAAGGGTTCTGCTTATCCATTGTTCCTTGAGAAACTGATTTTCCTTGCATCAATCGTATGTTTCGTTTTCCTCAATCAAATCCTATGGTCGTCCATTGATGTGATGTGGTATCAATGGCTTGCATCGGTTGGACTTGCATTAAGCATGCTGATTCTCAACGAACTCATTGGACGAACAATTCAGATGATGCGTGCCGATAAATAATCAGAATTCCTTTTCTTTGACAGGTTCAGGCTGTTTGTTGGTCATTGATTCAATCAGACCCCAGACACGTTGCCATGGTACAAAGAAGCGGAGGAGTGCAACCAAACTAAGGAACAGAAGTGCGGAAATAACCAACCCGTAGGTTAGCGATAATTCGATCGATTCTGAAACTTGAGCAGCCCATTGACTTCCTGTGGAAGTTCGAACCACTTCAAGCAAAACACTGTGGAACCCGAGAGCGATCATCGTGACAAGGCCTGTTACGGTCAGGAAGCCAGCGGTATGTCGAAGATGACCATTGAGAACGTTGTCCATTTGTCGAACGTATTCTGGGTCTCGCTTGCACGATTCTGGGAGCCGGTAAGCATACTCGAGATAACGAATAACACCGAATCCTGATTCTTGGAAGACCATAATGAGAACGGCGATCATGATAAGGGAGAATTGTTCTGGTGTGACCAAATCAAATCCAAGGAATCCAACCGTTGGATCACTCACTTGAGACTCAAGTGAGATGAGGTTCGAACCCCAGTCGCCAAGTTGTGATTTGATGAGAGGGAAGGTCAGGATGGCGTGAATGGCCAGGAAGAGGAGCGTGAATCCAATGGCCCAGCCGATGGAACGGCGTGAGAGGCCCCAGATGCCTCGAGTACCCATGATAACAGGCAAGAGATAGATGAAGAGAATAACAAGTGAGAGAATCATCAATAAAGGCCATTCCAACGTTTTCAGTTCGCTCTCAGACGGAGGACGAAGGTCCCAGGAAAAGAGCATGGAAGGAATCCAAGTCAAGACGAGTCGTCCGACGAGGAGAACCATGAGCGTGATGATGAATCCAAGTTTGATCCGTTGCTGAACACGAGGCGATT
This sequence comes from Candidatus Poseidoniaceae archaeon, assembly GCA_049598575.1. Classification (GTDB taxonomy): domain Archaea; phylum Thermoplasmatota; class Poseidoniia; order Poseidoniales; family Poseidoniaceae; genus MGIIa-L2. The sequence continues at coordinate 11,062 of JBMYNT010000031.1, read as the reverse complement.
GGAACGCTAAGAGCGCCATGGAACCACCAAGGCCCAATCCTAAGACGATGGGTACGTAAAATCGTGCAAGGCCAGTACGTCCTGAACCAATGAGCCAGTCACCGATCGGTACTTCACCAACGAGTTGTTCAAGCGAAGCGAAAAGCATCGTATGGTCAATGCTGTTGACAACGTATGTTGAAACAACTTCGAGATACATCCACACGAGAGCGATTGTGGAAACAATCTGCAGTGTAATGATTTGCCACTGTTTCCTCAACGCTTTGAGATGAAGTGTTCGAGCACGTCCTCCCATGAGGGAAACATCGCTCTGTGGGTCAACTTCACCTGCCATCTAATACCCCCTCACCTGCATGATTGCCTGCGACAAGTCCATGTCGGGCATCCAATCAATGACTTGTGCTCCAGAACCTGCCAAAGTGGTCAGTCGGTTCTGTCGTTCAAGTTTGAGAACTTCGTACGACATTCGAGGAATACGAGAGACGAGTCGCTCGAAGTCGATGCTCGATGGTGAAAGCACAGTCACCTCGTGTCCACGTCCAACGAGATCACGAACGGCTGCTGGAACGGTACCATCACCCTCGCATGATGAGATGACAAACACAGGGCTACCGCGACTGAATCGGCCACTAAGTGAATTGGTAACTGCTTGAAGAGGCATGCTTCCTTCAGGCTTGACGCCGGCAAGGGAACTGAGGATCTTGAAATACTGCTTGTCTCCAGTATCTGGTGGAAGATAGGCCAATCCATCCCCGTAGATTCCAAGTGCTACACTGTCTCTACGCTTCAAGAAAAAGGCTGCAAGACTCGCAGCACTAACCGTACCCATCTCCAGTGGATTCTTCAGAACCGTTCCAATTCGGGCCACATCTCTCGAATCAAGAAGGATATACAAGTCGGTAACAGCGTCACGACACTTCTCGTTCACCATCAAATCGCCTGTGCGGGCAAACGCCTTCCAGTTGATGTTCTTGAATGGATCACCGGGCACATATTCTCGCAGAGAGTAGAATTCAGACCCCTGGCCAGGTGTTCGTAGTGTGGTCGCACCTGTGTACATTTTCGGTGTACGGGAACGAAGGAAGGCTTCCTCAACCTCTTTGATTTGTGGGAAAATCACGATATCGGAATGGTGGTCGACGTACATGTCTTCTACACCGAGATTGAAGGTGTTTCGCACGCGCAGTGAAACTGGACCAATCGAATAGTGGCCGCGTAGAGGGCAGCGGAGAACGTAGCGAATTCGAGCGCTTTCTCCGGGACGTAGGTTGAGACGCATTTGGTTCAAGCCACTTCGAAGCTTCATCTCGTGAGGGATGTTGTCGTAGACATCGAGGAGTTGAGTTCTTCGATTTGAACGATTGGTAACGAGGAGTTCGACGTACAAATCGTCCCCTTTGTACAAGTTGTCTGCTGATAGTGTTCGCTGCACTTCGATATCACCATGGCCAGAGACCCATGAATTGACAACGATGAAGGTGATGAGGGTCAAACCAAGAATCATCATCTGGTTGTTGGTGATCATCATTCCAATGAGAATGAGCGCGATACCACCTGTGAAGGTGAAGGATGCTTTACGTGTCCACATAGTGCTCACCTTCGCCCCCATGCCTTGATTCGTTTAACCAAGGCGACCGATTGTTCAAGAGAATATTTTCCAGGCTCAATGGCGAACTTTGCCAATACCGGATCTTGGATGAGGCCGACCAATTCCTTCGCCGACATTGCGTGGAATTCTTCAACCGTCAAACCATTTTGATTACGAACTTTCGATAAGAACACCTGCCGTATCTTCTCCGTTTTTGCATAGTAGGTGTAACGATTGGCATCGCCGAATCCGTAGTAGATGATGCTAAACACATGGCGCCATGGTTCTGGATCTCGCTTCTTGAGAAGTACGGCTTCAAACGTAATGAAAAGAACAACGAAGAGGGCAAGCATGGCCAAACCTTCTCCTGTAAAGTAGACGAGAAGGAAGTAGACGGTGTTGTACGAATCTGCAAGGATTGCATTTTGTGGGTGACGACTTTCGTCAAAAATCACCATGGCATTCTCTGCTGGTTGGCCTTCCTCTCCTTCCAATGTGCTCATGAGTGATTCTGCGATAACATCGAGTGCCCACTTTCGATTATCGTTGGCAGGAATGAACTTGTCCGTCTTTCCATATTCACCAGCATTGAAACCTTCGTAGTCGTAGATAGCATTGATGAGCGCACTTCCATCAGCTACGAAGAACACTCGTCCGCCTTCTTCAGGGTCGCAATTTGATGAGGCACATGCCTCGATGGAGAGGTTGAATTGCCCCCACAAATCAGGTGTTTCACTGGTTTGTTCGTTGCTAACCCATAGTTCACCATCTCCGTTCACGTCCACAGTGGCCTGATTGCTGGTGATGGCTCGGACATTAACGTCCTTGAGGGCGCCACGAACACCTGGTACGATCTCTAGGCCAGTAACGTTGTTGAGGAGCATTGTGTAGGTTGCATTGTATTCAATTCGTCCAAGTTCGCCTGCACTCTTCACCCAATGGTGCGAACAGACGCCTGCTTCACTGCGAGTCATCGATTGACCGTCAAGTTGAGCGCATGGATGCTCACCAACGTCGGAAGACCAACGCTCGTGTTCCTCAATGGTCGCAGGATCGAGTTCTGTTCCATTCATTCCACATGGGCTTGCTTGGACACACATCCAGATGTAGTTGTAATCCAATTCAGAAACGTAGTTTGTATCGTAGAGCTGGTAGCCGGAGTAGCGTACACCGTATGCTTCACCTATGCTTCCAGCATACCCAAAGTCTTCCAGAACGATGACTGTTCCGCCGTTATCGACGAATTCGACGATGGCATCAACTTCAGAAGGAGAGTATCCGTCTTCGGTAGCGATGGTGATGAATCCATCCTCATCAAATTGTGGGAAAGAGAGCGTGTCCCGTTCAACACCAGCGATAACGAAGGTTGTGTTTCGAGGATCTTCAATATCGGCAAGAAGGAGTGGACTGCTGACCAAGGATTTGGTTTCAACACCCATGGCCTTGATGTCCTCACGGAACGCAGACATGTCATCCCAACCGTCATCGTAGGCAGAGAGTTGGTCGGTTTGGCTGATGTTGATGAAGTTCTGAAGAATGGTGAGGAGGAGAATTCCGAGAACGGCCCAAAATGCAAATTGGAGTCCAATTCGCTTGAGATTTCTGCTCCGCTCGGCCGCCAATTCATCACCTCCCTAGTACACCGTTCATACATACACGGTTTCACATCGGTTTAGAAGGTTGTCCAACTCTGTTGCAAAAATGCTCATCAGATTTTGAGCATAATGACGTGACCAAACGAAGACACTTCTGTGCTTGGAATAGCGACGGAGCCGTCTTTCGAGGGAAATGGGAGGCGGCTTGCATCGATGTGTTCTGCACAACGGATCAAAAGTTCAGAAATCTCTCCATTAGCAACATCAATGACCAAATCAGCGAGTTTTCCAAGCTCCTTTCCTTTCTTATCTTGGACGACGCGTCCGAGCATTTCCTGTCCAAAACTGGAGGTCATAGGTTTCGCCTTGACGATTGGTCGGTACAGAAAGGACTTGACCGTTTCCGTGCTCACATCGTTTCCATGCCGAATCCGTAATCACGTGTTCGCTTGATGTTGGAGAGTCCCGATGTCAATCGAGTTTCCATCTTCTGGTAGTACTCAAGCATCTCTGGCGTCACCGTTGGACGAACACGTGTGATGGCTTCGTCAAAGTGCTTCTTGGCGACCTTCTTCTTGTCTTCTCGCATGGCGATGAGGGCCGCTTCTCGGCACACTGCTTCGATGTCCGCACCAGTGAATCCATCCAAACTGGAAAGGAGATCCTTCACGGAGAACTTGGAGAGTGGCATTCCACTCGAGTGGATATCGAAGATGGCTTCACGTGCGGCTGCATCTGGCGGAGGCACGTGCAGAACACGCTCAAACCGTCCACTGCGCAACAGAGCAGGGTCGATCATCTCTGGACGGTTGGTTGCAGCAACAACGATGACGCCGTCGAGAGATTCGACACCATCCATGCTCGCAAGAAGTTGGTTGACAACACGGTTGCCAACATCACTGCCCTCGCCACTGGAGGCGTTTCGCATGCTTGCAATGGACTCAAACTCATCAAGGAAAATGATGGATGGTGAGGATTGCTTGGCCTTCTTGAAAATCTCTCGAATACCACGCTCCGATTCACCGACCCACTTGGAAATCATTTCTGGACCCTTGATGGAGATGAAGTTGGCTTGGGCTTCGTTGGCGATGGCCTTGGCGAGGAGCGTCTTACCAGTACCAGGCGCCCCGAACAGAACGATACCTCGTGGCGGTTTGATGTTGAAGTGCTCGAAAATCTCAGGCTTGGTGAGCGGCCACTCGACCGATTCTTTGAGTCGATCCTTGACTTCGTCAAGTCCACCGACTTCGTCCCAAGCAATTTCCGGAACTTCGACATAGATCTCACGCAAAGCCGATGGCTCAATGTCCTTGATGGCGTCACGGAAATCGGTCATCCTGACTTCCATCTTCTCGAGAACTTCGGGAGGAATGGTCTCTTCATCGAGGTCGATTTCTGGCAAGTATCGTCGAAGTGCCTTCATGGCAGCTTCACGAACGAGTGCGGCAAGGTCTGCTCCAACGAAACCGTATGTGTTGTCAAGCACCCAATTGACTTCGAAGTCGTCTGCAATTGGCATCTGACGTGTGTGCACTTCCATGATTTCCTTTCGGCCCTCACGGTCTGGGACACCAATCTCGATCTCTCGATCGAAACGGCCACCTCGTCGAAGTGCCGGGTCAAGTGCATCACGACGGTTGGTTGCACCGATAACGACGACGTTGTCCCTTCCTTGCATTCCATCGAGCAATGTCAACATTTGAGCAACAACACGTCGCTCGACTTCGCCGCTTACGTCTTCACGCTTTGGACAAATCGAGTCAATCTCATCGATGAAAATGATGGCCGGTGCTTTTTCGCTGGCTTCATCGAAGATTTCACGGAGTTGCTTTTCAGACTCTCCGTAGTACTTGGAGATGATTTCCGGGCCGTTGATGGCTTTGAAGTGAGCGTTCACCTCGGTTGCAACCGCCTTCGCAATCATGGTTTTTCCTGTACCAGGTGGCCCGTGGAGAAGAACACCTTTCGGCGGATCGATACCCAAGCGTCGGAACAACTCTGGATGCTTGAGTGGCAACTCGATCATTTCGCGAACCTTTTGCAGTTGCTGACCGATGCCACCAACATCCTCGTAGGTGATGCCTTCGGATTGGCCAACGTCTTCGTCATCGATCGCTTCGTCCTTGATGATGATGTCCGTATCGCTGGTGACCTTGACAATCCCTTTGGGCGTTGTCTGAACCACAGCGAACGGCAATGCTTCAGCAAACAGCGTCATGCCTGGAATGAAGATACGGTCACCCGCCATGACTGGGCGCTTGGAGAGACCTCGACGAGCGAAGCCTTCGATGCCTGGGCCAAACTTGACCTTCTGCTTGTTGGCCATGACTGGAGAGAGTGTCAGTTTGGTGCACTCCTTTGCCTCAGCCTTTGCAATCGTGACGCGATCGCCGAGGCTAACACCTGCGTTCTTTCGAATGATACCATCGATTCGAACAATGTCCATCTTAGAATCTTCAGGACGGCTTCGCCAGTAAATGGCTGCAGTTGAGCGCTTCTCACCTTTGATTTCGACGATATCGCCTGGCTTAAGGTCAAGACCATGCTCACCGGAGATTCGGGCTCGACCGTGGCCTACGTCGGATGGGATGGCTTTTGCTACACGTAAGGATACTTCGTTTTCTTCGCCGGACATACCTCTTCCAAGTCCCGAGAGTACTAAAACCATGAGTTATGAAAATCCCGATGAATTGTCATGCGATTGAATCGTAGCCTTCATGGAGGGAATCGAACTCGATTGAACCATGGTCCACGTACTTGAAGCAGGTTTAACGTTCCTCGAAGCCAACAATCCAAAGAATCGCCCAAGCGTCAAAGGGTTCAACATCATCAATGGTCAATTGGCTGAATCAAGCGATGGCGCAACCTTTGAATCCCGAAACCCCGCTTTGCTGAGCGATGTTCTTGGAGCGTTTCCTCTCTCGACAAAGGCAGACGTCGATGCTGCACTGGACGCCGCCCATGCCGCGTTCCCTGCTTGGTCTGCTACACCAGCACCAACCCGCGGACAAATCATTGGAAACATGGGCCGTTTGCTCATGGAGCACAAGGACGATCTTGTTCGCTTGCAAGCTCGTGAAATTGGTAAGACATTGAAAGAATGTGGTGGGGAGATTCAAGAAGCAATCGACACCTGTCTCTTCTTCCAATCCGAAGGCCGACGATTGTACGGTCAAACGGTGAACTCTGAGCTACCTGACAAGGAATTGTTCACCTATCGAAGACCGCTGGGTGTCTGTGGAATCATCAACGCTTGCAACTTCCCATCCGCTGTGCCGTTCTGGAAGATGATCCCAGCCATCATGTGCGGAAACACATGCGTTTGGAAGTCACCTCAAGACTCTCCACTGCTTTCGTTTGCACTCGCTCGAATCATGCACCAAGCGGGCCTACCGGATGGTGTTATCAATCTCGTCCACGGCAAGGGAAGCGGTGCAGGTCAACACCTCATCAACGCTGTCGATGAAGGCCGTGTCAACAAGATTTCCTTTACTGGTTCAACAGCTGTTGGAAAGATGATTGGTGAGGTTTGTGGACGAAACCTCGTCTCTTGCTCGCTCGAACTCGGAGGAAAGAATCCACTCGTCATCATGCCATCTGCGAACCTCGAGAACGCTGTTGAAGGAGCGTACTGGGCAGGTTTCGGAACCGCTGGTCAACGCTGCACATCGCTTGGAAATCTCATCATCCACAAGGACATTTACGATGAATTCGTTGCGAAATTGATGGACAAGGTCCACTCGACACGTATCGGAGACTCCTTAGAGCATGAAGGTGTTCTGTACGGTTCGATGCTCTCTGAAAAGTACGCAAAGGATTTCCTTGAAGTCACTCAAATCTGCGAACAAGATGGAGCAACCAAACTCTACGGCGAAGGTCGAATCACTTCGGACAACAAACCATCAGGATTCGTTGGAACCGCAGAAGATGGTGTGTTCATGTGGCCACACGTCTATGCTGGCGTAACTGAAGAAATGCGTTGCTTCCATGAGGAAATGTTTGGTCCTGCCATCACTTTGGTCAAGGCGGATGATTTTGACCATGCCCTTCACCTAGCCAACGCAAGTCCGTACGGATTGTCCTCGGCCATTTACACCAACGATCGGCTCGAAGCGTATCGCTTCAAGACCGGTATCAAGGCCGGTATGACTGGCATCAATAATTCCACAACAGGTGCAGAAGCGCACCTTCCGTTCGGTGGCGTCAAGGGAAGCGGCAATGGAACTCGAGAATCTGGAATTTGGGTCATTGAAGCGTATTCTTACTGGCATGCTGTCAACGATGAACTCTCTGGAAAACTGCAACTCGCTCAGATGGATGTTGATGAAATCGAGATGGTTGAAGCAGAAGTTCGATGGGACGAATTGGTCTAATCGTTCAAATCGCGTTTCGTTTTCTTTCAAACGCTGCAAGGGGACGAAGGGCCAACCTCAAAGACCCCTAGTTGTTGGGTTAGGATAAGCCCCCTTGAGGGGCGGATGTGAACCTATGGGAGAAGGCATCAAACTCCCCGTGATTAACGGGCTTGGACGTACCGATCGAATTGACAATTGGTGGGCACAACCCTTCTGGATGGGGCTTGCGCTTACCGCTGCACTCGTCTACACTGCATGGCGATTGATTCTGTTCCCAGACAGCATTTACTACGACCTTGAAGGTTCGAAGGTTGTATCTCCTATTTTCTCTCCAAACATCCTCGAGTGGAGTTTGTTTGGACTCAATGAATGGGATCATCCAAGTTGGGTCAATGCGGCAATTCTTGTTCTTTGGATTCCATTCGGATTCCGTGGAACCTGCTACTACATGCGCCGTGTTTACTACCGGACCTTCTTCCAATCACCAACTGGTTGCTGGGTCGATGAACCAGACATCAACAAGAAGATCGGCTACGGGGGCGAAAAGCGCTTGTTCATTTTCAACAACCTTCACCGTTACTTCCTCTATGCAGCAATGATCATCATTGTCATCAAATGGTGGGATGTTACGCACACGCTCCACTTCGATACAGGTTGGGGCTTCTCATTTGGTACCTTCATCATGGCGACTGAAGCGTTCCTCTTGACCATGTACGTGACTTCATGTCACGCTCTTCGCCACCTTGCTGGTGGTAGTCTTGACCGATGGGTCAGTGGAATCTCCGCTTTCCGTGGTCGTCTCTTCAAGCGAATCAGTGTGTTCAACCGTTCACATGGGTTCTGGTTCTGGACAAGCCTTGGCTTTGTCTTCCTTGGCGACCTTTGGACCATCGCCGTTGCAGAAGGGCACATCAGTGACATGGCCTTTGTTTTGGTGGGGTGAACAAGATGAGTGAAACATATACCAAACACGAATACGATGTTGTTGTTATCGGCGCTGGTGGCGCTGGCCTACGTGCTGCCATCGAAGCGGCTCGGAGTGGTGCCAAGACCGCTATCATTACCAAGTCGCTCCTTGGCAAGGCTCACACCGTTATGGCCGAAGGTGGTTGTGCTGCAGCCCTTCAGAACGCTGATCCCCGTGACAGTTGGAAGGTTCACTTCCACGATACCATGAAAGGAAGCAAGTGGCTTGCCGACTGGCGCATGGCTGAATTCCATGCCAAGGAAGCACCCGATCGAGTCCGAGAACTCGAACAGTGGGGTGCTGTCTTCGACCGAACACCCAAACTCTTGATCAATCAACGCAACTTTGGCGGTCACACCTTCCCACGTCTTGCACACGTCGGTGACGCTACTGGTCTCGAAATCATCCGTACGCTCCAAGAGCGAGGCATTCACGAAGGTATTGACATCTTCATGGAGTACACCGTTCGTCACCTTCTGAAGGAAGGCGACCGTGTTACTGGCTGTGTTGCCTACACCCGTGTCGATGGTGACTTCCACGCTTTCTCTGCAAAGTCGGTTGTTCTTGCAACTGGCGGTAGCACACGATGCTGGAGCGTTTGTTCCGGTTCCTGGGAATACACAGGCGATGGCCACGCTCTCGCTCTATGGGCAGGTGCTGAACTTCGTGATATGGAATTCGTTCAGTTCCACCCCACTGGAATGGTTTGGCCTCCATCCGTCCGTGGTATTCTCGTCACAGAGGGTGTTCGTGGCGAAGGTGGCCGTTTGACCAACAGCGATGGAGATCGCTTCATGTTCAACTACGTCCCTGAGATGTTCCAAGGCGATCACGCAGAAACCATCGAAGAAGCCGACCAATGGGTCGAAGAAGTCGTAAGTGGAAAACTTGCAACCGTTCGACGACCTCCTGAACTCCTGACCCGTGACGTTGTTGCCAAAGCCATCAAGGCTGAAGTTGAGGCTGGCCGAGGCTCCCCTCATGGTGGAGCTTTCCTCGACATCTCACACCGTGGTGAAGAAGCCATCAAGAAGAAACTTCCATCGATGTACCACCAGTTCATGGAATTGGCTGGTGTTGACATCACCAAGGATGCTATGGAAGTTGGTCCAACTGCGCACTACATCATGGGCGGTATTCGTGTTGATGCTGAATCGCAAGAAACAACTGTACCTGGTCTCTACGCATGCGGTGAAGCCGCATCTGGACTTCACGGGGCCAACCGACTTGGTGGCAATTCACTCTCCGATTTGATTACGTTTGGAAAGCGTGCTGGTGAATTTGCTGCAAAGCGAGCCACAGATCTTGCACAACCTGGCATCGATGATGCTCAAGTGATGAAGGCGATCGAAGATATGCTCGCACCGCTTGCACGAGAAGGTGGCGAGAACCCTGGACTCATCTACGATGAAATGCGTGAAATGATGCAACACAAGGTTGGAATCATCCGAACCAAGAACGAACTTGAGGAAGCATTGGATGACCTCACAGCCTTCAAAGAACGTGCAAAGGCCTCCTTCCCAGGCACCAGCCGACGCTACAACTCGGGATGGCATCAAGCACTCGATCTCATCAACATGGCCGACGTTTCTCGTGCGTGTGCACTCGCTGCTCTTACTCGAGAAGAAAGCCGTGGAGGCCACACTCGTGAAGACATGCCAACACCTGAGGATGAATACTGGGGCAAGACCCTCAACATCATCTGGATGGAAGATGGTGAAATCAAGATTCGACAGGAACCTGTTGAAGAGATGCGAGGCGATCTTCAAGATGCAATCAAGGAGGTCAAAGCCATGATTGCTGAGCGTGCCAAGGAACAAGGAGGTGGCAAGTGATGTCGTTGAAAGGAAGAAAGCAAGCGTTCAAAGTCGCTCGTGGAGAAGATGGAGAAACCAATCTTGAGGAATACGAAATCACACTCGATGAAGGCATGGTTGTCCTCGATTGTATGCATCGTATTCAACACGAACAAGAGCCCGACATGGCTGTTCGTTGGAACTGCAAGGCTGGTAAGTGCGGTTCTTGTTCGGCAGAGATCAACGGTCGTCCACGCTTGATGTGCATGACTCGAATGAGCGATGTCGTTGCAGAGACACCAGAAGGCAAGCCAATCGAAATTCGTCCGATGAAGACCTTCCCACACATCAAAGACTTGGTTACAGATGTTTCATGGAACTACGATGTTGCTCAACGTATTGCTCCTATCAACGGTCCAGAAACCATGGATTGGGAATTCAACCAAATGGAAGCTGACCGTGTGCAACACTTCCGTGAGTGCATTGAGTGTTTCCTCTGTGTCAACACATGCCACGTTCTACGTGACCATGAAATGTTCGATGGGTTTGCAGGACCTCGAAATCTCGTCCGTCTTGCACAATACGAAATGCATCCACTCGATACGGAAGATCGTATTCCTGAAATCAAGAAGGAATTCGGAATCGAATACTGCAACATCACGCGATGTTGTACGGAAGTCTGTCCTGCAGGAATCCAAATCACCGATGATGCGATTATCCAATTGAAGGAACGAGTCGTTGACCGTTATTATGACCCTCTA
>JBMYNT010000030.1:0-22428 GCA_049598575.1 Candidatus Poseidoniaceae archaeon | reverse complement strand
TTGCCTGAGCCTGTCACCCCGCCGAGCGAGGGGCCGCCTGCAAAAACGGAAGAACCAGTTATTGAGCAACCTTCAGCCGATGTTAATTTGTTGAGAGGGGCATGTTCGGGATGTGGCCTCGAATTCCAAGTTCCGATGCCAATCGATGTCAAGGAAGCCATCGTCATCTGCCCATCGTGCTCTTCTGAGCAGCTGTTCCAACGCTGAAACCAGAAGAAAGAATCCCTCTTTGTTCAAACAAGACGGGGATGGGTTCAGATATGAGTTCCTCAACCTATTATCATGGTCGAGGAAGCGATTCGGTTGATTCGACCAGGATTGCATCAACCAAAACGCGGACGATTGGCCGCATTCTTGATACTGATCCTTCTCGTTCCTATTTTCCAGCCGGTTCAAGCAGACGTTTCTGTTGAACAGGACGATTTCGATTTGATGGAGAAGCTTTCCGACTTGATGGAATTCCAAGAATCGAGCGATGATGCCGTTATTGCAGCAGGCTCATCCACTTCATCACTGGCTTTGGTTGAGGCTGCGAAGCGAGAGAGTCGAGAAGGTGATCCACTCAACGATTCCACAGAATATCTGAGTCAGGCTGAGTTGCGTGACACCTCACCGTTCGAGCCCGATCATCCGCGTCCTTACGAAGTTCTTCTCGATACAAGCACGCAACCTGAGGGTTGGCCAAACAATCTCGTTCAAACGCTCTTCTCGCTCGAGTCTTGGGATGTCACCGATCCATTAGCAGTCGGTATCAACACCTACGCTTTGTACATCAATTTCTCAAGTAGAGACAACGGTCCGCAATATGAAGCGTGGGACTACGGGACGTTCACTGGCGAATTGTTCGTCGGAACAGACCTCGTCCTGTTTGAAAATTACATCGATATTGATGGAGATTCAGTGGATGATGTATCCATATCACTGACCGTGCTAGGTCTGCTTACATTGAACGAAGGGTTTGGATTTGAACCTCCACTCAATCCACTCAATCCATTGAGTATTCCCGATACACTCTGGCTACGTCCAACGTTCCAATGGAAGATCGATTATCTGAACGAAAACGACCCAATTTGGGATGAACTTGCGCACATGGAAGTTTCACTGTTGAAGGGACTTGCATTTGATTCAGCGATTCAAGACTCCCAGTCCTATGCGTTGGTCTTGGACACGCGCTTAACCCAACCGCCCAACAATTTCAGAGTGGAGGTTGGCATCCAAGAATTCCGCTTCAGCATCTCAAACACGATTGGCAACATCTTCGGAGTCTTGACCGACTTCCTGACAGGTGGTGCTTTGCCTGCTGACGCACTTTCATTGACGAGTATATCCGCACCGTACTCGATTGCGATACGGAACACAAATTCGGATGCTTCGAACAAACAAACAGAGTGCGATGAAACCTATTACGATGTTTTCAATGATCACAGTTCGGTTAGCGAGACGCACAAGTGTGGCTATGGCGTCGGTATAGGCTTCTTGCAATTTGACCAAGTCGATTCACAAGGCCAAGCAGAAGTCATCGATATGGGCTATCTCGACGTAGGATTCCATCCTGAATACGGTTCGAATATTTTGCCGGAGGAAGTCGATCTTGTTCTACGAAACGATAACCTTGGCGACAACACGTTCGATACGGTCGAGTTGTACAGCGATGTTGGTGCAGATTTGTGGCTTCATTACTTCGAAGATCGAAGCAACACGCTCGAAGGTGGAACCTTTGGAAACATCACCGACTCACGCTTGTGGATACGCGGCATCCCTTCAGGCACACTTCCTCAAGAGGAAATCAATGCCATCTTCACGATGATTGGTGAAGCCCCAGGAAGCTCGAACCTACCCGGTGACATTCCAGACCGACTCTCGTTCATCCTTGCCATCAAGAACTTCTCAGGTGATGCAACGGCCAATGAAAACGATCTGACACTCCCTGTCAATCCTGCAGCACCTCCTGCGACGTTGATCATGGTTGCAGGAACGGAGCGAATCAGGTCATTATCGTACAATTCGACGTTGATGCGTGGAGGCTATGCGAGTGACGTCAGTTCGCTTTCGATTCATGTTGAAAACCTTCCAGAGGTCCTTATCCTCAAAGGTAGTTTCCAACTTTCATCGACCGGTTTATCTCGCGTCAATTTCAACAATCCTAATCTCAACACCATTTCACAACTGCTGGATAACGCACTGCTAACATTGGTTGAGGTTGTCCTCGATTTGGGTTCCATTCTCAACACGCTTCCAGATCTCATTGTTGGAACCGCTGGTAGTTCTGGAGGTGAACTTGAGGTGCTTTGTCTCAGTCAAGTTCGCCAAACATGGAACGATGGTTCTGTTCGTAGCCCAAGCAGTCTCGGTGTTATTTCGATGGCCATTGGAAGCAGCGACCATCCTTGGTTGACCGATTCCGATCACATTTTGCTTTCGCAAGATACGGAAATCGAACAGGTTGATGGAAGAGATGGGCCAATTGAACCTCTCGTACCTGTGGCGATGAGCCTTCGAATATCGAACATATCTCGCGTCTTCCAATCCTACGACCCTGTAACAAGCATCCGAGCCCTTGAATTAGGTGGTCAACAATCTGGAGCGCTCCTTGTTGGTCACATACGTCACTCTGGCACGGACTTTTCAGATGTAACAGCCCAGTCTGCCATGATATCAAATCGGCCAGGTCTGTTGAGCGTTGTCCAAGATCCTGCTAAGCTTGTATACACGGCCAGTGAACCGATTGGAACCATCACCTATGGCGGTGAGCAAGGTGCTCAGCGGAACGCCATTCGTCTCGAAGGCTTACCCGCAGCCTTCCAATTGAATCTTGGCGATTCGGTCGGTTTCCAAGCGGATACGCCGATTACATCGATTATGGTGCAAATGACCAATGCGACAACACCTCTGACGATGGATGGAGATCACTTCCGTTTCTGGGTGGATGCCGATCAGGCTCAGGCTTCATTGAGTGCAAAAATATCCAATGTTCAATCCCTCCAACGATATTCTCCAATCGATCCAAATTCAACAGGGCCAGAAGGGAGCGCACGCTACTCCTTGCAACGACAAGTTTCAGCACCGTTCAGTATTTCGATGGAAGATGTGAGCACGTACGACGATCCTTTCCTGGGTTTGAACGGCATGATGCGCATGGAACCACTTCCAGCAAATCTCGAGATTGTTCTTCCAAGCGATCTCGACTCGAGCGGTCTTGAGATTCCTGATTTCAGCCAAGGAGAGGGCGTTGAAGCGCTCTCCTTTTTCCTTGGCGATGTTGTTGGTATCGGTGGCCTCGTCAACGATTTGGTGTATGGTCTTGTTTCGAATGCTGGCGATACGACAGGTGAAGCATCGGATGTTGCTTATGGAATCGATATGACAACTGGAGAGAGTTTCGACATTGTTGCTGACATGCGCAAAGGGTCCCTTGTCACAGACGAACCAGCATGGCAGCACGGTCTTGACATGCAAGCAGTTGAGCGTTCAGTGCTCGATTTCAACCTCTCAAAACTATCGAATTTGACGGAATCAAAACGCCTTGTCATCGAAGATGTTCTCGAGGATTACATCATCGATGCAACTGAACTTGCAGTATTGGAAGAGACCTTCTCCCAGAGCAATCTTTCGTTCGCTTATCCATTGATGAAGTTCCTTGATGATGGCGTCATTACCGATCGTGAGTTGGTCGGAATTGATGTCGAGTTGCTCGAAGAACTTGGTGTAACGTTCGAGAAACGCCGCAGTTGGCATCTACGTACTTGGTTGCCTCAATTACCTGCGGGCAAGATTGAGATCAACTACGTCTTCTACCTCGAAGATGAGATTCCAACGTACCAATTCCAAATGGACTTGGAAGATTGGCTACCTGCTCGAGAACGCCTGTACGTCACCATGAACGGAATCGAACTCTCTTCCGCTGAATTACAAATCTTCGGCTTGGATACGGAGACATCGAGAGATGTATCCTTGCGTGCTGAGTTCACAAGGCAAGACAACCTCACCGTCCCTCGACTGTCCGTTGCAATGAGTTACGACATCGGTCAACGATTGGATTATGCGTATGCTGTCTTCGTCGATTTGGAGAATCTTGTCCGTGCTGAGACCTTCATTGAAGGTGTTCCTCAATCGACACAATTCGCATCAACGATTGGTGATATTCTCTCATTGAGCGTTGATGTCCCTCAACAATTCAGAGTCGGTGAAACAAGCGTTGATTCGATGATGATTCAACAGCATCGGTTCGTTGATGGCTTTTGGTGGCCGGCAACGACATTCTTCCGTGACATACCGTCCGAAATGCGACTCACTGCAGCTCCAGATACCCGATACGATATTCGTGAAGAGACATCGTTCCAAGGTATGATGACGCTTGACTATGCTTCGAATTCGGATCGGATGGACATGTACATCGAAGCAACGGGCAGGGCCATCGATGCCAAAGGAGACACGCTGATGTCTGCTAAGAACCTTCCAAAGACGTTCAAGCTTGAAACAACGGAAGATTGGGGTGTACGCATTGTATCGTCCGATCAAGGCGTTGAAGAATTGTACATGCGTCAATCCAACGTTCCTGGTGCACCTGGTGCCTTCTTGGACCGTTTCGAAATTATTGGTGAGGATCTGAAAGG
This sequence comes from Candidatus Poseidoniaceae archaeon, assembly GCA_049598575.1. Lineage (GTDB taxonomy): Archaea > Thermoplasmatota > Poseidoniia > Poseidoniales > Poseidoniaceae > MGIIa-L2. Next base: position 17,815 of record JBMYNT010000030.1, on the reverse strand, counting down.
AGCAACCATTACCATTCATCGGCCACTTGGATATCCTGTGATCATCCTTGATGACATTACGACAGGTCGTCTCGTCTCAAGCGCTGAAGTCCATCTCGAGCCGGGCGTCTATGCACCAATCTTTGGTGACCTCGAGGTCGATGGTCGCGGTGTCTTGCTCGATGCGCAATTCACAGGTATCCTTCCAACCTCAACGTCGATGGGCGTGAACGGTGTTGTTACGGACCTTTCAGTAGTGAGTACGCTCACTGGCGGCTCAGTCGAAACACGTCACATCATGGTCGTCGAACCGTTTACATCAGGTATTGCCTCGCTGTTTGCGATGATTTTTGGGTGAGAATATGGATGAGGAAATGATTGTTCATGAAGACGACATCGTCGCTGCGAAGCCAATGGGCTTGTTGGAGTCGACACAACGTCGCGAAGCAGCTGACATGGGTCTTGATTTGAACGACCCTGAACAAGCGGAAGCCTATCGACAAGCACAGGAGATGGCTTTGTTCGTCAAGGAACGCATCCGTGACATCAATCCAGTACGCGTTGCTATCGCTGGATTGATTCTCATGCTCATGGTTGGATTGATTGCAAGCGGCTGGTACTGGATGATTCCTCGTGACGATGTTGAAATTCACACAGTCTACATGCAACGTGGAGGCCATTTGGTTATGGCCGAACTGCAAAACGATGGAAGTCGAGAGATTCGCGATGTTCTTGTCGAGGTTGAATTCCTTGATTCTGAGGGTCTCTTGATTCAATCCATGCGTGTTGAGGTCGATTCGGTCAAAGCGCATTCGTCACTTGCGGGTGATGATCTCGAAATGATGGTTCTCGGATACACCGTTTGGGATGAATACACGCTCCGGATTTCTGTACGTTACACGATGTTTGACAACACACAGAACTTCATGGAAGTGAACCACGTTGTTGGTACGTATGCATCCGAAATCTTTGTCGATCAAGTTGAGACAACCACTCGGCTGTTCTGATGGTGGTTTGTTCAAACAATTGACCCATAGCGATAAATGCGTCATCGAAACGAGGTTGAAAGTAATGGAGCGTCGAGTCCGTCTAGCCCTTGGAATTCTCATCATCCTCTTGATGAGTCCATGGTCTTCGATGGTCGGTCCAGAAGCTGACGAACCACAACGCCTCGATGATGAGCGAGATGTCGAATTCTTTTCCATCCGAACCGACGCTTATTCGGATTTTGTCGGAACCTATGCATCATCAGATGTAGAAGAAGAACGTTTGATCGTTGCAGACTCACGCATTGGGACCTTCTCAAGCAATGGCTTGGAACTTGTTCGACCACTCTCAAGTGAAGCACTCGAGCCAAGGTTGGACGTTCAACTGCTCCTTGTCGATAACGACCGGCACATGGCTGATGTTCGCAAGGATCTCTCTGAAATTCCTGGCTTGGAGGTTCGTGAATTCATCAGCCCATCTGGACTCATGGTTCAAGGAACATCATCCGCTTTTGTAGCGGCACAGTCGGTTGAAAGCATCGTCGCTCAATGGGATGTTCCACTGGCGATGTTCCTTGACGATTCACTTCTTGATGCGCTCATGTTTGAGGGCGGAGAACGCATCCTGGTAGGCGAAGAGGTTCGATTGGAAGGTTGGTGGGATGAACATCAAATCGACGTTCTCTCCATTGCAGATGCCGATGGAAACAGCATCCAACAAGATCTTTCTCAGGTTGCCGGACTTGCCCTTGATGATGTTGAACATCTCGACCAAGGCCAGTACCGTGGCCTTCTTTCAAGCGATTCATTGCTTGATGTTGTTCGTCAACCGTCGGTCATGTGGCTTCGTTTTGAACCACAAATGGATTTCGACAACGACCAATCAAAGAACCACATGAAAATCAACACCATGCGTTCGTACTTCACAACCGACCTCGATGGTTCGGGGCAAATCGTTGCTGTTGCAGATTCAGGACTTGACGAAGATCACGGCGATTTCGGAACGCGAGTTGTTGGGAATTACGACGTGATTGGTGATGGTTCAACAGCAGACAAGCACTCCGGCCACGGCACTCACGTTGCATGCACCGTTCTCGGTGATGGAAGCAAGGGCGGTTATGCAGGTGTTGCACCAGATGCAGAATTGTACTTTCAAGCCATGGAGAACGACAACACTGGAAACTTTGTCTCACCTTCTCTGAACTATCTCCTCAATACAGCGTACAACGCAGGTGCGCGAATTCACACCAATTCCTGGGGTTCCTCTGCGACTTCAACACAAGGTGAGTATACCTCAGAGGCTGAAGCCGTCGATGACCGTTCGTTCAACTACGATAAAGTCAGCAATGGGCAGGAGGGATTGACCATTCTTTTCGCAGCTGGTAACGACGGGCCAAACCCGGGAACGGTTGGCTCCCCTTCAACTGCAAAGAACGTCGTAACGGTTGGAAATCATCAGGCTCGATACAGTGGAGCGCCAGACAATCTCATGTCAGGTTCATCCCGTGGTCCAACGGATGATGGACGCATCAAACCGGACATCATCGCTCCAGGCGGTTACGTGCGTTCGTGTCGAGCACAAGAGGCACAAGATATCGGTGGTTCAAGTTGGCAATCGACATGGTATCTCGAGTACACTGGGACGTCGATGGCCACTCCAAACGCCGCAGGTGCTGCAACACTCATTCGAGAATATCTGATTGAAATTGCTCAGCGACCTTCGCCTCAGGGCGCTTTGGTCAAAGCACTCCTCGTTCTTGGAGCACAAGACATCAATTCTCGAGACATTCCAAACAACGACGAAGGATGGGGCCGTGTCAATCTCAAAGAAACACTCGCACCTTCCCAGGGCAGGGGCATCTGGGTCGATGACCGATCCGTTCTGACGAGTTCAGGAACATCGAAATCCTATGTCTTCAATGTCACCTATGCGAATTCGCAGCTGAAAACAGTCCTTGCTTGGTCGGATTATCGAGGAAGTCGTTTCGCAAGCAAAGCTTTGGTGAACGATCTTGATCTCGAAGTCGAATCGCCCGATGGTACCATCTATCTCGGAAACGACTTCGCCAACGGTCGTTCAACAACTGGAGGAACCAAAGACGATCTCAACAATCTTGAGGTCGTACTCATCGATATGGCAATGAAAGGAATATGGACGGTTCGAGTCAAGGACGCGTATCATGCGGGCAGTGGCCCACAAGCGTTCGCCATTGCCGTTTCGGGACAGGGTGTAAACGATCTTCGTCCAGACCCACAAGTCGTTCTTGATTCAATGCAATTGAACGTCACGATTCCTCAGGTTGGCGATCAGGTTCGATTGACAACAAACGTGTTCAATGCAGGAAACATCAAGGCTGAATCTGTTGATCTTGCCCTCAATGTGAATGGGATCGAACTCGACCGAAAGACACTCGACATCAATCCTGGAGCGAGCCGACAATCGACATGGTACTGGACGCCTCAACAATCCGGAGCGACCACGCTCGAACTGATCATCGACCCTGACGATGCCATTGATGAAATCCAGGAGAACAACAACGTCTTGTCGCGTATTGTTGACGTGACCGCACCGGGTGTCAAAGTGACAGCTGATGTCGAACAACGACAGGTGCAATATGCAACGCAAACCACGACAAGTTGGAACTTGACCCTCGAGAATACGGCTCTGCTAGAAACCAATGCTTCCATCGACGCGCTTGGCGTTTACCTTGATTCAAGTGGAGTCGAAGTGCCATGGTATCTTGGCATGACTGCATCGAATTTCTCACTGCAAGGCAAAGGTACGGCAGATGTTTCCCTAACAATTGTCTATCCTGAAGCGCCTGAACCCGGACACTATCGCATTGATGTGGTCGGTCTTGATGTTGACAACGGCATCTCGTATCCTCTTTCACTTTACCTCGATGTTCTCAACATACCCGAGTTTCGAATCGAATACGATTACTCGATTGTACCCGTCCATCCGGTCGATCCAACCAATCTCACAATCCGTGTGTACAACGATGGAAACACGGAGATTGGATACGATTTGTTCCTACAAGCACCCTCAGGCTGGAGTGCTGGGTTCTCGGACTTGAGCAACGATCCTGGGGCAACTTCTGGTTCAACTGGCTTGATTCCAAAGAACGGACAATTGGACGTCAGTATGCAGTTTGTTCCGCCGCAAGTTTCGACAGCAGCAGGTGCACAACGCATCGTCACATTGACTGCAATCTCGCAAACGGAACCATCGCAAACGTGGGAAATCGACATTCCAATCGAAGTGATGGAGGTGCGGGAAGTTGAATTGCTGCTTGAATCAAACATCGGTACGCCTCGTCCAGATGCATTGCTGAACCTCCTCTTTACCATCGAAAACAGGGGAAATGTGGACATGACGCTTGTACCGACGCTTTCGCTACCAACAGGATGGTCATCACAGACATCGCTTCAACCGATTGAAATGGGTTGGACGGAACAATCGAAGAACATCCTGATCTCCATCCAAGGCAACGGAAATGCGCTCTCTGGTGACATCCAACTCAACCTCGATGTTGGCGTTCAGAGATTCACATGGCTTGGCGAAATCAACGTCCTTGAACTTCCACAACCGTCTCTGACCTTCTCCGAGCTTCAATTTGAAGATGGCCGGGCCTTCGACCATCCGTTTGGCCCTGGTTCCCACCCTGCTGGACAAGAAATGACCTTCACATGGCTCTTGGTAAATGAAGCAGATGTTCCATGGAGTCCAGAGATATCGACGTCTCTCTCACAAGGAATCTTTGGTGAATGTCTCGATGTTGGAGTTGTTACCGATGAAAACGTCGTTCCAGTCGTATGTTCGATCATTCTCCCGCTTACCCTCGAGGTGGCTTCACAACCTTCGTTCTCGTTCACACTTTCGGATGGTGAAGTTTCGCTCACAGAGGGAACGAGCATGCTTGTTGCTGAGCAACGAAGCGTGGAATGGGAAGTTACAGGCCTCTCATCGCTTGATGCAACAGGTTCGGGGACCATTCAGGTCCGCGTTACAAACACAGGGAACACCGCGCTCTCTCATCAGTTGACACTTGAAACATCGAAGGGCCTGAACGCGGTGATTGTTGGTGAAGACATCGTCAATGCCGTTGCTGGCGATTCTCAACAATTCACCATACAACTTTCTGGGACGAGTACAGGAACACAACAACTGATGTTTGCGTTGTATGGTGTTCAAGCCGTGGATTCGTCAACATCCTCGGTCAACATTGACGTGACTGCATCGTTCGAAGAAACGGATGCTGGAAGCAACACGGTTGTGTTCGTCGGAGCCGGTGTTGCACTCGTTGTCGGTCTTCTTGCAGCTCTTTGGGTCCTCCGTGGAAAGAGTGCTCCTGTGAAGCAAGAAATCGTCCCGACGATGGCAGCCCCAGTCCAGCAACAACAAGCAGCAACATGTTGGTCCTGTCGTGGCCCAATCCTTGGCCCAATGCGAGGTTGTCCCGGCTGTGGTGCTCGATACCATGCCGATGCTCCGACGTGTCAATCGGTTGAGAAATGTGCCAACTGTGGGGCTTCCGCCGAACAGTTTGTTCTGGCTTGAATCGTGAACAACAAAGGACATCCTTTTGATAGGTCAACACCTCCCGATGAATAGGAGGGTTCACAATGAAGACGTTGAATCAAGAGAAGCGACTTGCAGTATTCTTGATTTCATTGATGGTCTTCTCCATGCTACCACTGGTCGCTCCAATCGCTTCAGCCGATGGAGCACGGGACGCTAGCATCCAAGTAACGGTCTCACCAACGGCGCAGACCATCAATCCTGGTGAAGCAGGTGAGTACACGGTTCAAGTCTACAATTCCGGCTCAAATCCTGTTACGGTTCAACTGAGTACTGCTCAAGGTCAAGAACAGGATTGCAGTGCGTACAGTTCAACCATTACGCAAATTCCTGGTGCCATTGAAGCGGGATCTTATGAGGAAGCGACAATGAACGTGACGCTGGCACAGAACGCTGAGGGTTCCTGCGAGACGACCGTCACTGCAAACGCACAGGATTCACCAGCACCTCCAGACCCTCCAGGCCAGCCAGCTACCGAGACGGCCACGGTCACAAGCACTGCAGGAGATGGATCAGGTAACGCCTTGTTTGGCGTCGATTTGTCCATGGTTACTTCAAGCAGAACGTGGGGTGGAGAAGAAACAACTGAGTGGATACTCGTTGTTGAGAACACAGGCCAACAACAAGCGACCGTCAACCTTGCATTGGACGAAGACAACTCTGCTTCAGGATGTTCAGATCCAGACTCCCTTTCGCCAGAACTCTCGGAATCTTCCGTAACGCTGGATGCCGAGGAATCCACAGAAGTGACTGTCTCACTCGATGTCACCAACGAGCAAGAGGCCGACAAGTACTGCTGGGAAATCACCGGAACTGTATCGCAGGACCCATCGGGTAACACGAGCGATACCCAAACGTTCGACATCACGGTCCCAATTCTCAAGGAATGCAGCCTTTCTCTCTCGAAAACATCCATCAATGTGCAGCCTGGTGGCGAGGACACGTTGACGGCGACATTCACCAACGACGGAAACTCCGACTGGACCATTCGTGCTGATGCGGCTGGACCAAAGGAAGCGTGGGTCTCATTTGTCGGTGGATCGAGTGGCCTCCTTCCCTACAGTGGATCAGGAACAAAGGCGTTCAGTATGAAAGTAAATCCTGATGATTCCGTAAATGCGGGTGAGGAGCAGACCGTCTACATCCAAGGAAAAGACGGAACACAGGTCAAGTGTGATGCTGAACTGACGATTACTGTTGGCCAGTCGTTTGGTGCAACCATTTCGATGGTTTCCTCGCAATTGAACAACATTGAACCGGGAACATCAGCCACAACGTCGGTGACTGTCGAAAATACAGGAAACGGTGTCGACTCGTTCCGAATCTCACCATCTGCGCTACCAAGTGGATGGACTGTGGAACTGGAAGAAACCCTTGTCACACTCGACTCAAAGCACACACCGAACCGAAAAGAGACAGTTGATGTCACGGTAACCTTGCCAGACGACGCGCTAGCGACGGAAGTTGTGAACATCGATCTTGCTGTCGCTCCTACCAGTGGCGGAGAGCCTTACGACGAGGTCACGCTTTCCGTTTCTGTTGCAGCCGTCCACGGCTTTGAAGCCGATTCAGTCGCCCTCACACAAACGGGTAAGAATGGGAACGAGGTCAAGTTCCCATTTGCTATTGAGAACACTGGTAACGTTGAGGACAGTTTCCGACTCAGTGTCATTCAACAAACAGCATCGCCATCTTGGGCCTACTTCTTCGAGGATGAGGCAGGCAATCGATTTACAGAAATTTCAGTCGATGCTCGAACGACCAAGGACTTGTTCTTCGTTGCAACAGTAACAGACAGCGATGAGTACTCCACGTTTACCGTTCGCGTCACCAACAAAGGCGATTCAAACAGCATCGACGACGATGGTGATGGCATTCCTGACAACCAGCGCGAATTGCGCTTCACAGCGTTCCTCACCACCAGAGATTACGCCATGGATGTTCGTCTCGAAGAAGGAGGTCTCGATGGACGTACTGGTGAGTTGATCCTTGCTCCTGGCGATGAGGAAACCATAGGCATGTGGATTCGCAACATGGGTAACGGTGACGATACAGCTGTCCTTGAACTGACTGGATTGAATGGCATCGCAACCCGAACCGTTTACTCCAAAGGACTACCAATAGCCTCGAACAATGAAATCAGCGTCCCATTCGGTTTCGGAATTTGGGATGAAAACAACACTGCATTCGTCCTAGATGCTTCGGGAAGCCCCTACCTTGAGAACACCGAGGATGCGATGCTTTCCGAGATGTTGTTCACCCTCAACCTGAGCCAAGGATACAGTGTACGACCATATGAGATGTATCTCGAACTCAAAGTCGAAGTCAATCAAGCAACACTCACTGGCGAGGGCGGTAACTTGTACATCGTTGTGACTAGCAAGTCCAACGCAGCTAACCGAACAGGACAGGCCACAGTGTCTTTGAGCGTCCAGAAAATCTTTGACTTGAACATCATCGAACCAGAAACAACTTCGTTTAATCTGGTTTACCCGGAAAGTTACACCTTCACAGTACTGATTCGCAACGATGGAAACGTTGAGACTCAAACAGAGATTTTCACATCCGACAGTATGCGTGGGTGGAAGTTGCAACTCGAAGGTCCGTCAGATTGTGATCAGATTACACTTTCGAGCCTCGAGTGTTCGCTCAAGAAAGGCGAAATCATGGAAATTATCGTGAAAATAAAACCACCATACGGCGCAGAATTGTCGGACACATTTGACTTCACCCTCTCCGTGCAACCTGAGGAAATTGGAGTCATCGGCCGTGTCAACCAACAATTCGATGTGACAGGAGAGCCAGAACAAGGATTCTTTGGCCTTGCAGACGATACGACTGTAACAATGTTCGCAGGCGGTTTCCTACTTCTCGTTGGCGTCGTCTTCATCCTTAGTCGGCGCCAGTAATCGGCTAACGTCGCCTGAAAACCTGTCTTCCGAAGAGGGCGTTTCGTTCACGGCCGACTGGGAACGCTTATGGAGGGTATTCAAGTCGGTTTAATCAGAGAGCGGATGCTTTCTTGAGGCGATGATAAATGGTCGATACTGGTTCAGTTCCGAGCGCCTATCTTTCAATTGCATTCTTGGCCATTGTTGGTATTCTCATGCCCCTCACAAATTTCATCATGTCATGGGCACTTCGTCCACGTACGGACCCTTCACGACCACACATCACACGATCGTATCTGTTGGAAGGGTACGAGCGAGATCATAGCCTCTACCCTCGCCGTCTCTCGACCTTCGAATGTGGAAGCGAGCCGATCGGTGACGCAATGATTCAATTCCACTTCCAGTACTATTGGTACGCCATCATCTTCCTCGTCTTCGATGTCGCCTTCATGTTCCTTGTGCTCGGTGGCATGGTGACTGCTGAGGAGACAAAACTCGGCGGAGACATCGCCAAGGCAGAAGCAGGACTTGCCATCATTGCAGTCTTCTTCACCATCATGTCTCTCGGCGTTTGGTACGTATTCCGCAAGCGAGGTCGAATCTACATCTGAGGTGAATCAAATGGCAGAATCTGGAGAAAATTATACCGCATTCAACAGTCGTGCACTGGTCGAAGTTGTTGGTGATGTCACCGACGAAGCACTCAAAGCAACCAAAATCAAGCAATTGCTCTCCGTTCTCGCTGGACGGTTTTTCAACTGGGGTGGCCGAAAGTCGCTCTTTACTCTTCACTTGGGAATCAAGTGCTGTGCGATTGAGATGGCGGCTGCGGCAACACCTCGGTTCGATGGAGATCGATTCGGTGTTTTGTTCCGTTCATCCCCTCGACAATCGGACGTTCTTCTTGTCAACGGGCCAATCAGCAAGAAATTCGCCGACAAGGTTGTTCGTCTCTGGGAGCAAATGCCTGAGCCAAAGTACTGCATTGCCATGGGAGAGTGTGCAATCTCCGGCGGACCATACTTCCAATCGTACAACATCCTCGAGGGCGTTGATACCGTCATTCCAGTCGATGTTTACATTCCTGGATGCCCACCTCGTCCAGAGGCTCTGATCGATGGGTTCGGACTTCTCCGTGAGAAAATCATCCGTATCGGCGGTGCACCGAGCACTGGTCGTGATGGCGAAAAGCCAGTTATTGTAGGAGAGGACTGATCATGGGAATGAGTATCTCTGCTGAACAAAATGCAGCGGCAGCATCCGCTTTCTCTGAAGAAGCCGAGAAGCAATTCGGTGGTAGCGGTGTTACTGTATCCGTTGAACATCACAGCAATGCAGCAAAGTTTGCATTCGTACGAATGACCTGTCCTCCACAGCACTGGGTTGCGCTTGCGAAGTGGCTGCGCTATGATGCTGGCGTGAACTACTGTTCGATGATCACTGGCACACATTACCCAGACAGTTCTGAGCGCGGCTGGGGTGTTGCTTACCATTTCCTGCGACAACCTGTTCGAGACGTTGAACCGTTTACGGCCGATGTTCTCAAGGCAAGCGAATTGGAAGGTTCATCCATTCCGCTCGAAGTTGAAGTTCTCATTGATTTGCCAGCAGGCGATGCACCTGTTGTTCCGAGCGTTCAATCCATTTGGGTTGGCGCTGATTGGAACGAGAAAGAAACATGGGACCTTGTCGGAATTCGATTCGAAGGCCACGAAAACATGCACCGTGTGTTGAATCCACACGACAGTCCTGAAGGATTCCATCCGTTGCAAAAGCAACACAACATTCGATATCATGATTTCAACGAAATGTACGATGATGCACAAGGTTTTGTGCGCAAACCAGCGGATGAGGGCCGCGTAAAGTGAGGTGAACATATGGCACAAATGTGGATTACAATGGGGCCCCAACACCCGATGACACACGGACTTTGGACACTTCGCGTCAAGGTCGATGGTGAAACCGTCGTCGACACAGAGGCTGAACTTGGATACATCCATCGAGGTGTTGAGAAGATTGCTGAAGCTCGAGATTTCACACAAGTTACACCGTACTGCGACCGTCTTTGTTATGTCAGTGCAATGACATGGTCCAATTCCTACATCTACGCTGCTGAAGACCTTCTTGAAGTCGAAGTTCCTGAGCGTGCTGAATTCATCCGTCTCATCGCTGCTGAGTTGCAACGTCTCGCCTCCCACTTGATGTGGCTCGGTGCCTTTGGTCCCGACATCGGAAACCTGACCTTGATGACTTGGTGCATGCGTGACCGAGAGATGTTCCTTGACCTCCTCCAAGAACTTGGAGGTTCGAGAATGCACTACAACTATCCCAGAATTGGTGGCGTCAAGCGCGACCTTCCTGTTGGATTTGCTGACCGTGCTCGTGCCAAGATCAAGTTGTTCGAGAACCGAATCAACGAATACGAAATGATGCTTGATGAGTCGACCATCTGGCTTGTTCGACTCCAAGGTGTCGGGTATGCTCGTGCTGAAGACATGGTCAACTCCGGCGTATCCGGTCCAAACGTTCGTGCTGCTGGCGTGAACTACGACGTTCGATGGGCACACCCATACTCTGTGTACGATCAAGTCGATTGGGAACCTGCTGTTGAGAAACCAACATCGGTCAAGGGTGCTGATTGTTACGATCGATATCGAGTTCGAATGGAAGAGATGCGGCAGTCGTGCAGAATGACACTCGATGCTCTCGATAAGATTCCAGGTGGAGCGAACACGCACTACAATACAGGCGATGAGATGATCATTACCAAGGCTCCAACACGTGCTCCTGAAGGCGCAACTGGCTTCAGCAACTATGAGTGCACCCGTGGCGCTTCTCAGTTTTACATCCAAGGTGGTGGAGACGGTCGTGGAAAGAATCCATATCGCCTCTCCATCCGCTCGCCGATGTTCATCACCATTCCTTACGTTGCAAAGACCATGATTGGCTACAAGGTCGCTGATATTCCTGCCATCATGGGTAGCTTTGACCCCTGTATTGGAGAGACGGACCGTTGAGGTGATACGATGGATGACAAGTACGACCTGAGAAGCCTCTTCGTCGGAGAGGAGAGTTTTGCTCACAAGACCATTACATCACTCCTTGAAGGAACGCCACTTGAGGAAAGTTCCTCGGCTATCGCTTTCGGAGTCGGAACGTTTGCTGTCGTCAACATCGTCTTCCTTCTCCTATTCTTCTCTCAATTCGCTATTCTATGGATTGAGCGAAAAGCCGTTGCACGTATGAACGACCGCCGTGGTGCTACAACCGCTCTTCGCTCTCTTTGGGTCGGAGAAAATGGTGTCACCGCTGGCGCATGGTGGAACATGCTTCCATTCGGTCTAGGCCGTCCAGTCGGTGTTCTCAACAAGTGGCTCAACAATCGTTTCGGAAATCAATCCGAATACGAAACCGTTGACCGTGTTGGCAACCGTTCGTGGATGGGTCTGAGCATTCTTCCAGGTTTCTTCCAAAATGTTGCCGACGGAATGAAGTTCCTCGTCAAGGAACACATGGTTCCACGTCGAGCCGACAAACTCATTTTCGAAGTTTCGCCGTTCCTCATTGTTTCAACCACGCTTCTCATTCTTGGAATGATTCCACTTTCAAGTGGCATCTATGCTACAAACCCAGATCTCTCGATTCTCTACATCATCGCCATCTTTGGAATCGCACCAATCGGTGTTTTCTTCGCAGGTTGGTCATCGAACAACAAGTACACTCTCATTGGCGGTATCCGCTCGGCTGCCCAACTTACAGCATACGAGATTCCGCTCTTGCTCACACTCCTTTCGGTTGCTATGCTCACTGGTACGTTCAACATCATCGAAAGCGTACACTTCCAGCATACTGCAGGCGCATGGAATCTCTTCCTGATGCCATTGGGTGCTGCTCTCTTCCTCATCACCATGATTGCTGAAGTTGAGCGTGTACCCTTCGACATGCCAGAAGCTGAAGCCGAACTGGTCGAAGGATGGTGGACAGAATACGGCGGCATGCGTTTCGGAATGTTGTTCATGGCTGAATACATTCGAACCTATGCAGCATGTTTCCTGTTTACACACTTCTTCCTCGGCGGATGGCATCTTCCATTCCAAGGCCTCATCGGTAGCATTCCGTACCTTGGTGCTGCGTATCTCTTGATCCCTGGTGCCCTCGTCGTTCTCATCAAGGCGTGGCTCGTGTTCCTCATCGTTTTCGTATGGGCTCGATTCTCTCTTGCTCGTATCCGGACCGATCAAATCCTCGAGTTCGGATGGCGTATGCTCCTCCCACTCGCAGTCCTGCAAGTTGTTCTCGCAGCGGTCTACCGCCTCTACCTCTTCGATGTTGGTGGTATGGCAGACACCGTTTACGGAGGGACTGCATGGGATGCATTTGGTGTCCCATTCCTCGTACCTGCACTGACCACCATCCTGTGGCTTGCCTTCTTCTTCCTCTTGCTCAACGATACGGGCAAGAACGAGCGCACTGCACGTATGTACCACGTGCAAACGGTGCAACCCGCAGGTACACACTTACCTGGTCAGGAATGAGGTGAAGAAACATGCCAACACACCCTCAAGCAAAACCAAACTTCCGAAATCTGTTCTGGTATCCGTTCAAGATCACCTTGATTACGGCGCTACGAACCTTCCCGCTCTTGGGTCGGATGTTCCCTAAGAAACTGGGAATGGGATATCACAACACCTCTCACCCAGAGTTCCTTGATGATGCGAGCGAACATCGAGCAAAAGGTCGTGCCAAGTACAACGACATTTCCAAGCAAGAATTTGCTCCTGACCGAGTGACGTCAGATCTCTTCCCGAGTCTCTGGAAGCCACAAACCGTTCAGTATCCATACGAACGTCTTGAAGATATGGAGCCATGGCTCTTCGTCCCTGGAAACTACAACGGACGAATCGGTGTCATTTGGGAGACCTGTACAGCATGTAAGATGTGTGTCAACATCTGTCCTAACGATTGTCTGCACATGACGACTGAACTGCGCGTCGACGTTCTCGACAATGCTGAAGGCGAATACGAGGGCTATGGTGCTGAACTCGAAGTCGGTGGCTATGCAGCCAAGTTCCGTGAAGAGGTCACAGAAGAACTCGAATCTTTTGATTTGATTACAGCCCACACCGCACCTCCATCCGAGTGGCGATTTGCTCAAGTTTTGGATCTCTCTGGAAGTACCGCAACCGTTCGCTGGAACGATTCCGGTCAAGAGGAAGTCCTTGCTCAATCCGAACTACGAACGGCAGACGATCAAATCGTCTCTGGTCGAATCGACATTGGCCGCTGCATGTTCTGTGGACTCTGCATGGAAGCCTGCGGTTTCACATCCTTCTTCATGACCAATGAATACGATGGTATGTCTGGTTTCACTCGACAAGATCTTTGGTTCGATGCAAGCAGAACTCGTGTTTTGCCATCTGTGCATCAAGAAGCCGTTGATGGTGAACTCGCAAAGCGTGCAACAAAGGAGCGCGATAAGCGAGCCAAGAAGGCTGCTAAGGCTGCTAAACCCGAAGTAGAAGTCGCAGAACCTGCTCCAGTCGTCGAAGAGAAAGTCGAAGTCAAGGCTGAGCCAGAAGATGACAAACCTCTGAGCAAAGAAGAGAAGAAAGAGGCTGAACTTCAACGTGTCAAGGAACGTTCAAAGAACATTGATTTCGATGTTCTAGGAACGGCGAGCGCCGAAGAGAAAGACGACCTAAAAATCATCAAAGGTGTGGGTCCATTTATTGAGGAGAAACTCAACGCTCTTGGTATCTACACGTTCTCACAGATCAGCAAGATGACTAGCGAGTTGGAAGATCAAGTCAACGAAGCCATCGAGTTTTTCCCAGGTCGAGTAAAGCGAGACGAATGGGCCAATCAAGCCAAGGATTTGCTCGATAAGGAGGATGCCTGAAATGGACGTCGCTTCGGCCACTGAAACCATCATTTTCTTTGTCTTTGCAACGATTACCATTCTTGGAGCATTGGGACTCATCTATGCGCAGCGAGTTGCACACTCGATGCTCTCACTGATTTTCTGTTTCATGGCCGTTTCAGGAATCTTCATCCTCATGGGTGCTGAATTCCTTGCAGCGATTCAGATTCTGGTCTACTTGGCCAGTGTAGGATTGGTGGTGTTGTTCGGTATCATGCTGACTCGTCGCCAAATTCAGGAGGAGGATTTTGAATGAGATTGATGTCCACATTGACCCGTATTGGTCTGATTTTCCTTGCAGGTGCAATGATTTCCGTCCTTGGAACAGCAGAGATTTGGGATGAAGAGGCACAGGAAGTGACAACCATTGACCTTGCCAACACTATGCTCGACGTATGGGCTCTACCATTGCTCATTCTTGGCGTGCTCATGGCCATGGCCATGATTGGTGCTGCTTACCTCGTTCGTGACGAACGTCGTGAAAATCTGGAGTGGGAACAGCGAGGTGAAGACGCATGATTGATCCAGCATGGGTAAGCGTTCTTTCCGCTATTTTGTTCACCATCGGTCTTTGGGGCGCGTTTACTCGAAAGAACGCCATCGTTGTTTTGATGTGTCTTGAATTGATTCTCAACGCTGCGAACCTACAGTTCGTTGCAGCAGCTATCCAACACGGAGATGCATCCGGTTGGGTTTACGCTATCTTTGCCATTGCCATAGCGGCTTCAGAAGTTGCCATTGGTTTGGCCATTTTCCTTGCCATGTATGGCCAACACGAAACGATTTCACTCGATGATGTGAATCTCTTGAAACACTGAGGTGATAGAATGGGCGGTACATCAGAAACAATCAGTTCAACATTCATTGAGTATGCAATTTTCATCGTTCTCTTACCGATGCTTGCATTCCCAATCATTCTCTTCCTCGGACACATCTTCAACGGAAACCAAACGTGGGTTAAGTCGGCAAAGGAAGGAGGGCTCATCGCACTTCCAATTATGGTTGCGAGCTTTGTGCTCTCCATGCTCCTCATTTCCGAATTCATAGGAAAGGGTACGGGAGGACACCACATCGGAGACTGGCTCTCCTTTGGATGGATGAGTGCCGATGGCCTCACCATCGAAGGGAAGGCCTTCGGTGTCGGAATTTACATCGACCACATCACGGTGATGCTTCTCTTCGTCGCATCCTTCCTCTGTATGCTCATCAACATCTTCAGCATTGGTTACATGAACACCGATCCGGTCAACGATAACCGAAACCACCGTTTCTACGCTGAGTTCGTTCTGTTCTGTTCAGGTATGCTTGGAATGGTTCTCGCTGACTCCTTCCTTTGGCTCTTCATCTTCTGGGAATTGATGGGTCTTTGTTCCTATCTTCTCATCGGATTCTATTACGAAAAGCCAAGCGCAGCCTATGCGGCCAAGAAGGCGTTCCTCACCACACGTGTTGGTGACGTCTTCCTCGTCATTGGTTTGGTCATGCTCTGGAACCTCTTCGATTCGCTGGACTATGCAGTTGTCTTCAACGAGGATTTGATTGCCGCTGTCGATCCAGGACAACTCCAACTTGCTCTGGGGATGATGTTCATTGGAGCTGTTGGTAAGTCTGCGCAATTCCCACTTCACGTATGGCTTCCTGATGCGATGGAAGGTCCTACCCCTGTTTCTGCACTCATTCACGCGGCGACCATGGTCAACGCAGGTCTCTATCTCGTTGCACGTATGTTCCCATTCTTTGGTGCAGAAGCCATGCATGGAGAACTGGTCGACCTTGCCTTCATCATTGCTGTCATCGGTGGAATCACTGCCGTCATGGCTGCAGCTATTGCCTTCGTTCAGGACGATTTGAAGAAGGTCCTTGCGTATTCGACCATGAGTCAGCTTGCCTACATCTTCACAGGCCTAGGTGCAGCCCTGTGGCTTGCCAACTCGCTTGATTGGCATCACGACGACAAGGCTCACGACATTGTTGTCGTTGCCTTTGGTGCAGCGCTCTTCCATCTTTTCAACCACGCAATGGCCAAGGGTATGCTGTTCATGGCCAGTGGTTCAGTGATTCACGAAATGCATCATGCTCACCATGATTTGCATCATCACGATGACCATGACGACCATGGTGACGATCATCACGATGACCATCACGACGACCATTTCGATGCTCAATCCATGGAAAACATGGGGGGACTTGCTTCGAAGATGCCAATCACTGCAACAGCGATGTTGGTCGGTTCGGCCTCAATCATGGGGCTACCGCTGATCGGTGGATTCTGGTCAAAGGAAGGCATCATCGCCAACACATGGCGCGTCGCACTCGATGACCCACGCTTCTTCCTACCAGCTGCGTGTGTTCTTCTTGGTGCAGCCATGACCGGGTTCTACATGTCACGAATGTGGTTCAAGACCTTTGCAGGCAAGCCAAAGACAGAGGTTGCAGCGAAGGTTCACGAACACACACCTTGGATTCCAATCCCACTCGTTACCCTAACATTCGTGTCGCTTTCAAGCGTCATCCTTGCTGGAATGATGTTCACGCATTGGGCTGGAGAACCAGATGGTGGATATGCCTTCTTTAGCAAGAAAGGCATGCTCAAGGGGCTCATCTATGAGTTTGAGCACGTCTTTGTCAACTCTGATCCATTCTTCTTTATCCTGACCTATGTGGCCATCTTCATTGGTGCAATTGTTGGTCCTGGAATGGCCATGGCACTCTATGGTGGCTCGCTTGAAGATGGCGAGAAGGCTAAGCCATGGATGCAACCAATCATCAACCTCTCCTCCCGAGTCAACGCAAAGCGTGGATTCGACAACAGTGCATGGGCCAATTCTGGTCTTTCAAATGCGTTGAAGGAACGTTTGTATTTCGATAAATGGTACGATGCAGCGATGCTCAAACTTGTCGCTGGCTTTGCCAACATCAGTGCAGCATTCGATCGCAACGTCGTCGATGGGACCATCAAGACGATTGAATCGACATCTCAGAAACTCTCGACTCAGGTTCGTCGCCTAACAACAGGATCGGCTCGTGATTACATCATGATGGCAGCCTTAGGTGTCCTTGTCATCTACTTGCTCTTGGAGGTGATGATTTGAACGTTGATTACCTCTCGTTGATGGTCGTCCTACCGATTCTTGCGAGCATCTTCCTGTTGATTCTGACCTCTCGTCTCAACCCAGCAGCGCGTGCAAAGTTTGACGCTCCTGTTCGAATGGCTGCTTTCATCATCTCTTTGGCAATGTTTGCTGTTGCTACATTGATGTTCTTGGGTCAAATCGGTGATGTTGGATGGAACGATATCGCCTTCAATACGTTTGAATTCCAAGAATCCTATGTTTGGATTGAACAACTCGGTATCACATGGACAGTCGGTGTTGACGGACTCTCTTTCCCAATGGTTTGGCTCACCACGTTGTTGATGCCGATAACCATCATTGCAACATGGAACGAGAAAGCAGGT
>JBMYNT010000029.1:0-24692 GCA_049598575.1 Candidatus Poseidoniaceae archaeon | reverse complement strand
AACCAAGTCTCAAGGTCATTGCAACAGATGGTGAAGGCGATTCAGCGAGCGTCGATATTCTCTACACACCACTCAAGGTTGTTGAAGCAGAAGGTGGAGGTTTCATGTCCACTGGTGTCCTTATCGGTGCAGTTTCCATTGCAATCCTCGTTGCTCTCCTTATGACCCTTCAACGTCGTAGAGCAACCGCTGAAGAAATGAAAATCATCGATTCATGGGGCGTCTTTGGCAATGGAGTAGTCGAAGACGATGCATCCACAGAGGAATCCAACGAAGGTGAGAAGTTGGATTGGGATAATGTCTGATTATTGCTGTTCCGGCAATGTATCATTCAAACTGTCCGGATTGTCGTCAAGTGGACCCCATTCTGTTTTTGTTCTGTGGAGGCCGAATCGCTTCGCATAGAGGAATCGAAGGTTCTTCCAACCATCGCCCCACGTGTGGATTTCAGCTTCACCAACACGCTCTCGATATGGAACCGAGATTTCGATGGCCTTCTTTCGACCAAGGTGCTTGCGTGCAAGAATCTTGATTTCTTCAGAGAGAGGCATTCCGTCATTGGTTGGACGCATCTTTGGATTATCAAAAATCGATTTACGGAACACCCACATGCCCGATTGAGAATCCTTAATTCCATAACCGAAGAGAAGTCGAGCGTTGAACGAAAGAACCCAGTTGCCAAATCCGTGAAGGCCTGACATGGAACCGTCTTCAGCCATGCTGAGGCGATCGCAGGTAATGAAATCGAGATCATCATCCAAGAGTCGCTTAACCAATTCAGGAATCAACTCTGCTGGATAGGTACAATCCGCATCCATGGTGACAATGATGTCGTTTGAAGCAACGACAAATCCAGTACGGTAGGCTCGACCGTAACCCTTTCGTGGTTCAAGGTGGACGCGAACGTCCTTCTCAAGAGCGATTTCTCTGGTTCGGTCTGTTGAGGAACCATCAACGATCATGATTTCGAGTGATTCGCACCAATCTCTGGGGATGGCGTCAACGGTTGCACCAAGTGCTTCCTCTTCATTCCGAGTAGGAAGAAGAACAGTAACAGAGACTGGTAAGACCTCGTCCATGATGCAACCACCAGCCATCAGGGTTTCAATGCATTGCCTCAACGGTCAAACGGTTACGACCATCGAGCACGTAGACGGCGGAGCGAAAGTTTTGCAGCAAGACGAATCTTTCTCCACTTGGATAAGGAAGGGCGCTTACTGAACACGTCACCCGATCGTCGAACAATTTCGTGGAAGATGGCATCGTATGCTTCGCACATGAGTTGTGGCTGCAATCGAGATTTCGAGTCAAGATATTCGAACAAATGTTGAGCCGATTCCTGGTGTCGTCGAACGATTTCGATGTATTCTTGAACGAACGACTTCCAACGGTGGTTGGTTCCAAATTCGGTGTTACCAAGCTCGGAGGTCTCGATGTTGTATTCACTCAATGCATTGATTGGAAGGTAAATCCGGCCACTTCGATAATCTTCTGAGACGTCACGAAGGATGTTGATCAGTTGCAATTGGATGCCCATATCGATGGCGTGAATCCGTGCTCCAGCATCTTCGCATCCGTAGATTTCAATCAGGACGAGTCCAACTGCTGAAGCGACTTTGTAGCAATAAGCACGGACTTCATCCCAGGTCTTGTGACGTACTTCGAACAAATCATCCTCCATCCCTTCGATGATTGTTTCAAAATCATTAAGGCGAACAGGGAACTGCTTGAAAACCTCGTTGATGGCGATGAAAATGGCTTCGTTTTGAGTTGCGGATTCATCTCCAGCAAACAATCGATTGAGTCGTTCCTTCGCATCAACAAGTGCCATCAAACGGTATCGGTGCTCCTCAGGAGCGTTGTTCATGGCTGTTTGATGAATGCTCTGAAGAAGTTCATCACGCTCATCAACGAGTCTGTTGAGGGTTTCGGATTCTTGAACAATCGGTCGTGAATCGCCATCAGCAATATCGTCAAGGTAGCGGCATAATGCGTAGACTGCGTGGACAGCACGTCGCTTTTGATACGGCAATGCAGAGAAACTTGCATAGAACGTTGAAGAGGCATGACGGCAGATTTCTTCGCACTCGAGGAATGCGTTATCAATCAAATCTGCCTTGTTCATGTTCTAACCCCAATTCGTTCAGTTATCAATGCGTGTTGTTACGCCTGTACGCTTGCATTGTGACAAAATGGATTGCGAGTCCAAGTGGCATGAGCATAACGCCAAACAGGATTGCGACTTGTGCAGCCGTTTTGTTGATTTCTGTCTCAACACTACGCTTCCAAATCCATCGAGTCACGATGATGTCACCGATCACGAAGTGTGTCCATGCAAGGACTGCACCATCGTCCGTCCCAAGAACATCAGCAAGTCCGGATACTACACCGCTGAGCGTTCCATCTCCCATCATATCGCTCAAAGCACCGAGATTCATTGCAAGAACAATGAGATAGGCAATCAACGGTCCAAGAACAAACCACGGTCCATCCATCCACTTCTTGGTTCGTTCAGCATGTGGTTGAAGAAGCATCAGCATCCAAAAGGGTCCAACCCACATGGTTGCAGTAAAAAAGGCGACCAGAAGTATTGTTTCAACCATTAAATCACCTTCTTGTACGCTTTTTCAATCTCAGCAATGGAGTCCTCGTTCGGATAGTAGGTGTCACTATCCCATTGGATGACGCCGTTTTGATCGATGAGGAACAATGCAGGTGTACCTGGTAGGCCGTAATATTCGAAAATGGATTGGCTCAAGTTGGCTTGGTCTTCGATTCGTTGGATGGAATCATCGTCAGTTGGCAAGACAATGGGCCATGGCGTGTAGTGGTTGCTGTCTGTGTAACCGAACTCTTCTGCAACATCTTCCTTGGTTTCGAAATGGAGGTATCGCTCAACAGAGACGATTTGCAGTGGTGGATCTTGAGCCATCCAGTCGTTGTGATGCTCACGTAAGTCATCGGTCCAGTCCTTGCAGCCGATGCAGCCAACACCGATGAAGAGGACCAAAACGGGACCTTCGCTGAGGTTCTCTTTCATCGAATACATCGGGCCAGCGTCTTCTGGTCGATCAAGTGTTTCAACCGTGAACACTCGACCATCTTCAACCGTCGATTCAAGACAACCAGAAAGGAACAGAAGCAGCACGAGGGCAACGAATCGCACGCTGCTCCCTCATGCGTTTGTTGGTGTTCCGGTCTCTTTGGTGGTGGTCACTCGACTCTGAGCTTTTCGCCCAGCTGGTGAACGACGTACGTTTTCGAACCATGTCTCAACACCGTTCCAATCCGGCTTGATTCCCAAGTCGTCAAGGACGAGTTTGCTGCTGATTCGAGCACTCTCGAAGATAACAGGAAGGCCTGATCCAGGATGTGTTCCTCCACCAACGAGATACATGTTCTTGACGTCCTCGAATCGATTTCGGGGTCGTCGCCAGAGCATTTGATCGAGGCCGTGAGCGAGGTTGAACACGGCTCCACGGTAACAGTGGTCTCCCCAGTCGTCGGGGGTCATGACCATCTCAGTGACAATGTGGTCACGGATGTTTTCATATCCGAGTTTGGTCTCAATTTGATCGAGGATTCGCTCTCGGAATTTGCTCGATTCTTTTGACCAGTCGATGTTTTCAGTTTGATGAGATACAGGAACGAGGACGTACACTGTAGCACAGCCTTCCGGAGCGAGACCTGGGTCGGTAACACAAGCGTTCTGGACGTAGACCGATGGGTCGTCCCATGAAAGACGGTGATGCTTTTCGATGTCTTCCAAATTTTCGACGTAGTTCTTGGAAGCGTAGATTTGGTGATGCGGCAAGTCGTATGTTCGGTCAACACCAAGGTAGAGCATGAAGGTCGAACAAGAATATTTCTTCGATTCAAGTTTCTTGTCCGTCCATCGCTTTCTGGCCTTGTTCGGAACGATGCTGGTCATTGCATTGGCAAAGTCTGCGTTGACAATAACACGGTCTGCCATGAGGGTGCCCTTTTCGGTGCGAACACCGACAGCGGTCTTGCCATCCATGATGACTTCTTCAACAGCTTCGCCGAGTCGGAACTGTACGCCCATTTCTTCAGCGATTTCAGCCATACGGACCGGTACGGAACCAAGTCCTCCGGTTGGGTGGAAGATACCGTATTCGTATTCGAGGAACGCAAGGATGGTGAACAAACTGGGGCAATTGAAGGGGGACATTCCGAGATACTTGGTTTGGAACGACATTGCAAGCATCAGTCGATCATCGTCGAACAAACGCATCAAATCGTTGGCGACAGATCGGGTTGGTCGCAAGACGGTTGCTGCTCGCATGACACGCTTTGAGAAGATGTCTCGTGGACCGTTCCAAGGTTCTTGCAAGCAAGCCTTAGCACGGTGGAGTTTCTTGCGGTTGTCTTCGACGTAGCGAACAAAGGCATTTGCGTCCTTTTCGCCAGAGAGTACGGCGATTCGGTCACGCATAACCTCGAGATCACTTGTGCAGTCGAGTTCGCCACCTTGTCCGAAAATGAGTCGGTAGTTGAGGTCGAGCTGGTTGAGTTTCAATTCCTTGTGGGCATCCTTGCCGATGGCTTGGAAAATCTCTTCGATAACTTCTGTGTAGTGGAAGAACGTTGGTCCAAGGTCAAACTTGAATCCATCTCGCTCGATGACCTTTGTACGGCCACCGACTTTGCTGGAGCGCTCGACGACAGTGACGTTGACACCTGCCTTTGCAAGAAGAAGTGATGCAGCAAGTCCACCAGGTCCTGCTCCGACGATGACGATGTGTTGAGAATTGGGCGTAGGCATAGTAGGAAAACACCGTTCATTCACATATAAAGCGGCGTTTTACACCAGTTAATCCGAAGGATTTGGATTACCTTCCCAAAAGGCCGACTTCGCGGGTGATGAGGGGCCTTTTGCATCAGCTGTGTAAGGCAATTCAACGATCGATGCGAACTCATCCAGATACGGGCCCATGGACGAGATGAGATCGACTTCAGGATGTCCTCGCAGAACCATACCGTCCATGTACATCAGGGAACGTATGATTGGGAAGGCTTCTTCACCAAAGCGACAGCCTGCAAGGACAGCAATTCGTACCGTTTTCATCATTTGTTGCGTGAGACTCACTTCGCTGACGGATTTGCCAACAAAGCCTGCATAGGTTTCGTGCATTTCACGCATGTAACGTGCTTTTGCTTCGCCCGTTGGAGGTGTATCAGCCATCGTTAACATGGCTTCGAATGCATCTTCGAGCTCTCCTTTAGCAAGATAATAGAAGAAGCCAAACAATGCTGAACGGACGCTTTCTGGTGCGTGTGAAATCGCTCCAGTATCAATGAACGTGAACATGCCGTCTTCGTTGACCATGGCGTTTCCTGGGTGGAGGTCGCCGTGGAAGGTACCGATGCCGAACATGAAGGCGCCGTGAATTCGGAACAATTGGAGAAGGTCGTCCCATGTGAGATCTTGATTAGAGAGGCGTGATTCGAGCGTTGGTGCCTTGATGTGTTCCATGACTAGAACGTGTTTGTTGGAAAGTTCTGGCCAAACCTTTGGGAACTTCAAGAGGGGCATTGGGAATTGCACTTCCACTTCCTTCGCTTTGGCTTGAAGGAGTTCAGCACCTTGAATTTCGTTACGAAGGTCGAGTTCACGCAGTGTGTAATCTTCAACGTGTTGAAGCAATCCAACAGGGTTTCCGACCTTTCGCAGACGTGGATTGAGAAACAGGCCAATGCGGAGCCAACGGCGCATTCGAGCGACGTCTTTGCGGAAGGATTTCTCAAAGTCAGCCTTGATGATTTTGACGACCACTTCGCTTCCATCTTTCAGCACACCTCGGTGAACTTGACCGATGCTTGCGGCTGCAAAAGGTTCTTCTTCAAACGACTCAAAAGCATCGAGGAAACCGGATGGTGCTCGATCTTCAATCAGTTTCATTGAATCTTCTTTGGGAATGGAATTGGCTCTCTGATACAGAGATTGGAGTTGTCGGCACTTCTCCTCTGAGAGTAAATCTGGCCGAAGTGCAAAGATCTGGGTCAGTTTGACAGCGAGAAGACCCATGTCCTGGATTTTATCCAAATCGGCAGGGCCATCCTTCGTAATCATACGAATAGATCGGACAAACGTCAGGAGGCGCATGGTTAAAAAATCCCCCTTCCATTTATCAATCGGCGTTTTTCTTCAAGAGTGCACGGATGGGGTTTGCGAACATCGCTGGTGTCGTGTTCACCCATTCGTGGTAGCCATCACGTTCCTGTAAGTCGACTTCAGACATCTTGACGCCACTTACGTAGCGAAGGAGGAGAGTCAGAATCGCTGGCCCGATGAGGGCAGCCAATGCATTGCTGCCCCCAACGACGACTGCAAATCCACCGATGGACCACCAAAGAATCGCCTCTCCGAGATGGTTAGGATGGCGCGTGATTGAAAACATGCCATCGGTTTTGAGATTCCCGGGCCCATGGAGTTCTCGAAATCGCTTCAACTCCATGTCGGCTTTGTGTTCAAGCAACAACCCAAGCAGAAATCCAACCAAGCACATCATCGATAAGACGATTTTTTCCACTGTCCAATCGATAGGTTCGGTAGGTCCAGGAATGAGTAGGAAAATGGGGAGAGCAATGATGAGGAGGAGAACGCCTTGGAGGACGAAGACCTGTAGGAAACTGATCCACCACCAGTGCCGTCCAGCAGTCTCACGCATTCGCACGTAGCGAGGATCTTCGCCACGATTCATGGTGCGTTTGTGTAATACAAAGCCGAGTCTTAATCCCCATATTGTGACGCAAACAAGACAAGCAATTGTTGCGATGTTGATGGCGTCTGAAAACAAAAATCGAGTCCAAGCAATGAGGACAAAACCCATTCCCCAAAGGACATCCATGACGGTAACATTCCCCGATGAAACGGTCTTGAGCCATGCAAGTGTAACGTAAGCAAAGACCACCAAGACGGTGATTTCGTTTGGGCCCATCATGACGAGGGTTCTGCTGGCTGTTCTTCATTGTTCATGATGATGTGATAGCGCCAAAGGTCATTTGGCTCACCTGTTCCATCGTATCGTCGAACGTTGACGTTCCCGTCCTTCGGAAACCGTGTCATCAAAGCGCCTTCAATGATACCATCGTCGAGTTCCCACATTGGGAGAACGTCTGGGTCTTCACTCGGTGGATGATCGAGACCAACCTGTACGTGGAAGACTGGGTCAATACCGTACTCGAGACGACCAAGGCCAGCAAACTCCCACCAATCCATCATCTCATCGAGGAACTCAACGTGATTTTCGATGGATCGGAGTGAAAATGCAAGTTCATGTCCTACACGGTTTCCTACTTGTCGGAGCATGCGTGATAGGTCAATACCCAAGACTTTGAGATTCGATAGTCGGCCCTTGGTCAGTTCTTGTCGTGCTTGATTGACTTCAGTTCCCGCTGCAAGGAAAGCATCAGGGTCGAACGGTGTGTCGTGTTCGGGCAAGTCGTCGACCCCCAGTGCACCGACGAGTGAGTCTAGGAACGAACCTTCGCCAATCGTGAGTCGGAGTGGATCGTGAATTCGGCCTTTGGAGAATCGAGCTTCAGCAACTTCGAATTGAACGGCGTCTTCCCAGATTGTATCGATGAGGTTTTCCTGTGCCTTTGCGAAAGGTTCGCTCTCGATGACCAACGCAGCATCTTCCTTACCTCGCCCAACCGGGTTTTCTTCGATGTTCAAGAACTGAACGACGTGGGTGCAATCCTGCAAGAATCCCTGCGAATCAAGGTCGTCGGAGTGCTTGATTTCAATGGAATCGTGAAGTTTCTGGAAAAATCGAGTAGTTCGTCGGTCAAGTTGAGCAATGACCTGGACAACAACGCCTTTTTCCGCAACCGTGTTGACGGTTTCGAGCGCTTCGCTTCGGCAAAGGTGCAGGATACCGTAGCGTCCGAGCAAGAGCACAAGTCGTTCCTCGGCTTCCTCTGCCATTCGTTCCAATCGTCGATAGATGTGGCTTCGCTCCTTCAGTACGGCGAAACGAGGTTCGTCTCTTTGACGTCGGTTTGCCTCATAGGAGGCGTTTGCTTCACTGATTCCTTTAGAGAGTTCATTGAAACCCTCCTCGAGGTTGTCGAGTTGGCGTCGTCGCATCTCAATAATATGCTGCAGTGCCTCATCGACCCGAAGGCTCGAGAACAACATCGGGCGGTCAGCAGTAGCAGTAACGATGCCCATCTCTTGCAAGCGAGACAGACTGTTGTATGCATCGAGGCGAGTGGTTTGAAGTTCCTTGGCGAGCTCACTCGCTCGCATATTGGGGTTGTTTCCGAGGACCATGATGGAGCGAACCTCGCGCTCCGTCAGACCAGCCTCGTTGAGAAGACTATCCCACATCAATCGGATCCTCCGGTGACGGATGAGAGGCTCTTGAGAATTCGAGCGACGTGACGACGTGGACGGAACAGCCAGTCATAGACGTGATGAATGCGGTTGTCCGGCCCAATGAGGAAGCTCGACTTTGCAGGGAACATCCCGAGGTGGACAGGCACGAGGAACTTGTCTGCAACTGCACGATCAGGATCAGCAAGAAGTGGGAATGGAAGCCCACCGAGTTCCTTCTTGAATTTGGCATGAGATTCGCTTGTTCCTTCGCCGATTCCGATGACTTGGCATCCCGCTGAAACGAATAAATCGTGTTGCTCTTTGAAGGTCAAACAACCACGTTTGCAGGTCGGGGAGCCGTCCTTAGCGTAAAAGAATAAAATTCTCCACGAGCCATCGAGGCTCGAACTTTGAAATTCGTTGCCTGCATCGTCTGTGAGCTTGAAATCTGGAGCAAGTTCGCCAATCAAATCTTTGCTCACTCGCTTCGCCTCAGCCTGTGTGAGGCGGTCCGCCGTCAAAATGACTTCTCCCATGTGCATCAACCTCAGATTGGCAGAATGTGGCGCATTCGCAACGCTTTTGTTCGTAGGTAATCCCTGTTTTCTGAGCACATGCCAGCCTTGTGCTCCACTCGATCAACAACATTGATTCCATGCTGCTTGAGTTGTTCGACTTTGTCCGGGTTGTTCGTCATGAGTCGGATACTATCAACACCCATGTCGGTGAGCATGTGTGCTGCAATCGTGTAATCACGACCATCAGCAGGCAGGTTAAGTGCTAGATTTGCATCGAGCGTGTCGAGCCCACGGTCTTGGAGGTTGTAGGCTTGCATTTTGGCAAACAATCCGATGCCACGACCTTCCTGGCGGAGGTACAACACGATACCTCGTCCTTCTTTTTGGATGGTTTTTAGAGCGCGCTGCAATTGTGGGCCACAGTCGCAGCGTAGACTACCGAGAGCGTCGCCTGTAAGGCACTCGGAGTGCACTCGCACAAGTGGAGGAGCTTGGTGGTTCATGTCGCCGTAATAAATGGCTGCATGTTCGGCACCATCACGTGGATCGACGTACGAACGAATGCGGAATTCACCGTACTTCGTCGGTAGTTTTGCATCTGCTGGGACAGCAGTGAAATCTCGAACAACTGAGCCTTTCATAATCCATGTTAACGACGTTGTATGTATAAAGGACTGTTTCTGAACTACTGTTTTTGTGACGATTTCGTAAACGGTTCTTCAAATACTTGGCCCGCACAAATCTACACGTGACTGGAAACTTTGACATCGGCGTGGCTGCTGCTGTAGTCACAGATTCCAGCATCCTTTTGGTGCAAGAAGCAAAAGGAACGTACGCCGGTTGCTGGGGTCTTCCCAAAGGTCATGTTGAGCCCAATGAATCCATTGAAAACGCAGTACTGCGTGAACTTCAAGAAGAAACAAACATCACTGGAGACGTCTCTGGATTTATTGGATTGAGGACAACTCAAACAAGACACGGCGTCGGCCTCTTCTTGTGTTACAAAATCTCAGCGAGTAACTTCGAAGTAAAACCTCAGGAAGATGAAATCTCCGATTTGCGATTTTTCACAGCAGACGAATTCGACAACATCGAATGGGTCTCTGCTGCTATGCGAGGTTTTGCGGAAGTCGCACTCAAAGACTCATCATTGCCGCTTATCGATCTCAGTACCGAATCAAAACGACCCTATCAGTTGGTTTTCAGCGATGGTCGCATGACGCTCTCTGAAGAGGTGGTCCAGTGATCGATGATCGACGCATTGATGCGAATGACAAGCCGGTCAATCCGGACGGTACGCACATTGTCTATTGGATGACAAGTGCCAGGCGAGCTCGGTGGAATTACGCCCTTGACCACGCTATCGAACTGGCCAACAAATACAACGTCCCACTCATCGTTGTCGAGTGCCTCGCACTTGGACACCGTTGGGCGAACGACCGAATTCATACGTTTGTCCTTCAGGGGATGATCGATAACAGAAAGTTGTTCGAGTCAAGCCCAGTTACCTATGTTCCATATGTCGAAACGAAGAAAGCACAGGCTGGAGGCCTTTTGCGATCGTTCTCGCGCAATGCTGTTGCTGTCGTCATCGATGATTTTCCAACGTACATGCCACGGGAAGTCGCTCAACGCGCCATGGAGATTGCTGATTGCTCGGTCCAATGCATCGATAGCAATGGAATCATTCCGCTCCGAGCTCCAGAGCGTTCGTTCTCAACAGCGCACTCTTTCAGGCGCTACATCCATCAAAACGTCCTGAATTTCGTTTCAACACCACCATCTTCGAATCCATTGAGTAACTTAACAGATGTCGGCAGTGGTACCCACATCGTTACTCAGTGTTTCAAGGACGCAGATGTTCCAACAACGCCTCTTGAGTTCATTTGGCGAGTTTCTGAAGCCTCCCGTGAAGGCAGAGAAGCACTTGCAGTCCTCGATATCGATCATGAAGTTTCACCGGTCGATGACCGTCGAGGTGGTTCGCTCACGGCACGTACCGAACTGAAGAGATTCATTGAACAGCGTCTTGACACATACCACCTCGACCGCAACCATCCTGAACGTGATGGTGGAAGTGGATTGTCACCCTGGCTCCATTACGGTCATATTTCATCGTTCGAGATCGTCCATGAAGTACTCAATTCTGAGGACTGGAATCCGATGAAAATCACGCCTCCACACAACGGTCGCCGTGCTGGTTGGTGGGGAATGAGCGAAGGTGCTGAAGCCTTCCTCGACCAGGTGATCACTTGGAGAGAACTTGGATTCGTGTACTGCTTTGAACATCCTGAACACACATCCTACCAGACGCTACCTGAATGGGCAAAAAACACCCTCCAAGAACACGCTAACGACGAGCGGCCATACCTCTACACCTTCGAGCAGCTGGAGCGTGGCGAAACCCATGATACGCTTTGGAATGCGGCTCAACATCAACTCCGTAAGGAAGGCATCATTCACAACTATCTGCGAATGCTCTGGGGCAAGAAAGTGCTGGAATGGTGCCCTGATCCTGAAACTGCTTGCGATTGGTTGATTCGCTTGAACGATCGATGGGCACTCGACGGCCGAGATCCAAATTCCTACACTGGTATCTTCTGGATCTTCGGTCGATTCGACCGTGGTTGGTTTGAACGCGCCGTTTTTGGAAAGGTTCGCTACATGACATCAGCTTCAACCCAGCGCAAGTTCAAAACTGAGGATTATATACGAAAATACGCAGATTCCTAACATTAGGTGGAGCGTATGCCGATTTTTGAACACAATGCGACGTTTCCATTTTCTCGACAGACTGTTTGGAATTGGCACGCTCGCCCGGGTGCAGTACGTCGGATTATGCCAGACTGGGAAGGGATTCGTCCCGTACAAGTCGGAGGAATAACCGATGGTGCAGTCACCGAATTCCGAATGAGTATTGGTATTGTGCCACAACGATGGGTCGCCAAACATCACAGTTACATCGAAGGTGAACAATTCTGTGATGATTCGATCAAAGGGCCGTTTGCTCGATGGAATCACGTTCACAAATTTGTCGAGGGTGGAGAGCAAGAGATGACCATCGAGGACAAGATCGACTGGAAACTACCGTTTCATTTCTTTTCGAGAATTGGTGCTCCAATCATGGTCATGCCTCGAGTACGGACGATGTTCAAACATCGAACACGAAGGATTCTTGCGGATCTTACTCGTCAACAGATGTTCAAGGATGCTCCTCGACGTCGTATCCTCATCAGTGGCTCGACCGGATTGATTGGAACACAACTTGGCGCTTTTCTTGAAACGGATGGGCATGACGTCCACCGTCTTCTTCGTACGTCAACGAAGTTGCATGCGGATCAGAATCCTGACAAGATCGTGCGATGGAACGACCAAACCGGTGAAATCCTTGAAGGCTCTTTGGAAGGATTCGATGTCGTCATACACTTAGCAGGTGCGGGAATTGGTGACAAACGCTGGAGTAAGAAGAGAAAGAATTTGATTGCTCAAAGCCGTTCCATTCCAACAGAAAATCTCTCGAAAGCCCTTGCTGTACTTGAATCGCCGCCGAATGTGTTCATGTGCGCTTCTGCAGTCGGTTTCTACGACAACAGAGGCGATGAGGAGTTGGATGAAACAAGCAGCATTGGTGATGGTTTCCTTGCCAATATTTGCAAGCAGTGGGAGGATGCAACGATTCCAGCTTCAAGTGCTGGAATCCGTACCATTCTCATGCGAACAGGGATCGTCACAACGGCTGCTGGTGGTATGCTCAAACAGATTCTCCCAATCGCGAAGATGGGTGCACTTGGCCCAATAGGAGGAGGAAAGCAATGGCAATCATGGATTTCCCTCGACGATCAAATCTATGCCATGCACTACTTGATGAACCAAGAAGATGCGAAAGGTGTCTACAATCTGACTGCGCCTAACCCTGTGACTCAGAAGCAATTTGCTAAGGTACTTGGCAAGGTTCTGCGCAGGCCAGCGTTCGCTCCTGCACCCGGTTTTGTCATGAAAATCTTGTTTGGAGAGATGGGTAAATCCTTGATATTGGACGGACAAAAAGTGCATCCCAAGCGGTTGTTAGAATCTGGATATAGATTCGAACATGAAACCCTTGAACCAGCCCTCCGTGATGCGTTAGGACGGTTCAACTCATCGTCGCGTTCTTCTTAACCCGCATGTGTTATGGGCAAACATGCTCGGGCGCAGCATCGCTATTGGCATGTTTGCCCTCATGGTGCTGTCCATGGTGCCATCGGTTCATGCCGATGATACGCAGGCGTCCTCAAATTTGCTCACGGACGGCGTTTCCTCGAACGGTTATGTGTGCGATCCAGATGGGTGCTCGCCCAACGATGGAACGGATTGGTGGCGCATCTATGCCTACAAAGGCGACATCGTTAGTATCGCCTTCTCAGGTTCAATGAGCAACGCAGCTTGGTGGTGCCCTGGTGATGGTTGGGAAGGTGATTACTCGATGCACGATGAATCGGGTTCTCAAGTTGCAACCATGGGGCGTAGCGATGACAACCCCTCTGGAACGTTGTCGAAAACCATGTCTCAAGCAGGATACGTTTACGTCAAAATCAAAGGAAAAAATTCCTGGTGCAACGATGGATTCGATTACACACTTCTTGCATCCATTGACAAGACCGACCGCGACACCGATGAGGACGGCTTTGTTGATTCCGATGATGATTGCGATTTGATCGTCGGCACGTCAACAAACGACCGACAGGGTTGCATCGATACCGATTCAGATGGTTGGTCCGATACCGATGCTGGATGGGACGTGCAGAACGGTGCAGATGCTTTCGAAAACGATGCAACACAATGGCGTGACCGTGATTTTGATGGTTACGGCGATAACATCCTCGGTAACCAACCTGACCACTGTCCAGACAGCCGAGGATACTCAACTTCAGACCGATATGGTTGCATTGATTCTGATGGAGATTCTTATTCCGATGCTGACCCTGGTGGGCTGAATGGGCTCGAGCCATGGTATGCGCATCCAAACGGTTTAGCCGATGCATTCCCGCTTGAGGCTACACAATGGCAAGATACGGACGGAGACGGTTACGGTGACAATTGGGAGGACCCTATGTGGAATCAGACCCACTTGGAGTGGGGAATCGGCCAGTGGCTTGAAACCGCACACCAACCCGATGCATGTCCGTTCATTCTTGGTGTCTCATTTGCCGATCGATACGGTTGCCCTGATGCCGATGGAGATGCATGGTCAGACCCCGGTGAGAATTGGACTGCTGCAGATGGTGCTGATGCCTTCCCCTTCGAGCCAACGCAATGGCGAGACCGAGACTTCGATGGGTACGGTGACAACCAATCAGTAGGTGCAAATCTTATCGATGATTTCCCAGATAATCCAACCCAATTCCGCGATACTGACTTTGATGGTTGGGGAGATAACCAAACCTATGGAGCCACACAAATCGATGATTTCCCGATGATACCGAGCCAGTATCGAGACAGTGATGGTGACGGATATGGTGACAATCTCACTGGATTTGAAGGCGATGTTTGTATGAACTCCAACGCTGAAGAAGTTGAAAGTGGCTGGATATCTCGTTTCGACAGACTCGGTTGTCGTGATGTCGACAAGGATGGATATTCCGATCCTACCGATGATTGGATTGCGCACCCACAAGGGTTTGCTGATGCTTTCCCGAACGATGCTTCACAGTGGCACGATACCGACAATGATGGGTTTGGCGATAACATGGAATATTTCGATGGTCAAGCATGGCGCCTTGCCTACCGTAGTGATGGGTGCAAGACCACCTATGGACTCTCAACATTTGACCGATGGGGCTGCCCAGATTTCGATGAAGATGGCTGGTCGGACCCCACACCGTACTGGCTCGCCAGTCCGGGTGGTACAGCGGATGCTTGGCCAGAAGATCCAACCCAATGGCATGACCGTGATGGTGATGGCCGAGGGGACAACCCTTCCGGTACAACCGCTGATGTTTGCCCATCTCAGCCGGGAACCTCTGTTGGGCCAAGCTCTGGAGGCGACCGTTGGGGTTGTCCCGACACAGATGGTGATGGTTGGTCGAATCTCGGTGATGCTTTCATCCATGAACCAACACAATGGCGAGATACGGATGGTGACGGCTACGGTGACGAAGCCGATGGAAATGAGGCAGATGCATGTCCAACTATCCGCGGAACCTCGATTCTCGATCGATTGGGTTGCCGAGATACCGATGGTGATGGTTGGTCTGACCCAACCGATGGCTGGGACGCTCATCCATACGGTTCAGCGGATGCCTTCCCGACTGAAGCCCTGCAATGGAAGGACAGCGATGGTGATGGATTTGGTGATGTACCTCTCGGTGCTCTACGAGATGACTGTCCCGAGGAGTTCGGAACGTCAACGCGAGACGTGCAAGGGTGCGAGGACAACAACGGCGATGGTTGGTCGAATGAATATGGTGAATGGAATGCTGCTCTTGCCATTATGGGTGAAGACCCTGCAGCATCGTGGTTGACCTATCTCATCGTTGGTGTTTCGTTCATTCTCGGTGCTTCTGCAGCACTTGTTGTTCGAACCATGCGTTCTGAAGATGAGAAAACCTTGACAGAGGATCTCCTTGCAGTGCATGAGACGTCTGAACCTATTGCATCATCCACTTCGACTGAGATGGCATTACCAGAATTGGCAATACCTCTCCCTCCTCCTCCAGGAGGTGAAAACGATGCGTAGGATGGCTATGGTTTTGGTTCTGCTGTTCGTTGTACCAATGCTCGGCGTTGGGCAGGTCAGTGCAGAAGCAGACCTTGGACTCGAGGAGGCGGGAATTACGATGGTCGCCCTTCGCAATGATACACTTGATTTGAACCAAGATGGTGACATCGATGCTGTACGAGTCGTTGTGATTCTCAACTCAACCATCGAATCGACCATTGTTGACGTTCGTCTTATCGCTACCCACAACGACAGAGAAGTCGTTGAATCAACAACCATCGAGATTGTTGGTCAGTCGAATGTGAGTCTGACCTACGATGCTTGGTCACGCGGTTCTCATGACCTTGCTCTCGGATTCTACGACATGAACGGCGTTGAGATTTCAACAATCTCTTTGCCAAGTTATGAGATGGTCCCTGCTCTTCAGACGCCGATGATCTCGCTCCAGTTCACTGGACAGAATAATTTGCAAACCGGTTCAAATTGTGAAATCAACCGGTTGTTTATGGATGAAACAGGACCGCGATATGGTGCACTTGGAACTCTAACCTTCACCGGTGCACCCTTCATCGTACTCGACAATGCAACAAGCATCGATTGCTCCTCTTGGCCAGCCGGCCAGTATTCGCTTCGTGAAACCTATCGCAATGAACTCGGCCAAACCGCTGAAGCATCACTGAATCTTACGATTGAAAACCGACCTGCTCCTACCTTTGAACTCGTGGTGACCGGTGATGGCCTGTCCACAGACAGATCGTGCTTGATCGCCATTCAACCAACAAATTCCAATGAGGATTTCACTCCATATACCAAGGAATGGGACGTCTCGACAACATCGACCATAACCGATGGACCAGTGTACGATTGTTCTGCACTTCCAGCAGGAGTTCATCTCGTAGTTCTCAAAGTGACCAACCTCGAGAACATTGCAAGCACCCAAGCCGTGAACATCGTTCGTCTTCCGGCTGCTGAACTCACTCCAGAAGAACAAGAAGCTCTGCCGAGCCAATCGTTTGGGGATGAAACACCAACCGAGGAAGTCGGTTGGTATACGATTGCCATTCTCGGTTTCATCGTTGCAATTGTCGTGTTCGTTATGCTTGTCCGCATACGAGAAGACGACGAGCTGCTGACTTTGCCTGAACTTGGTCCAGCACCTCAAATCCTCAACGATGGTTCTCCAGATCCTCAAGGTTTGCCAACCGTTCTCGATGATGAGGGTCAACTATGGAGAAAACATCCGGATGGTTCACTGGATTGGTGGGATTCAACCTACAACATTTGGCAACGTTGGTGAAACGATGGCGGACTGGATATCGTATCTTCTCCTTGGTTTGGGCGGTTTTATTGGACTACTCGTCCTCAATGGTGTTCGTATCTGGTGGACGCGTATTCGTCCTCGGCAACCCAAGTTGCATGCAAACTGGGCTGCGGATTGTGAACTCACAACCAGTGCTGTGTTCAACGATTCGATGATCACGTTCCGAAACGTTCGGGACTTTCACTGGCGAACGACGAGAGATCGAGATGAAAAGTGGGCGGATGAAGTCACGGTTGATTCAACCAAAGTCAAGCACATCTGGTTCGTTGTTGACCAATTCCACGCCTTTCGAGGTATGTCGCATACCTATTTGACGTTCGAATTCTTCGATGGAACGTGCCTTTCCTTTTCGTTCGAAACTCGGCGTGAACGTGGAAAGAAATACCATCCATGGACCGGATTGTGGCGCTCGTATGAGCTCTATCTTCTCGTTGGCTTTGAGCGCGATGTGACCCAACTTCGAACGCATGGACGCAACAACATTGTCTCAATGTATCGTGTCATTACACCACCCGATAAGGAACGGCAGATGATTGTTCAAATGACGCATCGATTGAATCAACTCGCATCACGACCTGAATTCTATCATACCCTGTTCAAGACCTGCAACACATCCATCGTCAATGCAGTCAACGCTGTTACTCCTGGTCGAATTCCGTTCCTTTGGCGCAACTTCCTACCGGGATACACGCCTAAGGCTGCCCTGAAGTTGAACCTCATCGAAGATTGGGGTGGGCTGGAGGCGACGATGGAGAAAGCAAGAGTCGACCGATACGCACAAGATTGGGATGGGGAAAGCGATTACAGTGCCTTCATTCGAGGCGCATTACCACCATCACCTCATGATGAGCAGTAGCAAGTCTCCCGATTCAACCGAAACGCTGATTGAGGTTCCAGTTGCTATATTTGAGATACCTCTTGTTCCAGTGGTCAACGTTTCGTTGTCGAGTGAAAACTGGCAACCCTTGATGGTCGCACCAGAAACGTCTCCAAATGGAATCAGACTGATGATTGAATTTGGCTTTGTCTCGATGTCGGTTGGAGTTTGAGAAACTCGGCGTGCTTGCCAACCATCGAGAAGTATTGTAGCATCACTGTTGCATTCAAACAAGGCTGAGTAAGCGGCAAGGTGATGATCATAGCGTCCAATTTCAACGCCGATAATGTCAATTTCTGAATCTGGATACGTTCTCTGAACCCATTCCAGTCCTTTGGAGATATCACTGCTCTGTTGATCAGGCGTATGTACGATGGTAACGCTGGATGCTTTGCACTGCTCAAGAACCGATTCAGAAACACTGTCAAGATCGCCCAAGAGGACATCTGGAGTCATATTTCTCTCAATCAATTTGTCTGCAGCACCATCGAGTGCTACGACCACTCGATTTGCTTCGGAACGATCGACAACATCGAATTGTTGTGGCCATTCACCATTTGCAACGATGAGCACCTTCGACATGGGGCTGCTACTTCGAAGCCATTCTTGACCTCATGGGTCGCTTTGAATGAATCAAAAATTGAGTCGAATGCAGACAATGGTTTAGAACGTTGAGTGTTCTAACAAATTTATGCGCAGGGAGCGGACGCTTTGTGAATCGGTCCTTTCGTTTGGACTCGTCCTACTTTTGCTGGTTCAATTGATGGCTCCACTCGGCATCCACACGGCGACTGAAGAAGCAATTCTGACCGAAACGAACCTAGTCGATTTGACACTTCCAAGCAACCTCGAACATGGACACGACCTTGCTGGCCAAACCATCGATGTGGAAGGTATGGCCGAATTGTTGGTTCGCTCGGATTCATCCATCGATATGTGGATGAGCAACTTTCTCGTTGAAGGAACGATCAGCAACTTGAGTACACCAAGCGTTTACTTAGCAGAAAATGGTTCGAGTTACTTTTGCTGGATGAACGACCTTGGGGAAGTTCGCATGGGTATTTACACGGCTGCAGGCGCTTTTTCACATTCACTTATCGATACGGTTAGTACCACTCACGGACTCATTGGATGTTCCGTTGTTGCTGATGAATCCTACCGCCCACTGGCTTTGTTCGGAGACGGAGCCAACCTCAAAATGGCTCGCATGGCCTTTGAGGGACAAGTCTACACAACGGATACATGGCTTAAACGGACCATTGTAGAAGACCTCTTCCCTGAATCAATGACGCTTCGACTCACTGAAAACGGCAATGAATTCGCCGTCGTCCGAACCTCTTCGGGAGAATTATGGCAGGTCAACAACAGTGGGTTGCGCTGGTATCACAGTCTTCTTGACATCGGCCCAGTTGGTGATGAAATCGAGTTGAAGATGGATCAAAACGGTGTTGCAAACATCGCTTACACCCGTTCAGGTGAAGCCGTTCGTCTGCAAGTTGACGGTGACCAACGCACCGAACAGATTCTCGCTCGAGATGCGAGCGTCCATTCAGCGATTGGGCTCGATCTTGATTTGAATGGGCTTGCTCAAGTTGCGACGACATCGTTCGACTCTACCCAGACCGAACTTTCGATTTTCAAGAGTTTAGAAGACCAATCCACCGGACGCCTCTCGAGCGAATCAATGAATGTTCACCAACTCTATCCAGACGTCGAAGAGGGCGTTGCAGGATACGGCGATTTCAATGCTGATGGATTCGATGACATCGTATTCACCCAGCCGAGCGCATCCGACAGCGGCTTGGTCAACAACGGGCGTGTCACTGTTCTCTTCGGTGGAAACGAGAGTTTTGATTCCTCAACGCCTTTGGTGTTGAGCGGCACCCAGACATCTGAATTGTTTGGTAGCGCCATTGCAATCGGTTCGTTCCTCGGAAATGGAATGACACAACTTGTCCTTTCATCGCCAGGTTTCGACAACACAAGCAGAATCGGTGAACAGAACCATGGACGTGTATCAATGTACGAGTGGAACCAAACACAGTTCGACCTTGTTTGGAGTGTAGCAGGAAACCACGAAGAGATGCTTGGCTCAGATGTTTCACGCATGGATGACCTCAATGGTGATGGCTACGATGATGTCATCGCGCTCCAAGGCAACTGGAGCGATGGCACCTCAACTGGTCGATTGTCTGTGTTTGAAGGATCCTCGAATGGACTGTTCTTGTCGCACAACATTACCGCAAACACGACAGGTCCGTTCTTTGGACGTTCGATATCAAGCGGAGGTGACCTCAATGGCGATGGCTATGGTGACGTTGTCGTATCGAATTCAGGAACCGAAGATTCACCGGTCGGCTACTCTGCTATTGAGGTCTTTTTCGGATCTGCTGATGGTCTCTCATCAAGTTCCGACAAAAGCATTCAACGCTTGGCTTCTGGACAACTGTTTGGAACCGTTGTCGAAATAATCAATGACATTAACAACGATGGAATGGATGAATTGCTCGTCCAAGAATTCTCTCCTACTGGAGCTCCCCTGTACAGCGGTACAGTTCACCTGTTCATGGGCAACACCTCGGAGAACTTCTCCGAAACTCCAGACTGGACCAGTCAAGGAGAGGGCAACGAACGCTTCGGCTGGATGTTCGCTTCGGCTGGTGATGTGAACGACGATGGTTATGCGGACACATTCATAGGTTCTGGGACAAGTTTCACTCCATCTGGTCAGATCAATTTGTATCTTGGGTCAGCAGATGGGTTCGTATCGGCCGTCGAAACCATACGAACGGGAAGTCCAACGGACCATCTTGGACTTGTAACGCTAGGAGGCTTTGATTCAAATGCAGATGGCGCAATCGAATTTGTGTATTCTACACGTAATGCAACACGAGGC
The DNA here is from genome assembly GCA_049598575.1 of Candidatus Poseidoniaceae archaeon. Classification (GTDB taxonomy): domain Archaea; phylum Thermoplasmatota; class Poseidoniia; order Poseidoniales; family Poseidoniaceae; genus MGIIa-L2. The sequence goes on along the minus strand of JBMYNT010000029.1, from coordinate 4,036 downwards.
ACGGCCTATGGCGTGGATATGATCACCGTGAGCAAGCAAGATTTCGATACAAGCCAATTCACGTTCCAAGGTGAAATGTCAGGACTCAAATTGACCACATCAAACCGTGGTGAGACTGCCATGATGTTCTCCCTCAATGCTTCATCAACGCATTCCTTAATTCATCTTGAGCACGTTGATGACGGTTCTCCTGGTGGCTCTTGGGTCACCGAAACGTTAGCCACGGACTCCATGCCGTTCCACTTCCAATTCGATGTCTCTGCTTCAGGGCAACCCAAACTTGTCGTTCTCGACAATGCAAGTGGATACACGTACCACACGACCACATCATGGACGTCTCTGCATCAAGAGATTCGTACGTTCAATGACTTCGGTACGTATCCTACCTCATCCATCGATGGAAACGGTGATTTGCACATGGTGTATTCCCACCCAACCATCGAGAAGATGTATTATTCCACGGAGACTGCATCTGGCTGGTCCAACAGTGAGATTCTCTCGAACGCAAACCTTTCCTCTGCACCATCCTTGTGGTTCGATGGCGCGGATATGCACATCCTCTACCGTGATTCGAGCCTCGATCGACTCGAGCGAGTGACCAAGTCAGGAAGCACGTGGTCAACAGCCACAGAACTTGGAAGCGGTGAAGCTGTTGGTATCGAGCACGCTACACTTCAGGTTCCATCGGGGGGTCCTACACTGGTCGCAACAACCGTCAACAACTCGAGCGTTCATGAATTGCAGATTCTTGACATCGACAACGATGTTTCAACTCCACTTACGAACTTCAGTGACGAAGCATCACAATTGGCGATGTGCATCGATACGAGCAACACGGTTGTCCTGCTTTCCCTCGATTCGAGTGGCGTTTTAGTCATTCACGAGCGAAATGCAACAACCGGGGCATGGTCAAACGTTTCCATGCAACAACTCACCCCATCAACTGCGAACGACATTTCATGCACGCAGCATGGCTCTTCCCTTATCTTTGCAGTTCAATCCGGAACCGATGCCTTGTACGAACGCAACAGTACGGGTCACTGGTCCTCTTTTGGTGGCCAACCGTTGTCACAGGCTGGTGGGGCGTGGAGTCTCGCATCGAATGGACCAGGTATCCTTCTGATGACAACAACGCCAACAACGGATACATTGCGCGTGAACACCCTTCACCTTGATGGACGAAGCGAAGACCGTTCCGTTTGGTCCTCACACGAAATGAAGAATGTGTTCACAAATGCCAACTTCTCCAGTTCTGTTGATTCAAACGGTACGATCGTGGTCGGATACTACGATGCCCTCGATTTGGACGTCGAAATGTTGCGATTGTATGCAGACGCTGACCGTGACCTCGTCTTCGATCGCATCGATGCTATGCCGAACCTTGGGGAACAATGGGAAGATGCCGATATGGATGGGTTTGGTGATAACCCAACAGGTCCACTGTCCGACGATTGCCCCGCTGCTTCTGGAATTTCGTACTTCTTTGTGCAAGGGTGTGATGACTACGAGCACGACGGCTTTGCAGACGACATCGATGCGTGCGATACCAACAAAGGCCGTTCCGTCTTTGACCGATTCGGATGTCCAGATTACGATGAAGACGGTTGGTCGAACAACGATGGACAATGGATACACGGCGATCGATTCCAACAAAACTGGAAACAATCCAAAGACAGCGATGGCGATGGTGTTGGTGACAACTACGGCGTGGACTGCTGTGATGCTATCTTCGGTCTATCTGGTACAGTTGAGACCAGTCCGGGTGATAAGTTCCCGTACAATCCAAGGCAATACAAGGACTTCGATGGCGACGGATTTGGTGACAATGAATCCGATACACTAACCGGTGACTTCTGTCCGTGGGACTACGGAACTTCCTATCGAGATCGTAACGGTTGTCCTGATTCAGATGGTGATGGAGCGAGCGACGCAAACAACATCGGTGGAATCAATTGGGGTATCGACCAGGGCGCTGACAAGTGGCCTGACGACCCAACTCAGTGGGCTGATACGGACGGTGACGGCTACGGAGACAACGGAACCATCGGTGCAACCAATCCTGATTTCTTCCCATACAACATTGCAGCAGCGGATGACAACGATAGCGATGGTTATCCTGACCGATGGACCTCATTGTACAATGGAACCAACGGTCAAGGACTCATCCTCGATGGATGTCCTGACGTGTATGGAACATCGATCAACCCAACTCCTGGTTGTCCAGACAGTGACAACGATGGTTGGGCCAATACAGACGATGACTTCCCACTCGATCCGACACAATTCCTCGATTACGATGGGGATGGATTTGGTGACAATGCTACAGGAAACAACGCCGATGAATGTCCATTCCAGTTTGGTGTTGCTGATGGAACGGATGGCGTTGGTTGTCCATTGGTCAACACCGATGACGACGACGGTGATGGCGTCTACAACGACGTCGACTCGTGCCCAGGAACCTCTGTGTTTGAAACGGTCGATGCCAACGGTTGTGCTGATTCACAGCTTGATGATGATTCGGATGGTGTCTCAAATGCAGACGATGTTTGTCCAGAGACAAGCACTGGCTCTACGGTTGACTCGGACGGTTGCAGTGATGAGCAACTCGTGCAAGACAGCGATGGGGATGGCGTCTACGACATTGATGACCTTTGTCCGGATTCAGCCTTGACGGTTGATGCGGATGGATGCGACGAAAACCAGCGTGATTCGGATGGCGATGGCGTAAGCGATGGTTCTGATCTCTGTCCAGATACAGAGGCAGGATTCCCTGTTGATTCAGACGGTTGCGTTGACGAGGATGCTCTCGACCAAGATCTTGATGGTGATGGCTATCTCGGCGATTATACGTTTGATATCGACTCTGAAACAGGACTTCGTGTCAACGAACAGGGTGATGCTTTCCCTCTCGATGGAACGCAATGGGCTGATCAAGACGGCGATGGATTTGGAGACAATCCACTTGGAAACAATGCAGATTTCTGTCCAACTGAAACTGGAACCTCCTACCTCGATACGCTCGAGATTGGTTGTGAAGATGATGGGGACGGTTGGGCTGACAACTGGGGTCGAGACAAGTTCCCTGGTGATGCAACGCAATGGGATGACTCCGATGGTGATGGTTACGGTGACAACTGGGGCGATCCTACTTGGAACGCTTCTAGGGATTCAGAATGGCCTGGAATCTTCGTTGAAGGCGCTTCATCACCCGACAAATGTCCAGATTCTCCAACGACCAACGTCGATGATGAAGGTTGCTCAAAGAGTGAACGAGATACCGATCAAGATGGTGTCAACGATCTTCTTGACAACTGTCCAGAACAACCGAAAGGACCAGATGGCTACGATGATGGATGTCCACTACCTGTCTCAGAAACCGATGATGGAGGGACGATGATTCTTGGAATGACGTTACCTGTGTTTGGTGGCGTTCTTGCTGGAGGAATCGTTGTCTTACTCCTCTTGACAATGGTGATTGGACGACTTCGAAACCGTGGTTATGACTTCGATGATGACGAGGATGATGACGATTTCTTCGATGATGAGGAGGAGGACGATGATTTCTTCTCCTCGTTCCAAAGCAAACCAATGCCAAGCCGTTCGACGCCTGCACCTCGAAGTCAACCTTCCTCTGGAGGTCCTCCTGGAGGACCGCCCCCCTCAAGAGGTCCTTCAGGACCCAAGCGAGGGCCACCCATAGGATCACGAGCCCCATCGACCGGTCCACCTGGTCGAGGGCCGCCAGGAAAGGCACAGCCCGCCCCTGCATCCAAACCTGCCCGCAGAACGCCTGTTTCCAAGGCAGGTGAAGCCGAAGCAAGTGAGGATGCAACTCCACAAAAGAAGGTTCGTCGTGCACGAATTGAAGTAGACATGTCGCTCTTCGAAGACTGGCAAGCCGATGATCGTGATGCAGCTGTTGAATGGGTGGTTGGTGAACTCGGTGCGGGTGAACAAGAGCGTACCCTCTTGATGCAACTGCAAGAGACAGGTTGGTCTGCTCAACAATCCAGAGCCATCTACGATATGGCTCGAA
>JBMYNT010000028.1:0-25136 GCA_049598575.1 Candidatus Poseidoniaceae archaeon | reverse complement strand
CACATGGACCTGACACTCACGCCGGCGCCGCCGTCGTTGCAGGCCTCGCCGCGGAGACACTCAACGACCGGGAAGGCGCCGGTCGCTGGGGAGTCGAACCACAACTGACTGAAGGTGAGGTCGTCGCTTGTTGGGTTTCCGACCAGCAGCACCTCGTCGTATCCGTCACCATCAGGGTTCTCAAACAAATCCGAACCATTCAGGGGGTTGACACCGATGCGAAGTGGTGACCAAGTACATTGACCATCGGCTTCCCAGCCGTCGGGCAAGGTGTCACCGTCTGAATCAACGAGATTTGGATCTGGGACGGACCATGTTGCAACAGATTCTGGAGATTCGCCAAACTCTTCGAACAAATCCCCTTGAAGGCCTGCCTCCCGCACAAGCGACCATTGGTATTCACAGAGGTTGGCCAATCCATCTTGATCAGCGTCCCATGACGCATCGTCTGCACGTGTTGGATCGAGTGACCAGTTGTTTCCTCCGGTAAATGAAGTACCAACCCACCGACGGTGTTCAATCTCCCATCCATCAGGCATCCCGTCTCCGTCCGTGTCCAACACGGTTGGGTCAGTGCCAACATCGATTGAGTTGAGGCTGCTGTAGGTCGTTCTTGCTTGTTCACCCAAGGCTTCGTCACAGGTGTACACCAGTTGCGGTGTGTAGTAACAGTCGAAATTTGTTTCACTGAGGTAATAACCAAAGAATTCAGCACCATCCATGAGGCCATCCATATCGGAATCACTCTGGTTGGGCATGGTGGAATTGTAGCCGTCTGCAGTTCGTGCTACGTAACGATATTCCTCGAGGTTGGTCCACCAGCGATCGAGCTCATCTCCTCCATTCAACCGTAGACCATCGACATCGCCATCGAGAAGTGCATCCCATGGATCGGTTGGGTCCAAGCCGTAGGCAAGTTCCCATCCATCAGGCATTCCGTCACTGTCTGAATCGTTTGCACCCGGGTCCATAAGTTCCAGATTTGCGAAACGACCAGGTGCCGATGCACCGAGGATGTAGGTTTCTCCATCCCGTTCCATCATGCCAATGGAGGCAATTTCACCAGGCATTTCGGAATTGGATTGCAGGCCATAGACGTCGAGATAGTTTCCTGCGAGAACCCACAAGCCGTCGGACGAACCGACAAGGATTTCATTACCCGTCGGGTAAATTGAATGAATGTTGTTGGATTTTGCAAGTTCATCAGCATCACCACCAGGATGCTCGAGTAGGCCACCAAAGGACATATCGTTCAATTCCAGATTCAAACGATGCAAACCAGATGGAGTCCCAATCCAGAGTGCGGTAGGGTTTTGCGCATTCGGACCATCAAGAACAAGAGCTTGAACCTCTGCTGGATTACCGGTTGCACCGAGATTGAGCGTTCTCAGGTCGTCGATCTTATTCGCAATGTTTGTGGGATTTGCGTCGAAGAAAAACCGCCACGTTGGAGTTGCATCATCTCTGCCTGTAGCAGATTCGAGGGTCATCATTCCACGCTCTGTCCCAATGTAGAGCACCAAGCCACCGCCTGGAACATTTCCATGCTCAAGTTCAGTAACAACAACCTCGTCTTGCATCAACGAGGACTTGAAATTGGACCCGAGTTCATAGGTCTGTGTGATTTGACCACCTGCGTTTACTTCGACGACCATACCGTCGCCACCCGAACCCAATGCGATGAGTTGCTGGCTTGAGCCTTCGATGGCGAGTTGTTGAATGGCGAAGACCTCAACAGCTTCTGTTGAAGACCATGATTCGATGGGTTCGACAAAACCGTCGACTTGCAATGCAGCGACATGTATTCCGTGTGAAGTTGCTAGAGCGATTGAATGTGGACCCGTCTCAGACTCGACAAATACTGCTTCGTATCCCGTGATTCCTTGCGGGAACCACTGGTCTTGGGTTGTTTCTGTTTCGTAGTCGATCGTGGTCATCCCGTAACGGGTCAAGTAATATGCAGTCGAACCATCGACGAGTATGCTTCGAACATCATGGTGCATGAGAGAAAGAGAACCCGGTACGGCATTGAATGTCAAAGGATACTCCTTGAAGGATGAATCGTTCATACCGAGTTGAACCTCTCGAAGACCCGAGCGTACTGTATTGCCTTCGTCGTTGTGGGTGTAAAATTCCTCAAGGTTGGACAAGGACTCCCCCAGCGCAATGGCTGTGTCGGTCCTACTCACATCAGCAGAAACGAGCCCATCGCGATTCAAGTCCCAGCCGTCTCGATCATCATCGAGCAAAGCGTTTGAGCGGTTCAATGGATCGAGGCCAAAGTGTACTTCCCAACCATCCGGCATTCCATCTCCAAACGATGGATAAAGTGGACGAATGGCAAAGCCGTCCCAACTGTAGCGGTCTGAATCGTCCAGAAGTGGGTCGGTTCCGAGCCAAAGATCTTCACCGACAACACCAGTAACATTGGTCGTACATGCTGAGAGAATGTTCACAAAGGATGCATTGGCACCGTTGGTGATAAACGGCCACTGTGTCAAAACGGACCCTTGTGGGAGCGTTGCTGAACACCACAAGCCATCCAATTCGTGCGTGAAATTCCCCGGCATACCGTAACGGTACTCTTCTGGCGAGGTGTACTGTTCTGCAACCGTGAGGAACCCATCGCGATTCACATCAAAACCGTCCTCATCAGGGTCGTCGGTTTGGTCACTTGCGTTCAGTGGGTCGAAGTATGGACAGACGTAACGTTGCGTCACCTCGTCGAAACCGCCTGCACGATCGCACATCCATGCTTCAAATCCGTCCGGCATACCATCTCCATCTGTGTCAGAAACACGAGGGTCGAGGTAGATGCGGTCTCCGTTTTCATCCAATGTACCAGTAAGGCCGCGTGAAAAACCAGGGTCGTTGCAGTTGTCGGGATAGGGCCAACAATACTCTTCTGTATTGTTCAGACCGTCTCGATCGGTATCGAAATCGGCGTCCGAAGCATCACTTTTATCAAGACCCTCCATCGTTACGAGGCGGCCATCAACAGCAGAGAAATTGATCCATTCTTCGAAAATGTTCTCATGAACATCAGGAATTCCATCACCGTCCGTGTCCGTTGTTGGCGGTTTTTCACCAAATGTATCATCAGGATGAACGTTCGAAACTGGAGAGATGACTGGAAACTGCGACATGAAGAGCAGCCCTGCAATCACAGCAAGTGAGGTGAATAAAGTGGTCTGGCTCCTACGCAACACAATCACCTACGGCGTAACGCCCTATCCAAACTCCTTGTCTCCACGCTTATAGCAATGATGGAGCGTTGTTCATACACGGTTGCGTTGTTGTGGTGTGAAAAAAGGAGATTTTAGCTCAATTCAAGCGGTGTATTCAATATCCGTCTGCACTCGCCTTGCTTCGATTCGAATGGGGATGTCAATCACGCACCTTGGCACCGGCAGTCGTGGAAATGCCACGTTGCTGAGTTCGGGTTCGTCCCACATCCTCGTCGATCAGGGATTCAGTGGCGTCCAGCTTGAGAAGAGACTCAACATGCTCGATGTATCTCCCAACGACCTCGAAGCGATTGTCATCACACACCATCATGGCGATCACGGCGGAGGTGCACTTATCGCCCAGAAGCGGTGGAAAGTTCCTGTCTACGCCAATCACCGGACCAGTGCAGAACTCGGCTTACTACCTGAATTAACACGGCCGTTCGAGGCGCTCGACGTCTTGCCTTTCAACAACGGCATCTCTCTCTTGCCAATTCCAGTTCCCCATTCAGGTGCTGACAATGTTGCCTTCGTCGCAAGCCATGGAGGTGAACGTTCTGCGATCATCACAGATCTAGGCAGCTGGACCGATGAGTTGGTGCATCATGTCCGAGGTTGCCAACACATCGCAGTTGAGGCAAACTATGATCGAAACAGACTGTTGTCTGGACCGTATCCTTCTTCCCTTAAAGATCGAATTACTGGCCGAGGAGGACACTTGTCCAATCTACAAACAGGTGAATTCCTTGCTCAAGTGTGCACGGACAAGACCAGGAGCATTACACTCACGCACCTTTCTGAAATGAACAATGCACCGCATCTAGCCGAATCAACGGTCTTGTTTGAAATCGATGAAGTGTTTGAAGGCGACATCAACATTTCACTCCAAGATGGGCCTCAATTTTCGCACTTTATCGGTCGCCGAGATGGAGATGGATTCGCCACCAACGCCATTCAACGCATTCAACGAGAACTGCTGTAAAACAGCAACCTTGAGGTGAATGCCTAAATGCAGCCGAAGAACTACGGTGAACAAGGGGAGGTCAAGATGCGTCGGCGTAACACTGCTGAAGATGACGATGCCGTGAGTGAAATCCTCGGCGTCATCATGATGCTTGCCATGGTCATCACCATCATGGGCGGCGTCTGGATTTTCCTCAACCCATACTTGGTTGCGTTTCACGACAACACCAACTGGAACAGCGCCAGCAACATTGCTGACCGAATCGAAGACCGCATCGACGTTGTTGGTGATGCGCCTGAAGGAACTGGTACACGCCAAGCCCTATCCCTAAAATCCTCCTCGATCAATCCTGCGAATCTTGTCGAAGAGTGGATGATTGCCGCTGATTTATCGCCTCTTGAGGTGGTCAAAGTGAATGAATTGAATTCAACGTCGTTTGAATTCCTCACACTCAATGAATCTGTGACGAGCGTGATTGTACAATCCGTTCAGAACACAACACAGTATTCTGTATCACCATCGACCGAATGGACAACATTGGACCATAATCTGGACAGCGAAACATACCTCATCATCGATTTTTACAATGCTGGAGGCGTTCATGTCCATAGATGGTCACGCTTCGTCCTTTCAGGCCTGAGTGTGAACACAGCGATCGATGGAGGTATGAACCAAATTGCCTTGATCAATGATGCAAGGATTTCTCGAGATCCGACAACATCGTGGGCCATCGAAGAGGCTCCAAAATTGCGTCTTGATACACTGGTTGATGGCTCTACAAGACTCTCAATCGTTCTCACAGACGTCCGTTTGGGCAGTGCGCTTGGAAACGGACCAAACGTCGGATTCAAGGTCGAATCCCTTGGACCGATTCAATTGTTTACAGGCGAGTCATACAACCTCCAAATCAAGGTCACCAACACACTCCACTCTGTCATCGACCCGCAGTATCATGAGGCTTGGCTCAACGAGTACACCATTAGTCGGGCATCAGGGACACTCGGAGAATTCGTAGGAATCACACCGTATCAACGAGCGAGTGGAAGCGATGGACTGACTGTGGAAACACAGGGCCAGCCCCTCTATCTCGAAATCGACGTACGACGATTGGCGGTGAACGCATGATGCAAATGCATCGTGACGAAGAGGCCGTTTCGGCAGCTATTGCAACTGTGCTGTTGTTCGGTGGAGTCATCTCCATCATCAGCCTGATGATGCTCACAATGATTCCTGTCATCGAAGAATTGGAAGGCAGTGTTGAGCGCCATGATATGTCAGCACAGATGACGCAATTCAATCACCAAACAACGACACTTTCTGAACAAGGAATGCCTGGTGATGTGGTCACGCAGGAGTTTGTTCCAGTCGATGGCTCTCTCGCATGGGACATGATGCGCAGTGGAATGTGGTATTCCTCAACTTGGCAGGAGGACCATTCCTTCCGAATTCGAGATGTCCTCGATTTCGATGATACGCTGAAGGTGAAGCATCCCGAATCGACAACTTCGACCGCCTGCTTTTCTGACCTGAGGCTCGGGCCAGATCGTCCGTACCACTACGACGCTCCTGATTGGGCAGACGGTGTGATTCTTACCACCAAACCGGGATTGAGCTTCCCTCTCGGACCGATTGATGTGGACCTGCTTCGCGACGGTTTGGTTGATGCGTCTGCTGAATTCTTCGTTGATGATGTTCAAGAATGGAATCTTGACGATGCAGATTGGTCAATTGAATCAACCCAAGAACTCGTTGTTTATTGGACGCGAGATGGAAAAGGCACCACTGAAGTTCGAGCGACAGATGCGAATGCGAATGGACTTGGTCGTTCCTGGGCCCTGCCACTGCCTGCGGGCAATGTTCAGTTGAACATCGTCTCTCAAGAGGTCATGATGGTTCATGGAAACGGGGCGTTTGGTGACTTTACAGAGGTGGCCCTTCCATCGAATCTCGTTGGCGTTCGAACAAGTTGGAGCAAGTCCATGACCATCGATGCAGCACAAGTTGTTCACATCACAACCACGACCGATGCCCAGTTGATGGTCACAATCGGTGCAGAGGGTGCGACAACGTGGAAGAGCCTTACAGGTTCAATCTACGGTACGTCCTTTATCCCCCCAACTCAGGAAGGATTCGTTCTCCTCTCCAATCCAAATGAGGAACCTGCAACGGTGACATGGCGTGGGTCTGGTGTGACCATGGATGAGTTAAGCAGTTACAGTATTGCCTGGCCTCCAGTTGATTTCGATGGCGCCACCATCATGCAAAGCGATCAACCCATCTCAGTTGTATGGAGTGGAGCATCGTCGCCAGTTGGCGTGTATCAGATGGGAGCGGTTGATACTGGAATGGAATCTGGGTTGCAGGTTCATTCAAACACTTCAAACTCGTTCAATCTCGAGTTGAAAAGCAATGGTGATCAATCGATATTGAATGTCTCTACCCTTTCAGCAAACGAGACTGTTTTGAACCAAAGCGAATCATTGATTGTTTCCGTCAATAATCAGGAAATTTACGTACAAACCAAGGAAGGTCATGGCGTCTATGCCTTCGCTGATCATGGGTTGATCGGACTTCACGACTCCATTCACGAAGGTGCAAGGCGCTGTGTCTCCATCGACGTCACTGCATCGGGATGGGTCGACTTAACCATGCCATGGACGAGCATGGGTGGGCGTAGTATTGTCGACTTGCAAGAAGCATGGAAGACGGGCGATTATCCCGCAAGTTTGCACATCGAACTCTATGGCCTTATCGTAGAGGAACCTTACACACCCATCGGTAGTGCTTGGGTCATGCAAATTTCACGATTCGTCTATGAGTTTGAGTCCTCTGTCACCGGAATGGAGGTTGCTATGAGCGGAGGAGCCGTCCTGACCAATCACCCAGAATACAAACCAACCGTCTTGGTAACGCCCGCTGACAGAGGTGGCCCTGGCCCACGGTTCGCTGCAACAATTCCAGCCCTCCATCCGACCAGCGATTCTGCTGTGGGTGGAGGTGTGCTTGCTATGGAGGTGACGTTGACAAAGCGAACATCGCTTGCGAGTGATGTTGCGTATGAAGTCCGTCGCGGTTGGGCTGAACCCTATGGAGGAGCAATTGCTGCATCCTCAACCCAAGGTCTTGAAGCCAGTGAAGATTGGACCATTTATCCTGGACGATTGGATCTTCTCACTGACTATGTAGGATGGGTCCCAGACCCTGGTTTTGGAACCGTAGAATCCGTGTGGCATACGGCAGGGGAACCCATTCAATTCTCTCTGCAAATCTCTTCGCTTGATGCACATGTTTCGGAGGTGATTGCTTGAAGACATGTTCTTTGCAAGAAAACCGTGAAGGGGCTGCAACCGAGCTCGGGTATGTGTTCACTTTCTTGCTCGGCGTGCTGCTCCTTACGATGTTCAGTTTGTGGATTTATGACATTGAAACTGCGACACGAGAGCGCTGGAACGAGGAAGCCATTGCTGCCAACATGAACGACTTGTCCGCTGCCATTGAACGTACGGATGTTGCAAGTCGAATTGACAATTCATCCTATGCAGAGAGAGTCTACTGGAGAGCTACGGAAGCCGACGAATCGCAATTTACGTTGGAATTGACGGATACATCATTGATTCTTTACGACGAGCAAGGCGAACTAGGAACCGAACGTTCACTATCCGGCACGGCATCTGCCCCACACAGTGGCCTCGTCAATCTCGCAGGTGTTGAATCCATATGGGTCGTATATCACAACGGAATAATTTCCATTGAACTCGATCGGCCCATGTTCTAACGGCCCATAATGGCTGAATGGACTTGTGATTGAACTTCACGCATGCGTGTCCTTGCACCCAATTCACGGAAGACAGCCAGCGCTCTCTGGAGATATTCCATTCGACGCTGTCGATCTGGTGCTACGCCTCCAAGTTTTGAGAGCAATTCGCCAATCTGCATCCGAAGATCGTTGGCCTCTGCAATGATGAGGGCTTCTCGATAGCGTTCGAGTGCTTCTTCGCTTCGACCACTGTCTTCAAGCACTTCACCAAGGAGAATCATCAATTCGACCATGGAAATTGGATCGCCAACGTCCGACATGATGTTCAACGATTCCGTGTAATGATGCATCGATGTTTCTGCATCGTTCATTTTAGCGTGATATCGTCCAAGCAGTGCTTGTGCTCTTGCATGAGCAAGCAGATCATCGGCCTTATCGGTACGCTCAAACACTTCAAACGCATGCTTTCTTGCGCGTTCAACTTCGCCAAGGTCCAACAAGGCACGTCCAAGAATAATCTGTGCACTGAGAAGTGACTCATCACTGCTAATGATCGCTTCAACTTCGGAATATGCTTCCAAGGCTTTGGCACGGTCGTTCTTCCTACGATACAGATAACCCATGTTGTTGTAGGTGCGTGCAGCTCCTTTCGCATCCCCAAGTTCAACCTGAACCTCAAGGGCTTCCTTGTGCGATGAAAGGGCCTTGTCGGTTTGCCCTTGCTTCATGGCAATATCAGCTTGCGAACCAAGAATCTCAGAATAAACAACGGCAAGATTGGCTTCCTTGGCAGCCTTGCTTGCAGTCTCGAAGATGGATGATGCTTGCTCAAATCGCCCAAGCATCAGAAGAATATCACCCTGAAGTTGCATCATCGGAGCCATCAAGGATGAATCAAGACGGTCGATTGTTACACTTTCAATCAGACTGAGCAACTCAAGATGGCCTTGTGAAACAAGTTGACGACCGAATTCAACGATCTTTTCGATCGCTTCCTGTTGTCGCTCTGAAGCGAGTTCGTGATAGATTTGTTCCAAGGTTGTTTCAGAGGACTTGCTTAACTTGCTGTAATAAGATGCGCACGTACTGTGAACAGATTGTTTGGTTTGTTCATCAATACTGCGAACAAGGAACTCTCGAATCAAATCGTGGACATCGTACACATCGGTATCAACCTGACGTGCGAGTCCTTGTTCGACGAGGCTTCCAAGGACATCAATGTCCAACTCGTGTGCGAGCAAAGCATCGAGGGAAACGGATTCTCTGAAGATGGACAATACCGTCAAAACACGCTTTTGCTCAGCAGACAGTTTCGAGAAGATTTCCTTCGTAACGTAATGTTCGAGCGTATCGTGGAAGGCGCCTGCGGATGCACCCCGATTGATCAATTCGAGAACGAGGGGGTGGCCTCTCGACAAACCGTGAATGTGCAGCCATTGTTCGGTGGACAGATCTTCGAAACCTGTGAGGAGATTCCTTGCTGAATCAGAATCAAGTCCGTCGAGTGGCAAGACAAGACTCGTAATTCGACCTTCAGCATCCTTGGTTGGGACAACCGGTTTGAAGGAACGGGAAAAGATGACGAGTCCAATGGATTCCTCACTACCAAGCAATCCGAGCGTCATTGATTGAATGGTTTGGAAAAGGATGGCATCCGAAACTTTGTGGAAGTCATCAATGACGATGAGGGTTGGTGTGTTCTCAAGCGAATCAATGAGGATTCGTGCAGCATCGTCCGGTTTGGGTACGGGGGTTGCCGCCAGATAATCAGCAAACGATGAATCGCCAATGTTGAGCAGCCACTCAGCTAAGGATTCAAACAAGGCACGAGATCCTTCCCAATCCTGACAACGATGGTACAACAAATTTCTTCGATGCATGAAGCGTTCAATCAACTTCGCAGCAATGGTTGTTTTACCAATACCTGCAATACCTGGAATCATCAATGTGGTTGCACGAGCATCCAACAGATTCACCATATTGTCGAGTTCTTTTTCTCGGCCATAGAAATGTCGCAATCTTGGTAGATCGCCGAGAGAGGTGACCAGTTGTTTTTCGACTTGCTTTGACAAATCACGTTCAATGAGATCTTCCGAGAGAGAACGTGCATCAAGGATGAGGTTGTCATCGAGGTATCGAATGATGTCGACTGGGCGCATCGTGAACGGTAAGACTTCGTGAGCTGCACCGAGTGAGGTCGAGATTGTTTCACCGTCGACGTTGATGCAACGAAATTGAAAATCACGAAGGCGTCCCCATGTTTCTTCAGCGGCAACAATTCCTGCATCTGTCAAAAAGTAGGCCTTGCGTTTTCGACTAACACCTTGCACATGTGCTTGCCGTTCAACCAGAAGACCTTGGTCCCTCAAACCGGAAATAGCGCGTGGCACGTTGGATCGTGCAATTGCTACGGCGTTGGCGATGCCCATTTGCGAGAGAGCGAAGGGGACTTCGACCTTCTCTTTGAAATCAGCATAGTCGAGAAGATGCAATAGCACCTTCTCCTGCACGCCAGGTTTAGCGATCATTGCGTCACCTACTCACTGGGAAGGTGGTTGGTAATTTGGATCTGGAACCCACTGGTTGGTCTCTTGGTCCCAAAGCCATCCCGGGTGCTGAGCAGAGGACTGTGGCTGAGCTGATTGTATTGGAACAACAGCAGGTTGCTGTTCAGGAACCTGAGCAACCTCTTTTCGTCCCCAAGCATATGGGTCTTCCTTTTCTTCTGTTTCTTCGGATGCGGCAAAGCCTTCTTCCTCAATATCTTCGAATTCGATGAAGAAGTACCCGATACCGCCGAGGAGAATCAAGGCACCAATGACGATACCAACGATGAGGAACAGATTCGATCCTTCGTCTGCTTCTCCAACAACGACGCTGAAGGTTTCAGGTTCAGAACTACCACCGAAGGTTTGTCCGTCCATGAGGAACTTGAGATCGTTCGATGCATCGTTCATATCTTGGAGCGTGAGTGCCATCGTCCATGTACCGGTTTCACCAACAACAACTGTCTTGATGAGTGTTTCAGAAGCGGCTGAACGAGCTTCGATTCGAGCGCCTGGCAAGCCTGTTCCACTGAAATTCGCTGTGCTCGTGGCAGTGACTGTACCAGTCGGATTGTCTCGCTCGACACCGAATTCGATGGCCTGAACGAAGAAGGTTACATCACGAGACAGTGCAGATTCATCCGAGGTGTCACGCACGACGAATCGAACGTTTTCGATGGTCCACGTCGTGATGTCTTCGTTCGATTGAGAAATGGCAGGATCGTATCGAGCGAACCCTTCGCTATCGATGGTGATGAAGTATGGATGAGAGTCATCGCTCGGATCCGTTTGATCGTCCAAGAAATCGATGCTGAGTTGGTCAAACGATGAATCAGGGTCGCTGAAGTATTCCTTCAAATCAAGGACTGCCCCTCCACCGCACTGATTCTCAGATGTTGAGCCAACGACACAGAAGATGGTAACCTGATTCGGCCACGCTGTTGAATTGAACTGTGGTGGAATGTTGTTGGCATCACTTGGCTTCGAAATCGTGATTCGAACAACGTCTTCAATCGAGTAGTCTTCACCATCATAGGCTTTGACACGAATCTCGTACTGACGCTCGTGGATCAACTTGCTTGTGTCCCAAACAGCAGACCACGAATATCCTGGTCCGGTTTGTTGGAAGGTCGTAACTGGACCTGGTCCATCCGAGAGGATGAGCCCGCTCGCAAGATCGAGGATCTCAATCTCCACACGCGTGATGGTTCCGTCCGCTCCGTCGCTTGCGAATCCAAGAAGCGTTGTCGTCTCTTCAGCCTGAACAGGTTGCGTACCATCTGGTTCGAGAAGATCAACGATTGGAATGATGTTGTCATTAAGAACCATAACAGTCCGTGTCGAAATCACACACGTTCCTTGCTCGTCGTCGCAGAAGTCGCTATCACTTGCCCAAACTTCGAACGTGTATTCTCCGGTTTCAAGCTCCTCAAAGTTCCATTCGTAAGCCCATGCAACTGAGCCATCAATGGCGAAATGTGAGGCGTAACCGTTCGGACCAGAAACATCGAACCAGATGTCTTGAATGTCGGATCCCCATGTTCCTGCGTACGGGTCGGATGCCGTTCCAGTGAAGAGAATCTTTCCGTTGGAATGCGTCGAACCATCCAATGGCTCGTTGAGGTATAGCGTCGGTGGGACAAGATTCAACTTGAACTTACGGACTTCAATCGGGGAGTAGTCTAAACCGTCGTAGGAACGAATTCTGAAGGTGATGTCACTTTCACCGTCTGGGTGAGCGGACAAATCCCAATCAAACGACCATGTCTTGAACGGGTGGTTTTCTTTGGTCAATTCGCCGTTTGCACCAGAGGTATCGACGGCATAGTACCAATCGGTACTGCCAGGGGGCTGGATTTCAACGCGCTCAATCAAACCGAATTGTCGGTCATAAGCGATGACATCGAGTGGATATGGACCAGATTGACCATCCCAAGCAGTTCCTGTAATGACTGCGTTGATGGCAAAGGAATCCCCGTCGTATTGTTCAACGGTGACACTTGGGCGTTCGTTGTCAAGGCTGATGATATCGTCAATTGACCCGCTTAGTACGAAATCAAAATCCTTCTTGCCCTTGCCAAACTTGTATGCTTCAACGATGTAGAACGGAAGTTCGCGACCATTGGCGCAATCAGGATCATCATCATCGACGAAGGTATCTCCATCGTTGTCGTATCCATCGGAACACGTATCTTCATCGAGGGTGATTGGAGTTCCTGTTCCATCGTCTGAACCTGGTACGATGACGTTGTTTTCACCGACGAAATGATTCCAGTTTCGGTCGAGTAGGAAGTTCGATGGGAGCGATACTTGCTGCGTAAATCCGAAACTGTCGGTTGTAAGTTCGTAAAGAGGCAGGCCAGTTGCATCCTTGATGATGACCGTCGCTCCTGCGACGTTGCTGTTCTTTGCCTTCACTTGGTAACGAACCAATTCACCTTGGCGAACTTGCGAACCCCATGCTGAGTTTTGGTTTTGGACGTGGACCTTTGTCGCATCGAAATTTTGCAAATCTGCGAACGAGAAGACGGTGGAGTTGTTCACCAACTCAATGGCGAGGGGCATGTCTCGAGGTGGTACAGCAGCAGTGTCTGGGAGTAGGAGACATTCCGATTGGACGTATGGACACTCGGCACCGAGCCATTGAAGCATGACAGGGAAGCTGTACTCGCCACCTGCATCAGGGATGTATTCGGATTGGACCGTTACACGGGATTCAGAAATGTTGTAGACCTGTGTTGCATTGGTCCATGTGTTACCAGAGAAGTAACCGATTGAACCGTACTTTTGTCCGTACTGATTGTCAAAGTGCGTGATGTTCGCAGCAAATTGACCTGCTTCGATGGTGTTGCGTTGAACGTTGACGATCGAACCCTTGATTCGAAGGCCGTCACCTGCGTTGTTGGTCACGGTGTTGTCTACGATGGTTGCAGAGGAAGTGAAGACGTGGATGGCAGGACAGTTAAAATCGCCACCGTACATCCAAACGGAGTTGCATGTTCCAGAGTTGTTGGAGATGATGTTGTTTGCAATGTATGCACGGTTTGGTGATGGACCAGGGTAGTTGCTACCGGAGTCTCGGTAGTGGTATTCTCCAATTTGAATTGGTTCCTTTGCAGTGTCTTGAACGGTGTTGTTCTCGATCTCGACTTCAGATTGGCCGTAGACCCAGAATCCATTGAAACCAGTGATTGGACCGACAGTGTTGCGATGAGCACTAAGCGTCGAATCACGGATACCAAATCCGGACCCACTTGATGCGCCGGAAATGGTGTTGTCAGTTGCTGTAACAATAGCACCATCGTAGGCGGTAATTCCTGCGCCCTCACCAGTGGTAATGACGTTGTTATCGAGGTAAAGGGTGTGAGCAAAGTTGCCGGTTGTCTTGTATGAGTTGGTGTCAATAGCGTTGCAGAGAACGTTGATTGTACTGTTGCCAAGTGAACCGGATGAACCCTTGAAGAACGCACCGTAAGCGTTGTCCTTGATGTCGAGGTTGTCCATCGAAATGTAGGACGACTCAGCGTAGATGAGAACACGCCCTCCGCCTTGATTGCCACACTGAGCTTGGGTGTTACCTGTGAAGGTCGAGCCAGTGATGGTCAGAGCAGAGAGAATACCTGCACCTGCTTCATAAGCACGAACCGCTGCTGCATCGTATCCTCGACCGTCATCACCAAGGGTGAACGTTGAATCTCGGATCGTTGGTGCTGCGAAATCAAGCGCAATGATGTTCGATGTATTGATGTTTGAGAAGGCGAGGTTGTCGACAACGGCAGAGGAACCATCAAAGACGAGTGTACCATATTGAACCGCTTGCAGGGTTTGAACGTAGATTGGGTAACCGTATGCGTTGTTGAAGGACACGTGAGACATACCAGTCGATGCTTGGTTGATGGTGCTTCGAATGATGATACCTGAACCACATGCAGCATCGGAGTTTGTTAGAAGTTGGTTGCCCTGTTGGTAACATCGCCCTGTAACGCTGTAGTTGGATGGTGTCGCCCATTCAAAGCGAACTTGGGAGGAAGCGCTTCCTTGTGTTGCGCCACAGGATGCAGAACCTGCGCAGATAGCGCCTTCAACGTCGATAAAGACTCCAGCTGGGATGTTGATTGTCGTTCCAGCTTGGATGACAAGTTTCGCACCCTCGGCAACGGTAACGTCGCCTGTGAGCGTATGTGTTCCACTCCAGGTTTCGGTTGTGACGATTGTTCCAGATGCAGTTTCGTTCACTGCACTTGCGGTTGGTACCGTAACCAATCCGATCATCAACGATGTGAGAAGGAGCCCCACAAGTCCTACACTTTTTCCAACATTTGCAAATTGCATGTTCATTCCTCTGTTTCGATGGAAGGACTGAACGAATATAATACTGCGCCCCATTTGACACTTGGAAAAGTATCAATACAAAATAATAATATCACATTTTTGTCTTCAGAAATATCAATTTGAACCAATAATATCAAACTAGTTCATGGAATCAGCATGCAATTTCATCAGGAATTTGACTCAACCACGCACTTGCTTTCAACTGACCGTACCCTTGTTTTGAATCGTGTTGGGAATCGGAATTCATCGAATCTGCTAACGCACGTTTCACAAGTTCAATGCATCCTGTTGATGATTGACCATTCGGTTTGAGTTCGGGATGGACCTCGAGGATCAATGCCAGAGCTCCTGCAACAAACACCGTAGCATCAGAAGTACCACTGGATGTGTACCATTGGTTATTCATGCCAGTCGATAGAATGTCAACACCTGGTGCAGTCAATTCAGGTTTTTGATTTGGATAAACACGGGCGTTTCCATCCGTGTCAACAGATTCACCCATGGACGATTGACTCCATACGTTCCCTTCACGATCCGAAGCACCCACTGTAATGACGAGATTGACATTGCCAGGCGCACTTACGAGTCCATCATCACCAGAACCACCATCGTTACCAGCGGCAGCAACGACGAAGATTCCTGCATCTACGGCTTGTCTGGTTGCAGAAACCGCAGGACCTTCACGTGATGCTGACTGATCTTGTGCGCCTCCCAAAGAGAGCGAGATGATGTCCGCTTCAAAGTCAAAAATACACCAGCGTATCGCATCAGCCACACGTGTTTCTGAACCAGTATTGTTCTCACCATTCGCACTCAATGCTGCTGCCATACCCAGCGTTACATTGGGTGCAATGCCTTGTTGGAAATCGTTTGACAGCAAGATTCCTGCCATGAGGGTACCATGAGCGATGGAGCCGTAATCGGTAGGTAGTGCAGAATTTCCAACAAAATCCTCGAACACAACATCAGCATCCTCGAGGGAAGTGTGTGACAGTGATACACCTGTATCGACCATACAAACACGAACGCCTGCACCAGTGAGACCTGTCGCTTGAAGCTCTCGAATCTCTGAATCTTCATAAGCCCATTCAGAAGTGGGTGGCGGTAATTGGAGCAAGAGAAGATCGGACTGCCATAGCACCACGATGATGCCAATAAACAGGGCAATTACAAAACCTGTGGCAAGTGAAAAAACCCGTCGTGTCCTAAATGGTACAGTTTCTGGAAGCACTGGTGCCCAACCGGTCACCTCTGCTCGCCACTGGCCTTCATGACCTGCAGTCGATGGGTCAACAGCAGAGAGAATCTTCGGCTCCCCGGGTTCGGGAAGCAGTTCAACTCCACGCAATTCTTCCATGTCCCTCCCACCGAAATGGGCGGTTCTCGTGTATCAAGCCTTGTCTTCGAACGAATCAGAATCGTCCACCAGCACCACGGACTCGAGACGACGCCTTGAATCCAAAGTACAGGATAATGAAGATCAATGCGATGATGACGACGATGACAATCGGGTTGGATGTCTCTTCCGACCCCTGCACGAGGTACTCGATGCTGAAGTCGTCATCAACATTGTTCGTCGAGAAATTAACATCATCACCGAGAATCTCTGCACGTACGTCGTATCGTGTGATACCTTGGCTCGCCATCGGCAAGACAAATTCGAAGTCTGTTGACCCTTCAGCAGGGACGCTGAGTGTCATGTTCATTTCGGATATTCCACTGCTGTCAACATAGATGGTCACTTGTTGGACAGGTCGAAGACCGCTGTTCTCAATGACGATCACGAGGGTGTTTGGATCGACATCAGCAAAATTATTGCTTCGAGACTTGGAAAGGTCTTGATTCCAGTTCAATACGCTTCGAGCAGATTCAACAGTAATTTCGATATCTTCCTGCGTCACACCATCCTCGCTTGTGACTCGAACAGTGACGGTGACTTCACCATCATCGAACGAAGGTGCACCAGTTACAGAGAATGCAAGGTCACGCATGTTGTCCTTTGCAATCGTGGTGACACCATTCATTGGAGCTACCGTCCAACCATCTGGCAGGTTGTCAAGCACTTCGTACGTGAAGGAGTCGTCACCGTTACCGTTGTTGTTGATGGTCAAGGACGCAGTGGTTGTACCACCAGGTGCAACACCAACCGTGGATGTAACATCCGTTGTGTTGAATCCGTACGTCTGAGGGACTTCGACATTGAGCGAAACCTCCGTCATGTCTCCACTGTCTGCAGAGAATCGAATGTTGATATCATGTCCGTTTTCAAGCCACCATGCTGTTTCAACAGATGGGAGAACGATTCGTGCACGTAGCGTCGCTTCGAGCGTTGCGTTCTCTGCAACATCACCAATACCAAGCTGAACGTTGGAGGTGCTGACCCAGTCAGAACCGTTGTAGAATTCAACGGTCCAGTCGTCTTGATCAGGCGATACGGTCACAGTACCGGTTACTTCGAACGGATCTGAAATCTCAGTTCCGCCGTATACTGCAAGGACATCAAACTCAATGGCAGTGTAGTTTGCATCATCGCTTGTGTTTACAACAGCAAGCAAGTCACGGTTCTCATCACCGAGTACAGTCGCTCCAGTAACCGAGTCGATAGTGAGCGTTAGATCGCTGTTTGTCTTTCGGTTGTAGGAAAGCATGACCGCAGTTCGACCTTCGTCACCGTTGTCAATCGAGACACCGGCGGTGTAGTTCATGGTCAAATCGCGCTGAACCGTTGAGAATTCTGAATTAAATGTCGCTGCTTCAGCAGGGAGGAGGACTTCGAGTGTACCATCGGATTCCAATGGTAGGGCCCAAACACGTCCGTCTCCAAGATCAACTTCGACATCAACGACATCTGATACTGGTGATGAGGCATCATCCGTACCAGCGTTGTAGGTCTGCAGGTTGAACGAGGTAAATTCGGTTGATACATCAACCCAACCACCCTTGCTCATAACAAGTTCAATTGATCCACCATTCTGCACTTCAGCCTCGAGCAGGCCGACTGCTACGCCACCGCCGTTGAATGGTGCATCGTCTTCGTAAACAACAACAACCCATTGGCCGGGTTCAACGACTGCTGTAAAGGAGAGCGTCTCATCATCGAGCACACCAGCAACCTCAACAGCATCCTGTTGATTCTCAGAGGTTCCATAGAGTGTGATGGTTGCACCATCCAATCGAGATGCGTCAAGAACATCAGTGATGGTTCCTGTTACAGTGACTTCTGCCGCTGACATTTCGATATCCTGTGATACAGGTTCGTTGTCAACGACGTACATTCCTGTTTCATTGTCATCGTACGAAACGACACCAAATCCATCCTTAGCGACGGTTACTGAGTAACTCTCGAGGATTGGGACATAGATTCGCCAAACACCGTTAGCGTCTGTTGTCACGACAGTGTCAATGCTTCCACCTTGTATGGTGACTTCAGCGCCTTCAACGCCTTCGTTTCCATCTGCAATGTCGTCTTCATCGGTATCCCAGTAGGCCTTTCCACCGATTTCGACTTCCAGTTCTGCATACACAACACCGAGCGAGGTGTTTGCATCGATTAAGACTGGAGCATCAGATGTATCGAGCGTCCAGTAGCGCTGTGCTGCGGACTCGTTCATGTAGAGACTCCATGTTCCAGGCATCAACAATTGCGATGCGTTTCCATCAGCATCGGATGGATTCATGGTGATGTTACCAAAGCCATCGTGACTGACGAGAACAACCTTCTTTCCAGATAGTTCAGATTCTGTACCTGCTTCAATCAAGGTAAGAGAAACTTCAACAGCTTCGACAAGGGCAAGGGAAAGTTCGGTACGAACACTGGAATCGTCTCCAATTGTGATTGGCATACGCAGTGATTCTGTGACACCATCTCCGTTGAGAAGTGGCGCAACTACGACAATGTAATCGCCGCTCTCCACGTAGGCTGCGAAGGTTCCGTTTTCATCAACACTGATTGGGACGTAGTCAGAGCCATCTGGTGTAGAGAGCAAGAAGTTCTCGACCATTGCAGAGCCATTGGCCCAAGTGATGGTTCCATTCATGCGCCACGCATCAACGATTGGAACGAGAACTGGTTCTTCAGGACCAGTCAAACCGATTGGAATAATGTCCAATACACCATTGATCTCAAGGCTTGCATCGCTTGCGTTTTCATCGGATGCGTCCAAATTGTTGGTCGAAATGGCATAGATACCAGGGCTGAGGACGACCTCAACAATTCCGTCTTCGCTGTAATCGTCCGAGGTGATGTTCACACCTTCACCGACCACAGATACAGGAATTAACTGGAAATCAGGGCGGATAGCCGTTCCGTTTTCGAAGACGCCATCTCCCAAGTCAGTGAAGACGTTCAGAGTCACAGTACTGTTTGCAGGGTTTGTGATCAAACTCACAGGTTCTGGGTTCATGCCATCCTGAACGTTGACGATGTAATCCGAAACTGATGCTGCATTGTACTCTTCAGCAGGAATACTGAATGTCCAAGTTCCATTGAGGAGTTGCATGTTGAACAGACCATCTCCATCAGACGTCGTTGTCCATACGACACCATCCTCACCTTCTGCATGAATTTCGACAGGCTCGTAATTTGGAATATCTTGATTCCAGTTGGTCTCATTGTTGAACAAGTAAATTGCACCGACAACATCCACGGTTGGCTCAAGAATCAATGCATCCAACTCAGACATGCCTTCGGATACAACAACAATGGAACCAACAGCAAATCTCGTTACTGAACTTTGCGCATTGAGGTTGAAGGTCATACCAGCAGGCAAGCGCTGACTGAACTCACCGAATTGATCGGTAACTGTCGTGAACTCCAATCCATTGCCATGGAAGGTTACTGGAACGGAACTTGCGTTCGCGTACAACTTCTCTTCAGCAGGGAACGCAAACCACTCATCGTACGTAAATCCAACCGTGTTCGGAGCGTCAATGGATCCGTTGACCCAAACCGAGGTTGCGTACGTGAAGTCCAATGTCAAGTCAGAATCTTCGACCTTGATTTCTTCGATCAAAATGTAGTCTTCATCACTGTTATCACTAACAGACCATTCTCCAACGGGAAGTTCAACGTAAACAACACCGTTTTCATCGGAAACAACATCGATTGGTAACAAGCCGAGTGGGTCGATGAAGTTGACTTCTCGACCTGCGACATCGAATCCTTCTGGGCCGTTCAATGTGATTGTCAAGTCATACATTTCCGGCACGCCAGCATCAAAGGTGAAGTTCATTGGCTCATCGAAGACCTGCATGCTCTGGTTGAGTTCGTAGAAGCCATCGTTGTCAAGATCGACACGAACGTAGTAATCGCCAGCTGTAATCGGTCCGTATGATACGTTTCCTTCATCATCGGATACGATAGTGATCGTTTCATCTTCGCCAAGAGCAACGTCGATGAGTTGCACATCTTGGTTCGGAATCGCTTCGCCTGACATTGTTGTCAGTTGATCTGCAAACAACGAGGCTGGCAGAGTCATTGCCAAATCGAAACTTGGTTCGATTCCGACCTCAACAGGGTCAGGTAGGAGAATTTCTCGACCGTTTGGCATCAACGCAATCATGTTGTAGACACCAGGAACGAGACCTGTTTGATAGAATGAACCTGGGTTGACGATGTCACCACTGAAGGTACCTGGACCGATGAACAGTCCAGTTCCATTGAGCGTTCCAACACCCTCGAAAATACCAGTACCCTCGAAGGTCTCACCATCGAGTTCCTTCATCAGCGTACTGACACCATCGGAAGTCAAACGTCCACTGGCCATGACTTCGCCATCCAAGAGGTACGTTGAGAAGTCAGCTCCCTCAGAGATGAGACACAACGTCGCATTTTCTGGCATGGTGTTGTTTTCACCACAATCGAGTGATGCATTGACATGCTCAATCCACGTTGCTTCGATGGTTCCCTTACCAATCCAAGTTCCGTTTCCAGCAAAGACACGAGCATCAGAAATCTCTCGTGTGAAGTTTCCAGTAAAGTCGTAAGCCAGTGCGACACCTTCGCTGGTGAATGTACCTACATCTGAGAAAGTAACCTCACCCGTTCCTTGGAGGACGCGAGTCTCATCGGTATCGAACGAACCATTGGTTGTCGTTAGGGTGTAATTCTCGGTCATGGCCCAGATGTTTCGCAAGATGAAATCGGTCTCAACGAGTGGTTCTCCATCGAAATCACCGTATCCGGACCATGTGACTGTTCCAGATACACCCGTGCTCTGAACTTCGATGTCCATATCAGCAGTTGCTGGTGCGTTCGGGTCTCTGTCTGCTTGTGCACCTGTGACGTTGATGGTGGTCTCACCCAACCACGTCATGTTTGCAACTTCGCCGAGAATGGCGGTGATGGCATAGACTTCACGATCGTCGTTTGTCTCAGTGAGGACGTCGCCAAATCCATCAACGAACTCGCCGCTCTGGATATCTTGGATAGCAAATGTGTCATCGTAAATTCCAGCGAAAGCGGATACACGAATCTTTCCTGCAGGTGCGAGGAAACTCCAGTCACCGTTTTCGTCAGCGTCAGTCATACCGATTGGAATCCAGTATGTGTCTTCATCGAGATCTTCAGCACCCTCCCCGGAGAATGCGTCACGTTCGATGAGGATTCGAGCGTTCGGAAGACCCAAGCCATCGTCTTCGGTCATCACGGTACCAGAAATTTCAGCACCGGAATAGTATTTCATGACCTTGACGTTAGCATTGGCTAGAATGGCAGGAGACTCAGGGTCGTACCAGTTCGCAATAACGAAGTGGTTCATCATAGCACCCGGCAGAGGATAGGCTTGCTGCAAGAACGAAGTTCCGCGTGAACTTTCACTCAATTGCTGACGGGGCTGCGGGTTGGTTGAACCAGCATCTGCTCCGAGCGTTGAAGCACCGTATCCAACATAGGAACGAGCCAACATCGTATCAAAGAATTCTGGAAGATGGTCAACACGAATATCTTGGACAGTCAATGGCTCGATATCTGCACCGGATTGTTGATCCAAGATGTCTTTGAGCATAGCTTCGTCAACGGCTTCACGATCCATTTCACGGACAGGTTGGTCGCCACGCTTGGTTTCATACACTTCGTTGGTGAAGGTGTTGTAATCTTGACCAGACAGGATGGTTGGAGCACCAAAGATACCGAGTGGCCGCCCACCGTTGTAACCCGCTTCTGAGTTGTAACGGCCAGCACGTGGGTAGAGTTTGTCATCGATAGCAAAGTATCGGATTTCGTGGTCACGCTCAATGGTTTCTCCAGGAGCCCCGTTGTAATCTTGAACCACGTAGTTGTCTTCGAGTTCGATAATGTCGTGATAGAGGTCAACCACTTGTTGCTCATCAAGACCATTGGTCAGAAGTTGAACAACGAGAGCGATGTGTGCGTTCTGACGGTGGATGCTTGTTGAGACGGAGTCGTACTCTTCCACCAAGTCAGCGGTGTACCAGTAGTCACCGAAGGTGTAATGCGTGACATCGGAAACTTCCGTCGAACTGACATCAGCATTGTTTCGGAACGTGCTGTTAGCTGAATCCTCAGAGACGTAGTCACCATTGGAACAGAATTCTGTGCTTGGATTCTCACAAGGGATCAACTCACCATCGGCCCAAACACGGTAATGCAGACCGAGGCTCTTGTCAGGAATGCCGTTTGCATCGAGAGGGTAGCCTCGTGTCATGTACGTGTCACCCTTGTTCTTGAATGCCTCAAAGCTGTGGTCGGTAAGAACCTCAATCATGTCGTCGAAATCCATGCCATCTTGGAGCAAAATCAGTTCAAGTTCTTCGAATTGTTCAGAATTCTCAAGTCCGTCCTTGAGTGCAGATTCAAACGCTGGAGTGAAGGCTCTCTCACCAGACTTGCCGACGTTGTAGGTCATGTCCGCAACAGCAAGGTGTTGGATGAACATAGCAACCAAGTCGGTTTGACTTCGTGCAAGAAGCATGTTACCTGAAGCAGGGATACCTGTCTGGAAGTTGTCCGAGACAGATGGGTGTTCACCCGTATTCAATGCTTGGAAACCGTAGTCCCACCATGAGACGAACGCAGGCTTGTCTCCGAATTTCATCTCACATAGACTCGATTCGCTTATCCAGATACCATTGTGTTCATCACAATCATCCTTCGTTGAAACTCCCTCGTGGTACTTGTCTTGATCAGCAAGCCATTCATGGGCATCGTTCCAGTACTGGCCGTTGAAACCACTTCCAAACGATCCCATGTAGGCTCGACCGCCAAAGGCTTCGTAGTCTCGACTGTCGAGAACGGAAACGCCGAGGCCATCCCAACGCATAATGTCAGGAACGGAGTAGTAGAACGATTCGTCCAGGTCTCCTTCTGCTGGAGAATTGCTTGGAATGGCTGAATCCAGACCATATGTGAGTTGCTGTCCAGAGAGCATGATGAGAACGAGAACAACTGCGGAGAACGATGGTGTTCGCCATACAGCTCGTCGTGCACCAGCAATTCGCTCCGATGGTGTTCGAATACCCGCTCTTCGCCAGTTTCGTACGAGCCCATCCCAGTCAGCCCACTTCCAGAATCCAACAATTCCTGCGGCACCCATAATGGCAACGACCGGTGTTGCGTTGAAGAGGAAACGAGCAGCGGTCCAAGACATGTAAGATGCTGCGAAGATCCAAACGGCAAAGACCAACGAAATTTGGCTTCGCTTGCTGAACGTTCGCCATAGTGAAGTAAGTCCCACTACGAGAGCAAAGACGAACACAATCGGTCCGAAACTTGCGAACATGTAACCACGGTCAGGAGCGTTTGCTTCAGCAACCGTTCCGAAAATCTTGGTCTTCGTAAAGTATCCACCACCAGTGAACAGGACATCCCAAGCGTTGCTGAGGTTGAAGTACTTGAGAACCCATAGAGCGCCTAGGAAAGCAACAGCACCAACTGCAAGCGTACCTAGAACGAGGAGCCATGGCTTGTCACGGAATCCGGTTGTAATGTACATCATCACAACGGTGAACAAGAGAATGAACAGGAACGGCTGAAGACCGCTTCCATCCAACATCAGGTTCATCTGAGGGTGTGCATAGAACGGCAGGGCAATCAAGAGGTTGGTCAGGAGCATGGTCAGGAACAGCGTGCTCAAGATTGTCGAGTCACGTCGTCGGAACATGTTGAGTGCAACCTGTGCAGCGTAGGCGAGGAACAGAATTGCAGGACCAACAACGAATCCCTTCCAACCAAGGCTTGCAGCACCGAATGCAACACCCGCAAGCACTGCATTGGCCATGGCATACTGCCGCTCTTGTGCAACTGCACCCATCGCTCGAAGCATGTCGAGCGGACGGATCGATGTGGTTCGAACAAGTCGTTCTGAACCAGCGTACTTGACAGCACGTAGGTAGAACATGAACCCAATGGCGATGAACAACATAACGAACGAATCGTGATCTGCTAATCCCCATGTGGAGTGCGTAACGTGAGCAGGCATGAAAGCAATCAGCCAAGCAGCGATGACGCCCGCTGCCTTACCGAAGTGGTCTCGTGCAATGGCAGCCACTGGTAGAATGGTCAATGCGCCGTAGATAGCAGGGAGGGCAAGCATGCTCCACCAAACTGCATCTTCGCCAAGGAACGGTTGCAAAATCATGGCTCCGATGGCGAGACTCCATGAGAACAATGGAGGACGTGGATTGATTCCACCGATTGGGTAGAATCGATCTGCATCAACGACAAGATGAGCGTTTTGAGCGAGAATGTAATCGACAACGCGCTTCATGTACCAAGGGTCAGAACCACCCGTCATGTCGAACCCGTCGGTTCCAAGAGCATGCATCGATGGGACAGCGTACCACTGAATGCGAATGACGAGCCCAACAAGGAATGCGACAACGGTCAAAAGACTGGCCCAATGGGCGTTCCAGAATTGACGTGCACCGCTTGGGCGGTGCTCTTCACGGTTGGACCAGCCACCGTACTTCTCATGGTTTCCGATCAGAGAAATGGCGACACCAACGAAGAACGTGATGGCGAGCCAAATCAGTGGTGCCCAAGATTCTTCGAAGGTTTCATTGGTCCAGAATCCTGCTTCCAACCACGAACCGATTTGGAAGAGAACCCAAAGGGAGCTCAGCGTCATAGCTCGAGTGAACCAACGCTCTGCGACCATTCCAGAAACAATGATTGCGACGATTCCCGTTAGAAGGGCAGAATAGTAGCCAACGAAGCCGTTTGCTTCGACGCCACCTAGGCCACCAAGGCGTAGGCGATCTGCGACGCTCCCTTGATCGAAATGCCAGATGGTGGCCAAGTGAGCGGCAGCCCAAACAAAGAGGGCGATTTGCAGTGGTAGCGCTTGGCGATT
>JBMYNT010000027.1:0-25903 GCA_049598575.1 Candidatus Poseidoniaceae archaeon | reverse complement strand
CGTGCTGACGTAGCCTTGCCAGGGTGGGCCGGGTCTCCAGGCCCATTGGAGCAAAACAATGCCTGAATCGCAAAATTATTCAGGGTTTCAAGAGCGACATCAGGAGGACACCAAACGACTTCAAATCGTGAGCAAAGGTTCCTCAGAATGTTGTATTTGACGCCACAATCCAGTGCACCAATGCGTGGCAGTGGATGGCCCAGATCATCGGTTGCACCTGGATTGAGTACAACCGGTTCATCGATGGAGACAAGATCCACCAAATCGTCAAGTTCAGGTGAAGTCATCACTTCAAGACGCTTGAGCATCTCCTGCTCTTTTTCTTTGGGCCCGAAGATGCAGAGAACTGTTCCGAGTTCTCGAACCCTCTTTGTGATAGCTCGAGTGTCGATGTTTTCGATGCCCGGGACGCCATGTGCCTGAAGGAGTTCTGAAACCGTACCAATCGAATCTCGGTGGTCAGGGTCTGCCATAGCATGTCGAACAACGACGCCTTTTGGCCAAACGGCTCGAGATTCGGATTTGCCTCCATGAATTCCATAATTTCCAATCAATGGGTAAGTAAATGTAAGAATCTGTCCAGCCCATGAGGGGTCAGTCAAGGACTCTTGGTAACCCATCATCCCTGTCGTGAAGACGAGTTCACCTTCACCAAATCCTTCTGCTCCAAACAGCGTCCCTTCGTATCTACCTCCATCTGCGAGGAGAAGAAGCCCTTCTCCACCTGCTTTGGGTGGAAGATTTGATTTGTCAAGGAGAGGGTCTGCAGCGTCTGCAAACCGAGGTGCATTCACCACACCATGGTTGAGTCGACCCGGGGCGAATCCGGAAGGGCTGCTACCGTCCATCGACATCAGCGGTATTCGATATAGGCCATCCATAATGCTTGGGGATGGTTTTGGATGGAATTAAGTGCGCCTACTTCGTATCAGTCACGTCTTTTCCGGTGTTGCTTGGATTGATAATCAATTCACCGCCATCAAGGGTTCTCTCGACAGAACCAGATCCATACCAACCATCCAGAAAGAGTGCCAAAGCTGCAACTTCGGAATGAGGTTGATTGCCGACTGCGAGATTGTATTGTGAAACTTGGAAGACCTCAGAAGGAACTTTTGCTCCGCCAACGATGACGACGAGTGGGCGGTCGCGTCGAATCGTAGGTGTCACGCTTCTGTAGGATGCTCCATACATGGTCAAGTGGACGGCAATACCTGGTGGATTTCCATCAACACCGTCCTTCACGAATTTCCGAAGCCATGCCATCGGACTCTTGATGTGTTCAACAATCATATCTCCTCCAAAACGCTGATTGACGGAAGCGATGTTTTCAGGAAGACGTTCATCTTCATCTCCAGAAAAGAGGAATCGATTGGCACCAAGTGCCCTTGCAACCAAGGCAAGATGAGTCGTAATTCTCGGGTCTCGACCAAGTCGATAACCAAGTCGTAAGATGATGACATCATGCTCGGCCATATCCTTGCCTCAACGATGGTATTCAAGAAGGAAACGGGTCCTAATCGCCAGAAATCGACTCGGACTCCTCACCAGGTGGTGTGAGCACAATGTCTTCGTTCGCTTCGAGGAAGCGCCGCAACCAGAGGAGAAGATATGCATCAACGATCAGATGACCACCATATACGGTGCCTGCTCCAACCAGCGCCAAACGCAGGCTTCGCCACAGGCCGGTGTTGACTTCCATTGAATCGGACATGAATGCTGTCACAACTGGTTCGCCAACGTACAGCAAGACCATGATGATCATCACTCCAGAAATGAGCGATGGCACGAGCGATCCCATTTCTCTGCCGAAGTCTCCGAATGCAGAATGAAGGAACGCAAGTGCCATGACGGCTAAGGCGACCTCATTGTAATCCAAGGCGAAGAATTTGGAGACGCCAATTGTAAGGTCGTCAGAGGACGAGTTGCTGATCAAGAGCCACCACAACAAGAACGAGACCGTGACTATTCCTGCACCGAGTTTTGCTCTGCTTGAAAGCATGTTGAAAATTGCGGGTTTGTCATAGATGTCGAGTCGCAGGGCAACACGCTCAGCGAGTTCGAGTGAAGCTTCACTCACGCCTAGGTCTGCCGTTGATGAACTGGAACCACTCATAGAATGGTTGCCTTCTGTCTCCGACATGCGGGAGGCTTGGGCATGAGGCCTTATCAATCCATCCTTACTGGAACTGTCCATGGCTGATGCCTTGGCACCTTTTTCTTTCCGCCGTGATACTACAGGGCCAGGTCTGATGGGCATCCTCAACATCACACCCGATTCATTTCATGGGCCCTCACGCCAGCACAGCATCGAGGAAGGGTTGGAGAATGGGTTGGCTATGATTTCAGAAGGAGCAGGTATCATCGATATTGGTGGTGAAAGTACGCGTCCCGGATCTCAACCAGTGTCTATAGAACAAGAACTATCGAGAGTTCTTCCAATCATCAAGGCTCTGCGCAATGCACATCCTTCCATCCCTCTGTCCATCGATACGAGAAACCACGAAGTTGCTCGAGAAGCGTTGGATGCGGGTGCAACCATCATCAACGATGTCTCTGGATTGCGCTCACAAGGCATGATGGATTTGGTTTTGGATCGAAACGTCCCAGTATGCATCATGCACATGCTCGGGGAACCAAAGACGATGCAGGCTAATCCTTCGTATCGTGACGTTGTCAAAGAAATTTCATCCGAACTTCTCACTACAGCGCAACAACTCGTTGATGCAGGACATACACCTGATCGTATCTGTCTCGATCCAGGAATCGGTTTTGGAAAGACACTCGAACACAACATCGATTTGCTCAAAGGTTGGAATTCTCTTCGAGGTGATCACAATTTCCCCATCTTGTGGGGTGTTTCTCGGAAGTCGATGATTGGTCAATTGACAGGCCACTCTGCGACTGAAGATCGGTTGTTTGGAACGCTTGGTGTCGCTGCTTATGCCCATGATGTCGGAATCGATTGGTTACGCGTGCATGATGTACAAGCTCATTCGGACCTGCTGAACGTCTTACGAGCGCTGGACTAAGTGATGCCGCCGCCGATGAATCCAGCCGCTGCAAACCATGCACCAAGCATGCTTCCAAGATTTGTTAGAGCAGTCACGAGAAGTACACGGCCTGCTCGGTTACTCCAGAATCCCCCAATGGATGTTCCTTTGAGGAATTGTTGCAAATCTTCCGTCGTCGGTTCTGATATGCGCAATTGTACGTACCCAGCAAACCATCCTGCTGCAAGCGCTGGATTCAGTGAAGTAATCGGACTAGCGAGGGCTGCTGTTAAAATCGCAAGAGGATGGCCACGAGCAAGAATACAACCGATCGCTGCGAAGATGGCGTTGAACAGCGTCCAAACTGTGAGCATTTTGACGTAATCAACCTCATTGTTGTTGAACAATGCAAATCCAACAAGACCCATGACAATCAATGGAATTGCAAATGGAAGCACTTTGCCCACGATTCCTTTCTTTGGTACTGTCGAAATTGATTCGAATTCTTCAGTCGAAAGTGGTTTGTAGGGATTCAACGCACGTTCAATTCCTTTCAAATGGCCGGCTCCAACCACAACCAACATCTTCTCTTCGGTTTTTGATTGCATGATTTTCTCGGCAATGTATCGATCCCGCTCATCGATCAAGGCTTCTCCAGCACCTTTTGAGAATTCTTTCAAGTCTTCCATCATGGTCGACAAAAGATCCGAATCGGTGAGCAACTCGTCGAGGTCAAAGTCCTCTTCGAGTTCTTCATCATCTCCAAAGAGTGAGAAGAGCAATCGAAATCGCTCTCTCCACTTCATTTTCTTCCAAGCTCTTCGCATCGTGACTTGGATGTCTCTATCGACCAATGCAACTTCAATGCCTGCTGCTTTGGCAGTTTCAACAGCAGCCAACAATTCTGCACCAGGCTCCTGTCCCTCGTTCAGACCAAGACGACGCTGTTCAGCACTCAGCATGGCTTGCATCAGAACCATTGGAGCTTTGCCTTCTTTGATGACTCTGCGTAAACCTTCTTTGTCGAGACGTCGTCCTTCAACAAGTGCATCATGGCGAGTCTTGCACAACTCTACGCCAACGATCTTTGGTTGATAGGTTTCGATTTGTTCCTTGACTGCTTCGACCGAGGTTGTTGCCACGTGAGCCGTACCCAATAAACGTAGAGTGGGTGAGATGTCGATGTATGGTGAGGAGGAACTCATTCTTCAGCACCTCGCGAAAACATCTCCAACATGCGCTCAGTAAAGGCTGAGAGTATCGCTTCTTGAGATTCCTCATGCTCATGACCTTCAAATCCGAGATTTGAAAGAAGTACTTGGCCACCTGCCATTCTGCGGTGCCCTCCTGCCTGC
Organism: Candidatus Poseidoniaceae archaeon; assembly: GCA_049598575.1. Taxonomy (GTDB): domain Archaea; phylum Thermoplasmatota; class Poseidoniia; order Poseidoniales; family Poseidoniaceae; genus MGIIa-L2. The sequence goes on along the minus strand of JBMYNT010000027.1, from coordinate 21,558 downwards.
CCATCTGGGAACTCTTTCGAGAGTGCCAAACCAACGTGGAGATGTTCTCGGCGGCTTCTTGCCGATAAGAGCATCTTTTGTCGCTGAATCCCGAAAACAACTACGAGGTCGGTGTTTGATGTCGCAAAGAGAAAATCAGCGACTTGAGCAAGGTCATCTCTGCGAATCAAGTTTCTGATGGGTGCTAGGACAAGTCCATCGTTTTGCACCATGGTTGTCAACGCTTCACGATACGAATCCAAGGTTTCAGGACTACGTAATGGTGCTTGTATGGACTGAAGCAGCTCATCATCGACCCATGTATTCAACCACATGAGCGCTCTCAAATCGACTTGATTGAACGAACGTGTGAATGAGAGTGTATCCGTTCGTAGACCAAACGAGAGTGCTGTTGCCAAGCGAGGTGTCATTTCCAAGCTCATGTTCATGAGGAGGTTTGCGATCAACGACGAAGTTGCTGAATATTCTGGGCGTAAGAAGGCCACATCAGCTGATACTGCCTTGTCCGACGTATGGTGATCGATGATGATGTGAGGCACGCAGTCTGAAGGAAGGACGTTGTTGGCTCCAGGCTGATGGAAATCGACTGTAATGATGCACTCTGCTTCATTGAGAACGTCTTCCAATTCCCAATCGAGAAGAATTCTCCTCAATGGTATCTCCAAGAGTCGAACCATGGCTTGGTTTTGTTGATGTTCAATCATTCCACCATGGTAAATGGTTGGTTTATGGCCAATGAAAGCGACCAACTCGTACATGGCTAAAGCGGAAGAGAGGGCATCAGGATCTGGATTATCATGACAAAAAATGGCTACGTTGGATTGCTCAGGAAGGTGTCGTATGTACGATTCCAACACCGTCGCACCTGCATGACGTTCCCAAGCACGAACCTTTTCTTTGTAGGCAGCAGTTATGATGTCCTTTGCATCGATTTTATCGACGGAATCAAGACTTCCACCAACTGTTTTTTCGCATAGAATTGGCGTATCTGGCCACCGTTCCCGAAGTGTGGATAATGCTTCTTCCTCTTCGAGAACACCTACATCAACCACGATGACTGCAGTTGGTTTTTGTCCGCCATCAGGTAGCGCTGAAACTGCCATTGGTTGCGGCAATGGTAAGATTTCACATTCACCTATTTCATCTTCAATTTGAAGCATTGAAGCAAGACCAATCAGTCGTGTCGGTCTTCGTTCAGAGCACCATCTCGCCAGTTGAACGGCGATATCGCTGTGACCAATCACCAAGAACATTGGATGCTCCTCGGTTGTGAATCAAGCGGTTCAAACTTGAATGTTCGTATTCAGAAAGAAATCTGAGCGTTCTCTCGCTGAACACCTTCAACAACGAACAACTCTCGGCGTACGCATCCCTTCATGCCAGCAACGAAGTTGGTTGGAATCATTTGGATGGCTGCGTTGAAGTTGGTCGCAGATGCATTGTAGAATTCACGTCGATCAGCGAGTTGGTTCTCAAGAGCAACCAATTGGTTTTGGAGATTGACAAAAGATGTATCCGCCTTGAGGTCAGGGTATTGCTCAGCGACCATGTTGATGCGTGGAAGCATTCCGGAGAGAATGCCCTCAGCAGCCCCAACCCCCTTGACATCGCCTTGAGCAAGAGCACCGGCTGCTGTTTGTCGTGCAGCAGCAAATTGCTCGAAGATTTCTCGCTCGTGCTCCGCGTATCCCTTGACGATGTTGACAAGGTTTGGTATCATGTCGTAACGTTGCTTGAGCAGTACGTCGATGTCTGCCCAGGATTTGTTTGCGTTTTCTTCGAGGCGCACCAAGCGGTTCCAAGTGCTAAAAATCCAGATAATGAGTACAAGAGCGATAAATCCGCCAACAATAAGTCCAATCATAAGAGCGTCCATGAAAATGTCTCGAGTGCGGTGCCTATTTGAATGTATACCACCGATTGCGTTGATATGATATGCTGGGTGAACATCGGAGATCCATGGACGCTGTTACCATGGCTGTGGTCATCCTTGGTAGCGGTTTCATTGGATTTCTGTTCGCACCGCTCGGGTTGGGCGGAGGCCTTCTCTTTGCACCTTTGCTCCACTACGGTTTAGGATGGGAGATCGATGGAGCCTTACTGATCGTCTCTCTCGGTCTTTCTGCAACGGTGTCTTGGGGTTCAGGTCTTCGTCATCGCAAAGAAGGTCATGTCTCTGATGTACGGTTTAAGCAAAGTCTTGTTGGAGCACTACCTGGGGCAATCATCGGGGTTGTCATTGTAGCATCATTGAGTGGTTCATTTGATGTATTCTTCAAAACGCTGAGCCTTGGCTTTGTGACGTGGGCCATCATCAAAACGCTTCGTTCAAAAAGCAATCAAACCGCACAAAACAGCGAACTAAACATGCTGCCACTTCGAGTTGGAGTGGCTTCTGGAGGGCTCCTGTCTTCTGTCTTAGCCATTGGAGCTGGTGCAATTTACGTTCCTGTTTTGCGTACATATGGAGGTTTAGAATCACGGAAAGCGATCGGTACCAGCCTTCACATCATGATGGTGGTTCTGCCGATTTCAATTCTTACACACTTTGTAGCACTCGACCAAAGTCAAGTCGATGTGCTCGCTTCCAATCTTTGGTTGATACTTAGCCTACCAATCGTCGTCATTGCCGCAGCAAACCTCGGTGCTCGATTTGGTCTCGCCAAGGTTTCCGAGCAGCGCATCATGCAACTGTTTGTTGCAGTATTGCTTGTGATTGGAATTCGATACATCCTCGATTTGAGTTCGAAATTTTTGTGAATCAGCAAGCATCGAAGGCTTCGATGAGATACTCGGTGATTGGACTTGTCCAAGCGAGTTCACTTATTCCATCTCGACCCTGAAGCGCATAGGCTCGTACGACGTCTCGTACACGTACGTTTCCTTCTGAGGATCGAGCCAAAATGGTTGCCGCTTTGACTGCTTTGCCCGTGCCATGTGGGTCGTAGACTGTATCAAGCGCTTCTTCAAGGAACCAATCCGCTTTTCCTCCTGGCTCGCCCTCGTACGTCTTCTTTGGACGCTTGGCACCAAAGAGACCACCTGACTTGGGCTTACTCTTGGCTTTGGATTGTGTTTTCTTTGGCTCCGATTTCTTCTTTGGTTCAGCCTTTGCAGAAGACGTCGATTTGCTATCTGCTTTGAATTCCTTTTCGAGTTCAGCACGGATTTCGGACTCAAGTTTCTCTCGTAGCGAATCTTCGTTACCACCAGCAGCGGCTTTTGCAGCACGAGCAACAGCATCATCGCGCTCGTCCTTGAGTGCCTGAATCACGTTGACGTAATGGCTTGCAACTTCAATGAGAGCAGTCTCCATCGCAGCTTCCATTTGCATTGAAACAACATCGGAGGATGATTCACGCCACTTCCTCCATTGCAACATGGTGTTGTTGTGGATGTCTGAGCCACACTTTGGACAAAAACTTCGCTTCGGTGGTTTCAGCACTGGAATGGCTCGCATAGCATCTGGATCAATTCCTTCGTGCTCTCCACTGGCCACATCGTGAATGTGTGTCGATGCGTCCATTCCATGGTTCATCGCATCTCGAAACATGCCATCGGACATGTCCAATGTTCCTGCTTTGATCATGTCCCATCCGGTTGTTCCTCTTACAACTGCACGAACGGCAGCATTGGCGGCAGGTGATTGTCCAAATTCATGTTTCTTGAGTGGTGAGATTTCTTCACCTGCACCTTCGAACGCTTGACCAATGTCGAAATGTTCACCATCATCTGCTGCAGCAGCGATACCCATTGTGATTGGATTTGCACCCTCTTCAACACGAGCGATCATATCGAATTTTTCGGCCATTGAGAGATCTTCTCGATGACGGATTACTTCCTTGATTTGGTTCAAGTCATGGCCTGTTGAAGTGATTGGACCTTGAATTGTCAAATCGTGGCCACAGGAGAGACAGAACTTCGCTGCGGCTTCGACACCTGCTTCACACGTCGGACAAAAGACGCCTGCCATGTTGTTGAGATGGTCCGACCTCTTTTCAACTCTTAGGGTCAAGAGAGTGCTAACATCAAGGTTCTGCGCTTTCTTCAAGACATGCACGTAGCAAGTTCACGATTGTTGATTGATCCAGTTCTGTAAGAATGGTCGGCAATCGGGGTCCACGTTCCGTACCCATGATGCAAAGGTAGAGTGCTCTGTAGGCATGCCTTGGTGACATGCCTTTGGATTTCGCTGCGTTTGATATCGTAGATTGGATGCTCGAAGCATCCCATTCACAGGTCTCAAGCGCATCAATGAGTGTTGGGAGGATGGTGAGATTCTCATCATCCAAATTTCCGACAGCCTCCACATCGGGTTCTTCGAGAATGGTAACGCGTAGTTCATCGGGGAAATGTCGGGATTGAATCCACGTTCGCATCCGATCCAGTCGGTCAATCATCGATTGGGTGACGTTACCTGCGAGACCTAGAGAGGTCCAAACATCTTCGTCATTGGATTTTGTTTGTGCAAGCATGGACAGATGACGGAAGGTGACCTTTGATGTTTCTTCGAGAGGAGATATGAGTGACAATTCAAGAGCAGTTTTCGCATCTTCGATAGCGACCATTTGCCGCCTGCTTAAACCCTCTTTTTGCATTTCTATAGAGAAATCTCGAGCAGTGGTTCGTTCAAATTCATCTGCCAAATTGACAAGACCCATGCCCGTATCAAACTCAATCGCTTTGTTGGGTTTTGTTGAGGCGACAAGGTAACGAAGAATCTCAGGCGGTACGAGGGAAAGAGCCTCCAATGGGCCGATGGTATTGCCCGATGAGGACGACATCGCTCCTTGGCCACGCAAACTGATCCATTCGTAGGTGAGGTCGACAGGAGCTGCCTTCCCAAACAATTCGACAATCTCCTTTCCAGTATCGTACGACCCTCCAGCAGCGCCGTGGTCTTTTCCGAACGGTTCCATTGTGACGCCAATCCAAGCCCATTTTGCTGGCCAGTCGATACGCCAAGGAAGTTTCCCTTCTCCCTTTGTCACATCGCTTGTACCTTCATTGCCCTCTGCATCAATCCAGGATACGGTTGGGTCGTTCCACTCAGTCACCCGGATTCCATCGATGGAGCCCTTTGAATCGATGGGATTCCAAGGAAACCAATCATCAGAGAGTTCACGACCCGAAACACGCTCTATGATTTCACGAATTTTGTCTGCATTGTTGCAAGCAATTCGAGCCGTTTCGGCAAAATTCCCATCTGCATACGCCTCGTAGTTATCGATGAACCTTGGTCGGACGTCGATTTGCTCGAGGGCTTGTCTGAATGGTTCAAGGAAATGATCTGCATAGGAAATGCCTTGTTCAAAGCGCTCCATGTCTGGACAACCCTCTGCGTTTGGAGGCGGTATTTGCTTGAGTTGGTGACCAATGTATTCTGAATATGAATCATCGAGAAATGAGTAGACCTTTCGTAGAGGGTCCGCACTATCAACAATAAAGACAAATTCGACATCCAGTCCTGCTTTCTTTGCGGCTTTGGCAATCATATCGCCAGTCAATATTTCACGGAGATGGCCAATGTGGAATTCACCACTCGGCGTAATACCGGTCGAAACGATGTGATGTTGCCCTCGTTCGGAGAGCCGTTGTGCGACAACATCCGACCAATGCATGAACTCACCTCAGACTGGTACGGCACGAATCAACCCGCGGAGCGGAACATCATCCACTTCATTTCGGACGGTTTTGTTGACCAGAACAAGCGCGAGAACAACCTCTCCTCCAGCGGCTCGAATGGCAGCAATGGTGTTGCTCATTGTGACGCCGCTCGACAAAACATCGTCAATGATGACGACTTTCTTGCCTCCACCGACTTGCCCGTACTTGTTGGACAGTGCGCCTGCACCAGGCTCGCCATCGACGTTACGGTGGATGGCAACCTCAACATCGAGCGACTGTGCTACCTCGTGTGCGAAGGCAATTCCGTTGATGGAGATGCCGACCACAGTGTCTACGGCTTCGACCTCTTCGATGACAACGTCTGCCATGATTTCGCCGATGGCAGTAATGCGAGCAGGTCGAACACCAATGGTCCTCCATCCGACACGAACGTCCGTTGGTCGTTCTGAGGTTGAATCGGTAAGGAGCCATTGGATGGTGTCCTGGGAAAGCGACAATTCATCAGCAATCTGTTGCGAATTGAGTCCATCTTTTCGAAGATTCTTAACGATGGTCTTCAACTCTTCAATACTCAGCGACATGTTATCGTGTTGAGCGAACATGCTTACCTCCATGAAGGCTTTGGATATTTTTCATCAAAGACTTGAAGAGAAAGGGGTGTCAGGAGGCATCATGAGCGACTTTGATTACGAGACGTTGCTGAACCGGGCTCGAGATAACATTCCCGAGGATATCTCAGCCCGTGCACGATGGCGTTTGCCAGAACCCCAGATCATGATCGAAGGTTCAAACACCATTCTCCGTAACTTTACTGAAGTTGTAGGAATGATGGACCGTGACGACAATCACGTGTATCAATACATTCTCAATGAACTGGGCACATCTGGATCCCGAGATGGTCCACGTGCACGATTCAAAGGACGAATTCCACCAAAGCGTCTGAAGAAGGCGATCGTTGGCTATGTCAACACGTACATCAAGTGCAGCCAATGTTCTGCCCCAGATACGCATTTCATCAAAGAAGACCGAACAACGTTACTGAAGTGTCAAGCGTGTGGTGCAACACGTCCGGTCAAGCTGTGATTACGCTCCAAAATCCATCAATAGAGCGGAATCGGTCGTCCCGTCTTTGATGTGTTGAATCAACGATTTGATGTTAAGTTCAGTGTTCAATCGATACCAGGTTCCCTCAGGATAAACCACGCATGCAATCCCATTTTCACAAAAGTCCAAACATCCTGACTTCTGAATTCGGATGTTGGACAATCCTTCTTCTCTGGCGGCAGTTTTGATGGTGGAAAGCAACTCGAGGCTACCTCGGTTTCTACACGATGGCCGTGCTGCACCCTCGGGACGTTCATGGCCACAAATGAACACATGTCGGTCGTAACCAGGTGCTTCACGTCCTTTGGGATCGATTGGCATAGTCATCCCTCGAGAGCGTTGATGGCTTTTGCAACATCGATGTCGAGAGATGTCACCTTTCCTTGGTCGTGGGTCGTCAGTTCAACAACCACGTATCCCCAGCCAAAGTGGAGGTCAGCATGGTGATTTTTTTGTTCACAGACCTCGCTAATTGCGTCGATGAACGTTTTTGCTTCGGCGAAGTTCTCAAATGAATATTCCCGCATGAGATGGTTTTCTTGAATCGACCATCCTAGTGGGACGTCCATGCTTTCATCCCCAAAGATGCGCATCGTCGTTTCCAGTTGTTTCTTTCTCGACTTTTTCGTGAAGAGTCGAGCGACGCTTCATGTCCTCTCGCTCAAATGCAAGGAGTTCCTTATCGTCGATGTAGGCAGGACGGGTGTGCGCAACCAGAACGATTTGGACAATTGTGTCTCGGGCGATGAATCTCTGGACGCCATCACCATCGAGAATTTCGAGGCTTGTTTTCCCAGAGGAAATCAAACGACCACGAACCCAAGGGTCGGAGTCAGGTAGCAATGCCCTTGCGTCGATGAGAATCTCGATCAAATCGTCTCGTCGCAAACCGTTTCGACGCTCAAGCAAATCGCCGCTGTGGACACCTTGGAGTTTGTCAAGTGAAGGAGACCCGAGGTCGTTCCACAATCCTATGGCCCAATCTGGAAGGTCAACCTTGTTCGATTTTTCCGGCATGATGTCCTCTGGGTGGCGACCCTACATAACCATGTGCAATTTCTTTCTTGATGCATTGAACAGGGTGAGGGGTTCTTGAAGTGTTGGCGCTCCGCTTGATTTGGGGTTGTCATGAAAGTCACGTGGAGGCAGTTGCCAACGGTGTTGTTCGAGGACGAAGTTCTCGACAAGGCCTTCTCACGTGCTCGTAAGGCTGCAGACCGTGTGGAAGACCCGAACCGTGTTTTTCGGACTCGAAAACAAATGACACGTATGGTTCAAACTGCTGCTGACATCATCCATACCATGTTGACTGAAACGGTTCAGACGTGGCCTTCACTCGATCAATCACCTCAATTCGATGTCGCCATGATTGAGGCATGTGTAGGTACGGATGATTATCGACATCACCTATCGATGTTGCAATGGGGTGCGTCACAAGTCCAACGTATTGCAACGCAAAACAATCGCAAGATTATACGCACGGCTCGAATTGAATTGATGCATGAAGCACGAAGGGAGGCATATGGTCGAATTGGTTCAATTATGGGTCGTGTAGGCCCCTCCTTGAAATGGCTCAACGAATCGCGTGAGATTCTGAAAGCTCTTCCACAAATCGATAGCAGCTTACCCGTCATCGTTGTTTGTGGTGCTCCAAACGTCGGGAAGTCTGCTTTTATCAGCGCCCTCTCGTCTGGAAACATGGAAGTGAATCATTATCCGTTTACAACAAAACAAATTCACATCGGCCACTTTACACAGCGCCGTCTCCAACATCAGATGGTGGACACACCAGGATTGCTCGACCGACCAATGCATGAACGAAATTCCATCGAATTGCAAGCGATTGCGGCTCTGGAGCACATCGGAAGCCTGGTGCTGTTCCTCATTGATCGGACCGAGTCATGTGGCATGTCGTGGCAAGACCAGATGAATCTCTTGGAGGATGTAGAACGACTCCTGCCTGGTACGGAATTGATGGTTGTCAGCTCGAAGGCTGATGCATTGAAACCACTGCCAAAACATTGGGACTTTGTCAAAGAATCCGAAGAGCGATGGAGAAACAACGGTTCACAAGGCGAACCAAAGTTGCCGCTTCTCCTCGATGATGAAGGTCGACCAACGATGAGTGCGTTGGAAAACGTTGGACTTGATGCACTTCGTTTGGAGGTCGTCCGTAAAGTCAAGGCTGCGGAAGTGGTTGATCCACTTGTCTTGCCTGAAGGCTGGCACAGAACGAGATGAATTCACATCAATCGCATAAAGACAGCTATCAAGTAAGGCGCTGCAAAGAGTGTGAAGAAAATCAACATCCACAATCGCATACGCTGCTTGTTTTTCTCATCCTTTTCGTACTTAGTGACGCAGTCTTCGTTTTTGCAGACGCGCTCTTCGGCTTTTGGAGAAATATCGATGCCGCACACGCGACAATGCTTGTGTGAAGGGATATGAGCCATCGCTTTCGAGCGCTTTGGCATATTCTTGACTTTCTGCTTAACAGCGGATGCATCGACCATCAAATCACTCCGGTTGAACCAAGGTTCCCTCGAATGGGCGTCCTTCCAATGCATCTTCAATCCGACGGATGTCACGTCCATCAAGCACGCCAATTCTCAACCCACATTCAATCGCCCAATTGACAGCGATCGGATCAACTGCAGCGCTTTGTCCGGGTTGAAGCGCCTCCTTGCCCGTGATGTTTTGAAGTTCTTTGAGTGTGAGTGTATCAAGAGGTTCAGCATCGTCGTTGGTGCGTGGGTCTGCTGTGTAGACGTGCGAAACATTGGTCGCTATGATGACATGAGCCGATCCAGCATCACGTGCAAATGCAACACTCACTGCATCGGTTGTATGGCCTGGCTTTGTTCCGCCCATGACCACGATATCGTAACGTTCGAACAAACTCGCTGCTTCATCCGTTGTTGTTGGTACAACATCTGCGACGTTGCAGCCTATTTCTGCCAACATGGTTTGCAAGACAGTCGCATTCAACCGTGTGGCTGCAATCCCGATTTCATCGAGCTTATAGCGGTCAGAAATCAAATCCGTTGCCAAGGTAATACCTTCTCGTGCAGGTTTTCCACCACCAACTACGAGGCCAATTTTCCGACCATTACCCTCAACGTGAACGATGGTCTGACGAAGTTGTCCTAGCCATGTTTTGACATCATGGTCGCCGTACAGCAGTGAACCTCCCAGTGCAATGATGGTTGGTGCGACCATAGAATCGCCTCGACAAGGCGTTTCTTATGGCTTGTCCTATCAAATCCAAGGCGAGAGTTGAAAACCCTTGGTCCGACCCCAACAGACAGGGGGTCAAACGTTGTCGGACGATGGTGAACTTGCAGCAAGAAGGCTCCGCCTCAAACTCGCGCTGGAGGACCTTCGTGAAATGAAGGGGTTTGGAACTGAACTTGTAACGGTGATTATTCCACCGGATCGACAAATCAGCGATGCTCGCTCACTCCTCCAAAACGAACACGGCCAGGCTGCCAACATCAAATCCAAATCCACTCGTAAGAACGTCCAAGGTGCGATTGAATCTGCGATCTCGTCACTTTCTCGGTTCAAGAATGCAGGTGAACGAGGTGTTGCTTTGTTTACTGGGGCCATCATCGTTGGAAACAATAAGACTCGTCAGACAACGGTTGTCATCGATGATCCACCACAAGCCTTGCTATCTTTTCGTTATCGCTGTGACTCGTCCTTTGAATTAACACAGTTGGAGGACATGCTCGTCGACAAACGATCCTACGGTTTGTTTGTCATCGATCGTTCTGAAGCTGCTTATGGTATTGCTTCAGGCAAGCGCATTCACGTTCAGGAACATTTGGTTTCCAACATCATGGGCAAGCACCGACAAGGTGGCCAGTCTGCCCAACGTTTCGAGCGCCTGATTGAGGAAGCAGCTCACAACTTTTTCAAGCGAGCCACGGAACACGCCTGCTCCTATTGGCTACCGAACCTTGAGAACATTCAGGCGATCATTATCGGTGGGCCTGGCGCAACCAAAGACTATGTCGTTCGAAACGAATACTTCCATCATGAGATTGCAAAGAAGATTGCAAAGACCCATTTCGATGTTGGCTATTCCAACGAATCGGGTGTACGAGAACTGGTCGATAACGCTGGAGCCCTGATGGGTGAAATCGAACTGGATGCTGAGCGACAAATCATGAATCGCTTCCTTGCTGAATTGATCAAGGCTCAACCACGTGCGACCTACGGTGAAATGATGATTCGAAAAGCGCTTGAACAAGGTGCGGTCGATACGCTCCTCATCTCTGAAAGCATGCGAAAGAATTCGGTTGAAATCGAATGTAGTGGATGTGGCCATACATGGACGGCTTCACTCTCTCGTACGGAAGAACTCCCCGAATGCCCATCCTGTGGAGTAGGTAATGACTCACATAAGGAACTGTCCAACATTTCTCTAATCGATGTTTTGAGTGAAATGTCTGCAAAATCCAACAGTGAAATTGCTTTTATTTCGATTGATACAGAAGAAGGAGCACAACTTGCACACGGCTTTGGTGGCTTGGCCGCAATCCTTCGCTACCCGATGATGTGAGGTGATTCGATGAAGATTCTTCAGGCCACGATCTCGCCTCATCTCGAATCGATTCTCTCCGAAATGGGTGTTGCCAAGGATGCTTGGAAATCCTTGCTGCAACCGAGTCGCGAAGCGAGTCAAGGCGATTTGACACTTCCTTGTTTTCCATTTGCCTCGGTTTTGAGGAAAGCACCGCAGGCGATTTCAGATGAAATTGCAGGGTTGTTTCCTCAACTTGATGCGCTGGCCAGCGTCTCATCTGTGAATGGGTATCTGAATTTCACCGCCAACCCTGAATGGCTTGCAGATGCGGTTCTCTCGAATCAGGTACACATTGGCTCTGCTCTCGAAAATTCGGGACGAACTGGAGAGACCGTTCTTCTTGAACACACTTCAGCCAACCCGAACGGACCGTTTCACGTTGGTCGTGCACGAAACGCTATCCTTGGTGATACGCTTGTTCGCTTACACCGACTTCATGGAGATGATGTTCGAGCAGAGTACTACGTCGATGATATGGGAAAACAAGTCGGCGTCCTTGCTTGGGCACTCGACAATCTCTCTGAGGATGATGTCAATGAGCTTCTCTCTGAACGTGAACCTCCATCGGAGAGGTGGCTCACAAAAGCTGATCACCAACGCGTTCGATGGTATCAGGCTGCTCAAATCCTTCGAAAGGATGCTGATGAGGAACGAAAAGCCCAGATTGAGAAGGAGATCGGATCGTTGGTTCATGCAAGCGAGCATGGTGATGTCGGTGTGTTGGAATCGTTTGAAGCAGCATACACCCCTGTATTGGAAGGTATGCTTGCCACGCTCTCACGCCTCGGAATATCCTATGACACATTCACCAAGGAATCCAGATTTGTTGTGGATGGCACAGTCTCCAAACTTATGGAAACCCTGGATAGCTTGGAGATTTCTGACACCGCAGACAACGGTGCTGGTTTCCTCGATCTCGGCCAACGTGGACTAAAAGGAAAGACTGAATTCTTCTATAGAAGAGGAGATGGATCAAGCCTCTATGCAACGCGTGACGTTGCTTATCACATGTGGAAGTGGGGTGAATCCAATCGACTTGTCAATGTCCTTGGTGAAGATCACAAACTGCAAGCAAAGCAAGTTGGGCTCACGCTTGAGGAACTTGGTCAGAATCGACCAGAAGTGTTGTTCTATTCGTTCATCAAACTGCCTGAGGGCAAGATGAGTACGCGACAAGGCAATGTTGTGTTCATGGACGATCTGTTGGAAGAGGCACATGCACAAGCATCTGCAGTTGTTCGTGAGCTTCGCCCAGAATACGATGATGATAAGGTTGCGAAGATTGCCGAAGCGGTCGGCACTGCAGCCGTTCGATTCAACATCATCAAGGTCAGTCCGGAGAAAGGATTCACCTTCCGATGGGAGGAGGCACTTGCTTTTGAAGCAGGATCTGCACCGTTCATCATGTATGCTCACACACGAGCATGCTCAATTTCGAAGCGTGCAGATGCTCTTCCAATCTCTCCTGTTCAACGCCCAAGCGTCGATGCAATGCCAGAAGGTTTGGTTGAATTGTTGCGTCTTATGTGCAAACACAACGATGTTCTCGAGCGTTCTGTTCGAGAGCAAAAAGCACACTTGTTTGCGCTTCACATGCTCGAGCTTGCCAATGCTTACAACGGATTTTACAGAGACTGCCCCGTTGTCAAAGAGAACGAGGTTCATGGATTTGCCTTTGCTATCAGCCAAATGGCACGTGAACTCCTGCGCTCTGGTCTTGAAGGACTGGGAATTACACCTATCGAAGAAATGTAATCATTCATTGGTTTGGTAGGTCGACTCGTACAATTGCTGGGTTGCAGTATCAGGATGCTCATCGACCGAAGCGAGCACATCTGCTCCAATGGTTCGCAATTCATTGTACGCTTCCTCAATCTCTTTCACTTGTTTGAGGAAGCGAAGTGGAGGCCAACCACAGTCAATGATCTCAGGATCGACAGTACTCTGTTCAATCCATGCAGAACACTGCGATCCGTAACACAAGGCGGAGAGATGTTCGAGGTCGACCCAAAACGTTCTTCGCTGGCACACGGGACAAATTTTTCCTTCGAGTTTGGCCAGAACAGTCATTCCTTCTTCACCAACAACATCAACATCCCAAGCGATGATGGTTGCTTGTTCAAGATTCATTTGTTCGCTTTTCCCAAGGAAGGTTTTCATCACTTCCCAGGCAATTTGTTCGGTGCTAAAACACCCCATCCCGATGGCATTTCCATTCGCTTCAAGAACGGAGGGAACATACACTCGGCCAGGAGAATCCATGTTCACCCTTGAGGCATGAAGGCTTTGAATCCTCCCTCAAGCCAAGGGTTGAATTCAGCGATTCCAAGTGTATTCGATGTAAGGCAAACCGCCTGGATGTGGGAGTGGAGCTTCTGGTTTTTCAATCCGAACGAAGACAGTAACAACATTCTCGGAGTGTTGAATCTGCTCTGAAATGCGTTGTGCCATTGTTTCCAAGAGGCGAATTGGGGAAGAATGCAAAACAACATTGTCAATGGCTTCCTGGAGTTGTGCATAGTCGACAGTGCTGCCGAGTTGTCCATCCTCCACAGTATTCGATAGGTCGACTCGTATCGAGATGTTGAAGGGTTGAGGTTTGGTGTGTTCTTTGTCGTAAAATCCGTGAATACCATGAACGAGATAATCGTCCAAGCCAACGGAAATCGGCATCGAAATCACTCCTCATCTCGCTCATGAACCCAAATCAGGTGATAACCGAATTGAGTCTTGACCGGAGTTGAGACCGTTTTGAGTGGTGTACTCCAAACTGCTTCCTCGAATTCTCGAACCATGTTTCCTTTTCGGAACCACCCAAGATCACCGCCACGTTGGGACGATGGGCAGGTGGATTTCTTCCGAGCAAGTTTCTCAAAATCCTTGAGTTTGCCAATCTTCTCTGAAATCTGTACGGCTTCTGATTTTGAAGCAACCAAGATGTGCGAAGCGTGTGCGCTCGGTTTTACCATGCCACGTCCACCCACGTCGCCTTCTTGAACTCAACGCTCATTCAAAGACGGGCCAAGCGAGGTGACGGATGTAGGTTCCATAAGCGATGACAGAAACGCCCAGTGACTCTTCATTGAAACGATCCATTGTATCGGCGTAGGTGTGATACTCCCAGGAACCTGAGCCGTAACAGACCAACGCATTGCCTGTCACACCATCTGGAAGGTCGTAGACGAACGGTCCGTGATCTGAGTTGTACGGCATTCCATCAGGCTCGCCTTTTGCACCTTCGTACAACCCTGTCGAAACAGAGTACTTTGGAAACAAGTCTTCTCGTTCTTTTTCCAAAACTTCGAGAATGTCTTTCATCGCATTGATGTCTTCCTTTGAGTTTGAGAAGAAACGTAAGCTGTTGCCGCGTGTTGCTGGATCGATATCAACATGGTTCATGTCAAGGTTGACGTACAATCGTAGATTTCGAGCGAGTTCATTTGCGTTGGCTCCAACATAAGCCCTGCTACCCCAAAGACCCTCTTCTTCGCCTCCCCATGTACAGAATCGAAGCGTGTATTCTGGCGTCCCACTCTTGTTTGCAATCATGGCAATTTGGCGAGCCATCTCGAGAACACTTGCAGTACCTGATGTATCGTCCACTGCACCTTGGGCATGATAGACCGTGTCGTGATGTGCTCCAACGATGATGAGGTCGTCACTCTTTCCGTATAGCGTTCCACATGGGACACTGACAGAGAGTTCACCAGCATTATCAACATCCGAGAACAAACGAAGGAAGGCACCTTGTTCAGCCAATGCAAGCATTTGGTTTCCAGTGTTGTTTGAAACGGCAATGAACGGTATGTTTTCTGGAATCGAGCCGCTGTTTGCAGATTTCATGTCGTCAACACGAATGGATTTGAAGATGGGAATGCAGTCATCAGCCACAATCTGACCACAGTTGGATTGGTTGTTGATTCTCAATATGCCTGCGAGCCCATTTTCAGCGGCCTTGATGTAGATTCCAGTGTTTCCATCGATGCTGTTTCCACCTCGAACAATTCCCACTTTACCGGCTGCATCACTCCAGAGTGAATCCACAGTCCCATCGTCAAGATCGATCAATTCCATTTCTTGACCGAATTGATAATCTGCAGAACCAGAGTATCCTTGAAGAACAAATTCTGTTCGATGTTCAAAGGTTGTAATTTGCGCACCGACGCCACTGTTGCATGCCGCACCAGTGACAGCACCACCTAAGATTCCACCCGCAGGTGGAATGCACATGGAAAGAATTGGTGCACTGTTAACGGCAAACATCGGAACGGGGTAGGTATTCAGTTGAGGCGAGTACCCCATTTCGGTAAGGTTGTCGAGAATCATTTGCGCTCCGGCAGCCTCTTCAGGACTTCCGGACATACGCCCTTCCCATTCAGGGTGACCCAAATTGACGAGTTCTTGTGCATACCATCGTGTTTGACTTGCATCAAATCCAATCGGCTGGTACACTGGCTCGTCTTCCCCGAAGCCAAGAATTGAGGGATTGAACACGACCACCATCAGAAGGAGGACTGCTGCTATGGAGCCAACGGTTTGTGCAAGGTTGAATTGACCAACAACGGTTCTGCTCCAAACGGATGTTCCTAACTCGATGACGTTTTTCTCATCGGATGCACTGAGCCTTTCGATCAATTCTGCTTTCTTGCCAGATTTTGGCAGACCACGCTCTTCCAGCAACGTTTTGAGTTGCTCAACTGTCAAAGATTCTAGTGAATCTTCTGTGCTCATGAAGTCAAACAAACGGTTGGCTCATTTGAACCCGTTGGAGAACTGCTTCTCACTCGTCCAATTCTTCGCCAGTCCAGCGCTTCCCGATGGTGTGCTCAAGACCGATTTGGTCAAGGATGCGAGCAACAACGAAATCGACCATATCGTCAATGGATGTTGGATGATTGTAGAATCCTGGCGATGCTGGAATGACAACAGTGCCCCAGCCGGAGAGTTTAGCCATGTTCTCTAGGTGGACCGTGGCATAGGGCGCCTCTCGAGGTACGATGATGAGTTTACGCTGTTCTTTCATGGCAACAATGGCAGATCGTGTGATCAAATTGTCACCAATACCTGCAGCAAGTTTGCCGAGCGTTGTGCCCGAACATGGGCAAATCACAACTGCGTCAATTGGTGCAGAACCTGAAGCAGATTTTGCGCCAATGTTGGCTTGTGCTTCGAGAATGGCTCCAGTTTCCTCTGCAAGGGCTTCAGGAGTCGTATCGCACTCATGCTTGAGCGTGATGCGGCCCGAGTCACTGACGACGAGGCGAATGCCGATGCCAAGTTTGTTCAGTGCTTGAGCAAGACGGACGCCGTAAATGGCTCCACTTGCGCCTGAAATCCCCAGAACGACTTCTCCCATGTAATCAAATCCAGCCATTCTCATATATGCACTTGTTTGTTTCCCAAGCGTTCCAGTATGTTCGACATGCTTTGACATAGAGCTGCCTCGATGTTCTCGCGAGACGTTGCATACCCAAGTGCACCGAGCGAGGTCGTTGTTGATTCGTCCAATCCACATCCAGCAAGGTTCTCAACTCTCCCTTCGGGTGTGTTGTAGTTGATTGTAAATCCATGGCGACTCACCCATCGCAGGAAGGACAAGCCAATGCTGCAGATTTTCTTGTTATCAACCCAAACGCCTTGCATCCTCTCATCTCTGTATCCTTGGATGCCAAGCGAGTCTAAGGCTGCAATGACCCATGATTCGATTTTTGAAATGATATCTGCAACGGACTTTTCATCATCCTTATTCCAATGTATGATCGGATAAACAACAAGTTGGCCAGGCCCGTGCCATGTAAGACCACCTCCTCGATCGACAGGATGGCTCCTGTAATCGGATGGAGGGGCGATTCCATCGTTTCTCGCACGTGGTCCAACCGTAACGATTTCTGGATGTTCGAGAAAGAGAATAGTATCCGGGATTTCATTGTTGATTCGTTGTTGTTGCAATGTGGACATCAATTCGAGAGCATCTGTGTATTCCACGACGCCCAAGTTACGAATGTCGACGGAAGGCATGCTCGTTCCTCAATATTGTCCAGACGAGCCAAATCCACCTTCGCCTCGTTCAGTCGATTCCAACTCATCGAGCGCTACTTCTTCAACGTGGACAAGAGGAACTGGAGCAAACAACATCTGGGCAACTCGTTCTCCTTTTCCTACTGTAAAGGAGTCGCCTTCACCAATCCATGTTGCAAGCACTTTGAGCTCTCCACGATAATCCGAATCGATGGTACCTACTCCATTGGGAAGAATCATCCCTTTCCTTCCAAGTGATGACCGACATCGAATCTGTCCTTCCCATCCTTCAGGGATGGCACATGCAAGACCGGTCGGTATCATCACCGATGCGCCTCTGACAACGGTCGTTTCCTCAAGCGCATACAAATCCCAGCCGGCAGCTTGTGCACTCCCTTGTGTTGGAAGACGTGCGTCTTGGTTTAATTTTGCGAATTTGACATGGATCTCGGTTCGCATGGTTTTGCCTCTTCACGGTGGTTCAAGGAGTCTTTGATTTGGTTCCAGTGGAAACAGAGGTAAAATTCGGCTGAAAAATATCACTTTACTTTTCGAAAAAATCGGTACTTATAGAAATCGGTCATAAAAACAGGTTTCTTAGCGCAGTCCCTCGTTTCGCACCCCTCCTAAAACACGCCTTTATGTGCTTCAGGCATGCGCATATTTATGTGCCATCTCGGATGGAGGACAAACTCCAGCGCGTTGGTGGAAGGTGACAATATGGTAATCGAGCACAATCGGAATGATGACGGAATTGAGATAGACCTATCGCGAGAACACATTGAACCGATGCTCCAAGAAAATTTGGATCGTTTCGTTCTGTTCCCGATTGAACATGATGACATTTGGGGTATGTACAAACAACACGCTGCATCGTTTTGGACTGCAGAAGAAATCGATCTTGCAGAGGACATGAAAGACTGGGAACAGCTCAACAAAGACGAGCAACATTTCCTCAAGCACGTCCTTGCCTTCTTTGCTGCAAGCGATGGTATTGTCAACGAGAACCTTGTTGTTAACTTCTCCAATGAAGTCTGCTGGGCAGAGGCTCGAGCGTTCTACGGTTTCCAAATCATGATGGAGAACATCCATGCAGAGACGTATTCGCTCTTGATCGATACCTACATCAAAGACTCCAACGAAAAGAATCACTTGTTCAAAGCGCTAGAAACAGTACCTTCTGTCAAGCGCAAGGGCGACTGGGCTCTCCGATGGTTGTCCCGAAAGCGAGGTTCCTTTGCAGAACGTTTGGTTGCATTTGCAGCAGTTGAGGGTATTTTCTTCTCGGGTTCGTTCTGTGCGATCTTCTGGCTCAAGAAGCGTGGCCTTATGCCAGGCCTGACCTTCTCCAACGAATTGATCAGCCGTGATGAGGGGCTCCACTGCGACTTTGCTTGCTTGTTGCACAGCAAACTTGAGCGTCCAACACCTGAGAACATCATCCACCGAATTGTTGCAGAAGCCGTCGAGATTGAAATTGAGTTTGTTACCAGCGCACTTCCCGTCAACCTCATTGGTATGAACGAGGATTTGATGAAGCAATACATCCAATTCGTTGCTGACCGACTCTTGATTTCCCTCGGTGCTTCAAAGTTGTACGATGTTGGCAACCCATTCCCATGGATGGAGATGATATCCATGCAAGGCAAGACCAACTTCTTCGAAAAGCGAGTTGGCGAATACCAGAAGTCCGGTGTCATGGACGGTGCTTCCCTCGGAAGTGTCCAACAGCGGTTTTCCATGGACGAAGACTTTTGAACCGACCGCGAACAAAGAGAGATACGCACGCACCGAAACAAGCAGGAGATGAGGCAAAATGACTATGCAAGTTGTAAACAGGAAAGGCGAGAGAGAAGATGTACGGTTCGATGCAATTTTGGACAAACTACGACGTTTGGCTGAAGGACTCGATCCAAACTGGATCGACCCTGCAAATCTCACCAAATTGACCATCGAAGGACTCTACGATGGTGTCACAACTCGCGAACTGGATCAACTCGCTGCAGAAACCGCTGCCTCATTGGTTTCACAGCACCCTGATTACAGCAAGCTTGCAGCTCGTATCTGCGTTGATGATTTGCACCGTTCAACCAAGGACGTGTTTACCGATGTCATTACCGACCTTCGAGAATACATTGACCCTGAATCAAAAAAGCATGCTCCACTCATTTCTGAGGAAGTCTATGACATTATCATGGCCAATGCAGAAACACTGAACAACCACATCGATTACACTCGTGACTTCAATTACGATTACTTCGGATTCAAGACACTTGAGCGTTCGTACCTCCTCCGTCTTGACGGAGAAGTTGCAGAACGACCACAACACATGCTGATGCGAGTTGCAGTTGGTATCCACCACGGTGACATCGAAAAGGCACTACGCACCTATGACCTCATGTCAAACGGTTACTTCACCCACGCTACGCCGACACTCTTCAACTCCGGAACACCAATGCCTCAGATGTCATCGTGCTTCCTTTTGACCATGCAAGACGATTCTCTGCACGGTATCTATGACACACTCAAGCAGTGTGCATTGATCTCCAAGTCTGCAGGTGGAATTGGACTTTCCATCCACCACATCCGAGCAAAGGGATCGTACATCAAGGGAACCAACGGAACATCCAACGGTATCGTCCCTATGCTTCGTGTCTTCAACGATACAGCTCGTTATGTTGACCAGGGTGGCGGCAAGCGAAAGGGATCTATCGCCATCTATCTCGAACCATGGCACCCTGATTTGATCGAGTTCCTCGACCTGCGAAAGAACCACGGTAAGGAAGAAATGCGTGCTCGTGATTTGTTCTACGCATTGTGGACGCCTGACTTGTTCATGGAACGTGTCCAAGACAACGCTGACTGGTCCTTCTTCTGTCCAAACGAGTGCCCTGGATTGCAGGACGCTTACGGTGACGAATTCAAGGAACTGTATCACTCCTATGAGGCACAAGGCTTGGCTCGCAAAACCGTCCCTGCTCGAGAAGTATGGGACAAAATTGTTGAAGCACAAATCGAGACAGGTACGCCGTACATGCTCTACAAGGATGCTGCGAACCTCAAGTCCAACCAGAAGAATTTGGGAACGATTCGATCATCCAACCTCTGCACAGAGATCATGGAGTACACCTCTGCTGACGAAGTTGCTGTTTGCAACCTCGCATCCATCGCTCTACCAAAGTACGTCGAGAACGGTTCGTTCAATCACGACCTCCTCTTCGATGTTACCTATCATGCAACAGGCAACCTCAACCGGGTCATCGATGTCAACTACTACCCAGTCGAAGAAGCTCGCAACTCCAACATGCGTCACCGACCAATCGGTCTTGGCGTTCAAGGACTTGCTGACACCTTCGCCATGCTTGGTATGGCCTTTGACAGCCCTGAAGCACGTGCGCTCAACAAGGAGATTTTCGAAACGATTTACTTTGCAGCCTGCACTGCATCCAAGGATGCAGCCATCGTTGATGGAGCATACTCAACCTTCGAAGGTTCACCTGCTTCTCAAGGATTGCTCCAGTTCGACCTTTGGGGTATGAACGAGCATTCCGGTCGATGGGACTGGGATTCGCTCAAGGCAGAGATTATGGAGAAGGGAATGCGCAATTCTCTCCTTGTCGCTCCTATGCCAACTGCTTCAACCTCACAGATTCTTGGAAACAACGAGTGCTTTGAAGCGTTCACATCGAACCTCTACGTTCGCCGAACCCTCTCTGGGGAATTCATCGTTCTCAACAAGCATTTGGTCAACGACCTCATCGCTGCAGGACTTTGGAGCATGGAGTTGAAGGACGAAATCCTACGACACAAGGGATCCATCCAGGCCATCGAAGGCATTCCAGACAACATCAAGGCCTTGTACAAGACCACTTGGGAAATCAAGCAAAAGCATGTTCTCGACATGGCTGCAGACCGTGGTGCCTACATCGACCAAAGCCAATCCATGAACATCCACATGATCGATGCAAACGCAGCAAAGGTCAGTTCAATGCACTTCTATGGTTGGAAGTCCGGTCTCAAGACAGGTATGTACTACCTGCGAACCAAGGCTGCTGCTGATGCGATTCAATTCACAGTTGAAAGCAAGGCAAAGAACGACCCAACGGTCAACGGTCTTGCTGAGCGTGCTGAATTGACCAGCATGGAAGAAATCGCTTGCAGCCTTGACAGTCCTGATGACTGTCTGAGCTGTGGTGCTTGAGTTATCTCTAGGGAAG
>JBMYNT010000026.1:0-26088 GCA_049598575.1 Candidatus Poseidoniaceae archaeon | reverse complement strand
ACCAAGAAAGCCGCTTCAAAGGCAACTGCAGCTGGCAAGAAGGTCGCTGAAAAGACCGTGGAGAAAGCCAAGGGCGATCAAAAGGTCAAGTCGGTCAAATCCGATGATGGGCGCAAGGGTAAGACCTTGAAGGTTCCACGAAGTGTGACCGATATGCCATGGTTCCGAAAGAATTGATTCGATTCGAGCGCTATATTGTAAAACCGTCTTGACCGATGGTTGTCTATGCCAAGGAGGAAGTACGGTCGTTTGCGAAAGACCGTTGAATTGCCTCCAAAGGGCAATTGTTCACGTTGTCGGTCTGGAAAGCATTGTCCAATCGAAGGCCATTCTGGTCAAGATGTGACACCACATCGTGAATGGGCAGGTCCTGATTCCATTGAGAAGCGAAAGCGATCACGTTCGTGAGACGTCAATACCGAACGTTTCGGTTCCACCTTCTTGTTCAACCAACTTCTCATCGCGTTGTGCTTGCTCCTCATCCATGGTTTGACGCATGGATTGAGCACGATGGTAGACCTCTCGCAAGGTTTGGTCGGAGATGTCGAGATAGACGCGTGTTGTTGCAATGCTGGTGTGACCGAGTAGTCGCTGAATGGTGACAAGATCAGCACCACGCTCAAGCAATCCAGTCGCAAAGTTGTGACGAAGAACGTGTGGAGTGAGTTTTCCTTTCGGTAGATTCGCTTCCAAAGCCAGTTGATCCATGAGACGTTGCACACCTCGAGGTTGCAAACGTCGTCCTGCTTGATTGAGGAGGAACGGTAAATCATCATCACGAATACGTGCATTTCGAATCGGAAGATAGGCATCGATGCAGTTCTTGGTACGTTGTGTGAACAAGACGATACGGTCCTTGTCACCTTTCCCACCGATGACTTTCGCATGCAATCCCTCGAGTTCAATGTCGGACAAATTGAGGTTGCACAATTCCGAAACGCGCATGCCCGTATCGAGCAAGACGGTCACGACCACGGAAGCGATGGCATTCTCAGACGTATTCGCTGCTTCAATCACTGAAGTCAATTCACGTCGAGTCAGCGTTCGTGGCAATTTGCGGCCCGTTCGAGCACGGACGAGATGGTCTGGCCATCGATGACCAAGCCACTTGATCATGTGACGAGCAGCTGCAAGACGAGCATTGTAGGTCGATGGACTCAACTCGCTCATCGAATGAGTCCATCGATCGATTCGACCGTTGAGGGGTTCAAGGCGTTGAGCCAGTGTTGCCACATCCATTGATTCGAGGTCGTGCTCGGAGAGAACGTTCTCTCCAGGAAGTGTAGTCTCAACTAGAGCGCGAAGACCGTTGAGGTAGGTCTTGCGCGTGTTCTGAGATTTGTTCTCCGTACGCAGTTGCTGATCGTAACAGTCCAACCATGGAAGGTTCTGGATGTGAACGAGACGTGGAGGAAGCTGAATGTCCTCGTCTGTGAGACGAAGCTGGCTCGGTCGTCGAGCCTTCGGCTGTGTGTGTTTTCTCTCCATATGGCATCAGCGCCGTTGTTTTCCGCCGAAGCGGAGTGCATCCCGTGTCCTTGCGGACAGGGTGCAGTTAGCACTCATCCATATGAATCTGTTGAATGAAATCCCGAACGGGAATCAAGCGTCGCTTTTCTTTGAAAAAGCGGACAAGATGGTCACCATGAATTGCCCTGATTGAATTCCCATGCAGGTTGATTTGTTTGCTGTGGGCTCTTAGGTGGCTTTTTTCGTCGTAGCAGTCCAAAGATCATGAACAGCACCAAAACGGCGGCTACAATGCCTCCATATAGCGCATAGTCGAGCGGATTGAGCGCTTCCGAAGACGTACCTGCATCATCGGGTTGTTCAACAGGTGTTTCTGTGTCGCCCTGCGTATCTTGAGTTTCATTGGTTTGATTCTCTGTTGTGTTGTCCAGGGGGTTCTCGTCTGTTGTTTCATTGGTTCCAGAAGAGTTGTTCTCCTCTGTGTTGTTTTCAGTCTCATTTTCTTGAGGAGGTTCCTCAACGGTTTGATTCACAGTAATTGTAAGAAGTTGATCCGAGAGTGCGTATCCCATGGAGGTACTGCTTCCGATTGGGCCACTTGAATTCACCAATTTTGCTTCCCACTCCCCTTCCAAGAACATCGGGTCTTCGACGATGAAACCAAGCCCTGTTGTCAACCATGCAGGTTGAGCGATTCTGAGCCGTAGTCCAATGGAACCGAAAATTTCGATCAGTGATTCAGTATCTGAGTATGAGAAGTATTGGATGGACTCATTTTGCTGAAGATCAACAGGCGTACTCGGTAACGTTTCGGGTGTCGAACTACCTGCTTGGACAACCATTTCAACAATCTCTCCATTGTTGTGAACATCGACTTGAAGATCGATATCGATGTATAAGTTGTAATCGATTGCTATTCCAAGAACGAGAAGAGGGACTTGCGAACCAGGAATGTAACTTGCCATACTTGTTATGTAATCCATGAGATCAAGCGCTGGAATCTCAACATCAACACTCACAGTGTTCGAACTACTTGTGCTCGTGGTTGTATCAATAACGGCTAGGTCACCCCAATAGTACACTTTCTCGAACAGTCCAACCGGGAACCAAGGCTGGCCTTCATAGACCTGTCCTTCCGATGGCATGGGCATGTCGTAAATTGTGACATTGTTGGTATCCAAATCTCGAATGAAGACAGCAAGGTTCATTTTCAGTGCGGTTTCTGTCGTAACGGTTTGATTGACTTTATCAAAGGAGGTCTGATTGTCAATGTAGGTCAACGTGAGATCGTACTGTGTTGTTTGTGTGATTCTTGATTCGACATTAATCCCAATTCCAACTCCTGTCGAAATGAATTCAAAATCAGTCCATGAAGGGGCAATGGATGTTTCTTGCATGTTCACATTCATGGTTGTGATGGTTGCCACTGTTTCATCAGGTACGGTAATATTGACGTTCTGACTGAATCCATCAAGCGATATTGGTTCAACCGATAGCGCTTGAGTCAACCGTGATTGTGCGCCAAATACGTCTTCTACTTTAAACTCAAGGAGATAATCTCCTTCCATGAATTCGGCTTCGAAAAAGGGTTCGGTTGACAACTCAACACCATCAAGCATCCATGAATAACTCAGATGGTCGTTGTCTCCATCCCAGCTTGTGGTTCCATCGAAAATGACAGGCAAACCTTGCTTGAAGGTTCCTCCGACATCGCCATTCAGTTGCATTTTCGCCACAGGAACGAGGTTTGTGACTTCAAAGGTTGAGTCTGAGAGGAGTTGATTGGTCAAACCGTCTCGAACTTCGACCTTGTACACTGTCTTTGTGGACCCATCACCGATTTCGGATACATTGCTCAACCAACCTCCCATTGGTGGCTGGAGTGTGCCCGTCGACGTTGTTCCAGAGTGGACAAGCGTCCAGTCTCCGTTGACTTCCTCTTGGAACACCTGGTAATTCTCCGACATGGACTGCGATTCAAGGACACTTATCGACAGGAAAATACTCGCAACATCGACCTCGCTGTTGGAGGGTGGATTGCTACGATAATCGGTATAGTCTGCAACGAGGAACAACGTTGGAGACCATGAAATCTCTTGTTGAGCATCATGTGTTGTCTGAGGTCTGACATTCAATATGCCGGATTCTTCTGGTGTCACAGTAAATTGAATTGAACAAACGAGACAATCCTCTTCGGCAAGGAGTTCCTCAGGGGAACTTCCTGTTCCATCAGCAACCCCCAAACGGTATTCTTCGAAGGCATTTGCATTGAACATCAGTACATCGAGATCGTTGGGTGTATCCGTTCGGACAGCTTGAACTCGTATTTCATCACCGAATTTCACGTTCGGAAAACTCACCCAATGGAAATCATCCTCGACCACGTCGACCCATGTGCCGATTGAGACGGAAAGGTTGTAGAGAACTGGGTCGGGTTCTGAGGTGTACACTCGAATGAAGTATGTTGATGCCTCTGTGGTGTTAAACCATGCTCGAACGCTGTAATCTTGCAGCCCTCCTGCACTGCCACCATGATATTCGTAAGCAAAGGTTTCGATGTTACCATCCACGAGTCGATACAACTCAAAATCAAGGTACGTGAACCAAGAGAGCTCCTCGGCTACAACTGCGATTTGTTGGTCGGCATCAATGGCGACTTGGTACCAATCTTCTCCGTCGAGGACTCCATCTTGGCAATCAGAAATGCACACCAGTCCCTCTGGAAGAAAGGAACCGGGTAGGATTGGAGTTGCAACTTGCCAGAAGTTGTCGTTTTCATCGGTTCGACTGATGACATAGTTCGAGCCATCGTCACCCCATCCATCAATCGTCGTAATCTCGACATAGAAATCCATTGCAGCATTCATTGAATTGTTCAAAAGGACACTTTCGTTGTTGTTGGCATCGATCTCAAACTGGTGTTCAGGATTCAACAAATCGGATGTGTACACGGATGCACGCATGGTAACTGAGGCGATGTCATCGAGATTTTCTACAAAGATTTGCGAGATGGTGTAGGGTTCTACCGTAACTCGGTACCAGTCAAACTCATCGACACCTTCAGGTCCACAATCTGGGGAACAGATGTAACTGGTTGATGAATCCATTAAGATCGTTGCAGTGGTGTAGTCATCATCTGCTGATGCTGATGGCAAAAAGGTTGGAAGGGCGATTGTAAGGATGATTACTATCGCGAGTGTGCTGGCTTTCGTTTTCATATTCAAACCTCAAGCGTTGGTCTCTTCGCTCGAAGGCGAGTCCGTTGTGATGGGAGGCGACATTAACACCGCCTTACGTAGCGTTGCTCGGAGCGATTCAAGCTCACCGTAGCAGATCAAGACATCATCGTAACGAAGTTGAACACTTGGTTCCGGATTCCACATCATCTTCTCGCCACGACTGAGCGCATAGACGGGTGGCTGCTCACTGTTGGCAAAGATTTCGCCAATGGAATGACCAATAAGATTCGGATGATGAAGCAGTTGAATCGACAACACACCTTCACCAGGAACGGTTCGAAGCAATTTGTCCAACTCAACTTCTGTGAAGACCGCATCGTTGATGACGAAATCGATGATTTCTCCAGCAACGTTCACGCCACTGGCCTTCTCTATGCCTTCCAGTCCAGGACTTGAGTTGACCTCGAGAACGAGTGGGCCGTCCTCGGATTCGAGCAGATCAACACCTGCAACTCGGAGACCAAGAACACGTGCTGCACGACATGCTACTTCTTCGAACGCAGGGTCGAGATCAACCGGTTCAACCGTTCCATTGAGATGGAAATTGCTTCGGAATTCACGTCCACGGGCACGTCGCCGCATGCAGGCAACGACTCGGTCTCCAACGACCAGAGCACGGATATCGGTTCCGTGTGATTCAGCAATGTATTCCTGAATCAGGATGGCTTTCTTGGTGTGCAACAATCCTTGTACGAGATTCCGCGTTTCGTGGTAGGTGTGACGCAAGAACACGCCTTGGCCTTGCGTTCCCTCGGTCACTTTGACAACGACAGGAAGTCCACCGACCGCTTCAATGGCGTGTTCGATATCGGCTGTATCTCGTACGTAGACGGTTTTTGGAACTGGAATCTTGTTTCGAGCGAGCAGTTGCGAAGCATGCAACTTGTCTCTGCTTTGGAGAATGCCTTGTCCGGTGTTGGCCGTCCAGATGCCCATCTGCTCAAGATGGCGTAGAACGGCAACACCGTGTCGCGTAATGGAGTGGCCAATGCGTGGAATGACCGCATCGAAGGCCGCTGGGCGTCCCTCATGCATGACATCAATGCCGTTGTCATCAACGAACAATGAGAAGCTCATCGGATCGAGAACATTGACATCAAGGCCACGTTTTCGCGCCTCTTCGACAAGACGTCGCGTCGAGTACAGACGAGCGCCGCGAGACAAGACGGCTAGGCGAAGCCCGTCCTGTTCTCTCAACTCGCTCATGGTCAGAAGAAAAACAGAGAGGATTTCAAATGCTCGGCCGTTTTGGGCCTTCTACATGTCCGATGAGGAACAACCCACCGAGCCAGCGGAGGAAGAAACCACAGAATCCGTCCCTCCTCTTGATGACCATCATGAAGAAGCGATGAAGGAAATGACGCTTGAAGAGCGTCAAGAAGCCCTCAAGCGTTCCCGTTGGAACGTCTTCCTGTACCTCGGTTTGGCCGCCTTGATGTTCGGCTTTGCCCTGTTCCCTTTCCCGTTCACAGCTTCAGCAGTAGGCGATACGTACGAGCAGGATCTCGGTTTCGTTTGGGGTCCTCCATTGGACGGTGAAGACTTCACCGATGTGCCGATTGAGATTGAGATTACGGCCACCAATCCTCCAGCGAATCCAAACGCTCGAATCGCTGTCTACGTCCTGAATTCAGACAATTGCTTGTCCAGTGAAATTCTCGACATTAAGCGCGATTCACGATCGAATCCAACGCATGACTATCAGTTCCAAATCAGCGATAAAGCGCCGATTGTTGACGAAGTGTTCGTGTTTGAATTCGACGTTGATGGCGGTGGACAGTGCCTGTTTGCTGAATACGTTGACAACAACGATCGCGGCAACACACTTTCTGGAGCCATGGAAATCGATGGAAGCATGTGGCCCAATCAAATCTGGGCTGGTATCTTCGCTCTGCTCTTCCTCGGCCTCTCTGGATTTGCATTCATCGGTGCACAGCGTCACGGTGAAGGCGTCAAAGCCTTGACCGAGCCAAGCAAGAAGACGACCGAGGATGAAGTTCTCGAAAGTGCGGGTCCAACTGGACCTCCACCGTCAGCGGCTGGACCAAGTGGCCCACCGCCCGCAGCAGCAGGTCCGAGCGGCCCACCTCAGGCGGCAGAACCTGAGGCTGAAGCAGCAGCAACAGAGCCTGTGTTCGAGCCAGCTGAAAATGGCTACTTCTTCCGCAAGATGCCGGATGGTACCTATGATCAAACCGTCTACGTTCAAGCCGAGGACGGTTCCTACGTTCCGTATCAAGCCTGAACAGGGCAAAAGAACGTCAATGTTGACGCATTGACCACCATCCTTGATAGGGGATGAGCCATCGAATCAATCGAGGTGAACGAATGGCAGATGAAACATCATCGCTGACAGTGGCCAAACTCAAGGCCCTGTGTGTCATCAACGACCTCGCCACATCCGGCAAGAAAGCCGAGTTGGTTGAACGCCTTCTTGAGGCAGGATTATCGCGCACTGAAGTCGGATTATCCGAGGCTCAAGCCGCCGAAGAAGCGGTGGAAGAAGAGGTCGTTTTCTCACTCGAAGATGAGACGACCATTTCGATCGAAGAAGACGAACCTGCGCCTTCCGAACCGGTCAAGGAAGCTGTCATTGAAGAGAAAGAAGACGACGTTCTCGAAGCCGTCCTCGTTCCAGATCTTGTCGAAGATGAGCCTGAAGAAGTGTTCACACCTGTTGCGACAAAGCGGCAGGATGTTGCGACCCTTGGTGACATGATTAAAGATCCAAAAGTCATCGCTGTCGTCATCGTTTCATTGTTCCTTGGAGCAGCTGGTTGGTGGTACATCAATTCCTCATTGGAACCGTTTACGGCCGAACCGCTTCGTTACGGTGATACGATGGAGTACACGATTTCTGGTGGTCTTGGCGACCGTCCTGCCATTATGGCAAGCGAGGGATTCCTTGACCTTGTCTTCAATTTCCTCGAACCAGATGACGATTATTGTCGGATCTTCATGGATTACGAAGGACGTGGAACCTTGTCGGTCAGTCAAGGAACCAGCCAAGACTTGGTCGGTATGTCTTCGCAGAGTCTGCTTGGGGCCGTCCGCTCGCAAGGTCCCTACGGAAGCAACGATTGGTTGGCTGTTGAGATTGCCAACACCTACGAATTCGATGATTTCGACATTGGTCGAAACACCTACTCGGTCATCAATCAGGGTAGTTGTCCAGAAGCAGAAGACGGTGCGTACGTTCCCGGTGAAGCGGTTCTGACCACGAAGCGACACGTCGAATTGAAGGAGCAAGTGACGCTTTCAACCGCGTTCGAATTCTCGGCGACCATCGATAACAAGCCCTACGAAGGATCAGCCAAGACCTTCGATGTTGGTGGCCTGTTAGGCTCGCTCGACGTGATTCTTCCTGGTGTGTCCTTGATGCTTCAACCGATTGAATTGCAAGACTTGTTCGCGACCGATGTCATCGAAGAAGGGGCCTCTGGCGAGCGATTGGGCTGGCGCTGGCGCGTCGTTGGTCAAGATACGCTTGGGGATGATCAAGCGTGGAAGATCGCTGCGACCCACGTCGATATCGAGCGACTCTGTCTCGGATCAGCAACCATGGAAATTTGGGCTGAAGAAAACAATCCGTGGGCAAGTCAACAAACCGTTGATGTCATCATTTCCAACGATGGTTCCCTCCAATCCTCGTGTTCTCCATTCTCGGAAGCCTTTGGTGACTACCTGCTTCCAGAGGGTGAATTGGAACTGCATCATTCGTTCAAGACGACCAAGCTGACACGAGGATCAAAGGTTCTTGATCTTGGTAAGGACTACAACATTCGTCCACGGGCCAACCTTCTTGCTCTTGATGAAGACGTTCAGGAAGACTGGGGCGGTCAAGACAAGCTCCATCCACCTGATGCTTCCAGTATGCGTGAGCACACGCTTGAGAAGGCCATGCAGTGTTTCGATTACATCGGCGGTTCTGCCAGTGGTGCCAAAGCCGCGCTGGACGATGGAGGCTACATTTGGCGTGGACTCGATCAACGAACGGGTGCTAGCACACAATGGAACGTATCTTGGGTGGCGCTTGACGATACGTCAGGATGGGTTCTGTTCGAACTGACTGGAGAGCCAACAAGCGACAACTGCACCTATCTCGACAAAGGATCGTTCGAAGAATTGGCTTCGCACAACCGTGAATCGATTCCAGCCGTGGCCAACATTTCAACCTTGGAGGAACGCTTGTCGGATACACAGCGATACCCACAACTGACAGGTTCTGAAGCCATCTTCGATACGAATGGAGCCTATCACACGGATTCACGCGTTGGCTTCCTCGTCGCCGTCCCTGGTGATGGTGCCAACGACTTGCTTGGTCAATTGACCAGTACCACCGTTGGAGCAACGACGCTCGACCTCTCTCGAACATGGGACGAAGGCATCTGGGAACACACGTTTGCTGTGGCTGTCGATGCAACCGATGGACGCGTGGTCGGTTGGACCAAACTCTCTCAGGTTGCGTGATTCCATGGACGAAGATGAGATGGCTCGTGGGCTGGATCATCTGATGGAACAGAACGAGACGGACCTACCCTTCCTCGCCTCCTACGGTGCCGATATGGACGGAATGGGCATCGATGTCGATGCTCTGTTTTCGGGTGTCGAAGCGTTCCTTTCCTCAAGGAGAGTCAAGTTCGAGATAGTAGAGGATGCCATCACACATCCTTCCATGACCATTTCCAAACACGAGGATGGTCTTCTGATCGAAATTGAACACGAGCATCTTCCACTGGTTCACAGCGATTTGGACCGTGTTGGTTTCTTCCAAGGCATGCTTCATGCAGACAAATCAAAACTGTCCGTCATCCTTCAGATGTGGGGCGGTGAACATCGTCGTTTCCTTGAACGACTTGTCGAACACTGTGCTTAGTTACGTCGTGCAACGGCGATGGCCAATCCGACGGCTGCAAGGGCAGGAATCAGTGTAAAGCCTGGTGAATCTTCGCTTTCTTCACCACATCCATCGCCTTCAGCATCTGGACCGTAGTAGCTGCCATCGTCGTAGTAGCAACTCGACCAAACGGTGTACCATGAGCCGTATGGGAAGTAATCCTTGGTGTCGTCTTCGTACATGGCCTTGACGCGCCAGTTGACGTAGGAGTGGTCGTTCGGTGGTGTCAACGACGTGGTATGTGTTGCACCATCAATGGTCAATTCTTGAACCACTGGAGGGTCACAGACACCATCGTTAAGACAGATTTGCGATGAGATCTCGAAGGTTGTGTTGTTGCTCATGTGGGCTTCATCCATGACGACAACGAGCGTCCATGTTTCACCAGAAACGGACGGTGAGGTCACGGTATAGGATTCAAACGGTGTGTCTTCGGCTTCAGGACCGTTGTCTTGACCGGCTGTTTTCGCAGCATAGGACGTGGTTGAAACAGCGAGAAGAGCAATGAGTGTCAGTGCTATGACGGTTCGCATGAATAAAATTGGGCTCGACTCATCTATTTGAGTTATGCTTCCATGTCCCACAATTCATC
Organism: Candidatus Poseidoniaceae archaeon; assembly: GCA_049598575.1. GTDB lineage: Archaea > Thermoplasmatota > Poseidoniia > Poseidoniales > Poseidoniaceae > MGIIa-L2. Next base: position 15,890 of record JBMYNT010000026.1, on the reverse strand, counting down.
GCCAACCCAATGGATGGTTTTGATGCCCTTACCTTTGGTCGCTTCCACCATCTCGCTTCCAGCCATGGTGGCCCATCCAAGTGCAAGCGGTCGGCCATGTTCCTTGTCGCGAATCCAGACAAGATCACCTACTTCGATGTCCTCATCTGCACCGTGAACACCAGCAACCATGCAATCAGCTCCGTTCATCAGGAATGGGATGGCACCGTGATCGACAGCAACCCAGCGCTTCGAATCAGGATGTTCCAAAAAGCCACGAAGCGTCAAAAACGCCCAACGGCGGCCTTCATCATCGTTGACTTCAATCGTCTTGGCCACTTTGTCAACAAACACCAGTTGCCATGGGCCATAATTGGCCATTTCCAAGAATGCACCATCGACAGCCAAGTCAATACTCAGCCCTTCTTCGAGTTCCTTCAACAACGGAGCGATGTGCTTTCGTCGCACAGGTCGCCGTTTCTTGACTTGGAATTCTTTCGCCATACCCTGCCCAAACCTCGACCATGTTTCACCCTTCGGTTCAAGAACTGGCATCCAATGGGCAATTCATGGCCGTATGGTGCACCATTCGAACCTTTGCAGCCCATGCCAAGGAACTTGGAAACGAGCAACCGCCTGAACCCATCTTTTTTGTTAAACCGGACGGTTGCAAGACCGAATCGGATGTGCTGCACGTCTCCAAACATCCGGGTGAAGTCCACTTGGAAACGGAATGCGTCGTTCGATTAACGCAACACGGTGACATCGATGCGGTCGCCATTGGTCTTGATCTGACCGACCGAGCCGCACAATCCCTCCTTCGAGCGGATGGCCTACCATGGGCAAAAGGCAAGACATTTCGACAAGCAGCTGTGCTCGGCACCTTCTATCCATGGCGACATGGACTTGAAGCACTGACCGATGAAGCAACAGCACTCCGCATCGAATGCGATGTCAACGGTGAGCGCTGGCAAGAAGCAACCCTCTCTGAGATGAGCATCACGCCTGCCGAACAAGTCGCCTCTCTGATGACGTGGGCACCCGTTTCCAACGGCGATTTGCTCTACACAGGAACGCCTCAAGGCGTTGCTCAATTGAAGCCAGGTGATGTGATTGAAGCACGTCTTATTGCCCACGATGGTGAGCTTCTTTCCACCTATTCGGGTCGTTGCTCCTAGGGGTTGCCTTGATATACGCCCTGCAAGTCGGTGGCGATGCAAGGAGAGAGACACATGGCACAATGGCATGGAATTTCCAAGAAAAAACCAAGCGGCGGACGACGTGTACAAGCACGAGGAAAGCGCTCGACTGAAATCTCAACCGAGAAGCAATTCGCTCTCGTCGGTGAGGCTCGACGCAAGATCTACCGCAAGGCTGGCGGCAACACCATGGTTCGTGTTATGGCAGCCAACAAGGTCTCGGTCAACAATCCAAAGACCGGTAAGACCGTCAACGCTGACATCATCAACGTGATTCAGAACGAATCCGATCCAAACTACGTCCGACGAAACATCCTCGTCAAGGGCGCAGTAATCGAAACCAGTGAAGGCAACGTCAAGATCACGTCCCGACCTGGCAAGGACGGCGTCATCAACGGCGTTCTCCTTGAGTGAACATCACCATCGTTGGGTTGATACCTCTCAACCTTGAGGCAATGTTGAGGCGAGACGATGGAACACAATCCAGACCGTATCTGTATATGGCCTGGTTACTTCGATGCAAAGACGTCTCGACGTGGTGGACGTCGCGTCCCTAGAGATTCATCCGTTCTCAAGCCTGACCTCGATGGTTTGTATCTCGCAGCTCGCAAAGTCGGCCTCAAGAAAATCAAGCGTGAGGAAGGCACATCGCATCCTCAGCGACCGTATGGCAAAGAAGGCCGACTTTGGGTCAGCAGTTCAGGTGCCAAGCAATCCATCGGTGCCAATTCCAAGGAAGAAGTTCTGCAACTCATTGGCGGAACATGGCGCCAAATGCAGAAGGATCTCAAGGCTGCAGAAAAGGAACAACAAGCCGCAGGACCACGAACAGGTGACCGACGAGCACGTTCACAACGTAAGTCTGGACAGCGACCACAAGGCGGTCAGCGAAGCAGTTTCAAGAAGCGCGGTTTCAAGAAATAAGGTCAATAGTGTTAAGACCGACCAAGGAGATATTCTCCTATATGGAACCAGCATCCATCGCAATTCCTGCAGCAGTCAATGGCATGAAGGTGTTAATTTCTGCCTATGAAGGCTACGAGCAAACACGAGTACGGCGAACCGATCGTGCCGTACGAGAAGACGTTCGGCGACGCATCCACCAAGTGCATCGACAAGTTGAGCGATGGATGATTCGAGCTTTCGCAAACGGTGAACATCACGGAATGCATAGGATTCGATACATATTGCATAATCTTCGTTCATTCGCCGAAGATGCACAGTTTGCTATCGCTGGTGAAAGCCGACCAAAACACGACGGCATACGTCGAATGAGCCGCAAAATCCACAAGAAACTCATCGAACACGATCGAGAAACCATCGCCATGCTCGAACACGCGTCTCAACATCTCAATGCCACTATGGCCGCCTACATGGAAACGAGAAGTATCGATCTTGACATCATCGATGGCGTGCTTGACAAAGCACGCCGTCACTTTGCTGAACGCAATCGTCTGCTTGACGACCTAAGAAACTGAGGTGAAACAATGACACGAAACACATACCGATGGAGAACCAACCCGGAGCAAATCGCTCGATTTGTCCATGACAAAGACCTGCCACGAAACACACCGATTTTGCTTCGTCCCAACGAAGTGTGCGTTGTCCTCGAAAACGGACGCATCGCTGGAATCGTCACACAACAAGTGATGCGAGCCAATCCAACCACATCCATGCTACGACGCATGTTTGGAGGAAAGCGACAACGATCCTACCTGTTCGCCTTCCTTGGCCCCTACACAGTCAATCTCCCGTTTGCATCCAAATCAAGCGATCATCAAACGCTTCGAGGTCAAGCCACCGTACGACTCTATGCAACACGCGAACAGATCGCTCGAATCATTCAACTTCCAGCCAATGGTATGATGGAGATTCGTGTTCAAGACTTACAGAACATGCTCCTTGCAGAAGCCCAAGCCTACATGGCTCGAACCATTCAGAAGTTTTCCAACGATGAACTCGTTCAAGAAGCAGCCAACGAGGATGCCAACATCGGCCTTTCACTCGCCCTTCGACGTACGGTGGAATCGTTTGGTATGAGCATCGATCATACCTTCATCACCTGGAAGCAATCTGACAAGGTTCGACTTGAAGCTGAACGTGAACATGTCAACAACATGGCCGAACATGCATCAGTTCAAGCCGAACGAGAGCAGATTCAATTCGATGCACAACTCGCTACCCAACAACGTCGAGCCGATTACACCGCTCGTTCACAAATGGCTGGAAAAGCAGCCACTGAACGAGCCAAGGCCGAACCACGTATCGCTCAAATCAAGGCGGAAGGCTCCATTGCAGAAGCAGAATGGGCCAACAAGCATCGCAACCAAGCCCATGAAGCCGAACTCGCTCGGAACAAAGCCATGTCCAAAGCCGAAGTTCTTGACATCCTACGAAGCAAGGAATTGGATCTACGCGAACGCAAGCAGCAACACGATTTGGGCATGGCAATGGCCATGTTTGAATCGGTCCAGGAGAAGAAACGAATGCGTCGTCAACAAAAAATAGATTCAACCGGATAAAATTCGTCCCAATCAAAACGATGCTTCAGACCCTATCAGTATAGGATAAATCAATAACATGGATGAGTCAATCTTTGATGCATGGCCAGCGAACGCTATGCAAACACGAACAAATCCCTGTTGTTGGTAACACTGATGATACTGATGACGCAAGTCGGGTATCTTGAGAACCTCAATCCTTGGATCAGTGGTGAAGAAGCACTCGATTCAAACAACGAAGTTGCACAATCATCCGCTGGAACGTCGGTGATGTATGGGAACAATACGCAATGGGCCCCTCAGGGTCCGATGTCGACGAACAGCATTTATGGTAATGATATCATTGCTGTGAGTGATGAGGTCATTCTGTTCCAGCACTCAGGAGGCTCTACTGGTTGTTTGGGTGCTTACAATCGCTACAATGAAACCTCTTGGACGCCAACATTTGCCACACCAAGTGGTAACGCATGCAGCAGTGGCACGTTCGAATTCCTTGGAATGATTGGTGACATTACCTTGTTCACATTTGATGAACATTCAGGTCAGTACCGAGGGGATTCGATTTATGCACATAATCTCGCAAACGATACGGCCTACAGGGTTTTTGAGTCGCCCGCGCTGACGTATCCTGCATACTCCTCCTTCGCGGGCAGGGCGGTGATGATTGGAAACAGCGTATACATGGCGGAGTATCACTCCCCATCACCGAGCGAGTATAAACTAGGTGTATTCAACTTCGATAATCAGTCGCATTGGACCTACGATTCCATACTTTCATCGGATTGTAGCGATCAAATTCACAACCTCGTAGTAGTTAGTGAAACAAAACTATTGCTATCTTGTGACGCATCGTGGGGATACTCTCACTATGTTTTCAACATAGAAAACGAATCAATGTACCTCGTAAACGGTTTGAACGGGTCAACCCTCAGTGAGTCATTAGTGACTCCTACCATTGCTCTCGTAGGTACCAAGTTGTTGTTCGATGCGAGTACATGCTTTACGTGTAAAAGTAATCCGTGGGTGTTCGATGCTACGAACGATACTGCTTGGGTGGTGGTCCAAGATGTGATGCCAGATGCGAACACAGGATTCATCATGAACAACATGATGCGATCTGGGACGAGCGTCTTGTTCACTGGTTACGGATACAACTATTCAACCAGTTCGGTTCTTCAAACGAACCTTTACTGGTACGAGTCGACGAACGACACGATTTGGCAAGCAACATTCTTCACCGATTCGGCCCTCACGATGAACGGTAGACATGGAGAATTAGCGAACGGAGATATCGTGTTTATAACGACATCAGGCAGTAATGCAGCAACGTATTTCCATAATCCAGCGAACGGCTCAGTGTGGGAGGAAGAAGCTCTATGTTACGGCACATATGGTTCAGATTGTGGAGAATTTGTCTTAATTGAGGTCTACGGAAATACGATTTTTGGAACCGCTAAGATGAATCGGACCGGGTCACCGTTTGGATGGGACTCAATGATTGCCTACGACTTTTCAAACAAATCCACCCAAGTTTCGTGGAATCTTGGCAATGCCCCAAGCCCACAAAGTAACATGGTTTACAGTCAAGGATTTGCTTTGGGTGACCAACTGTTGTTCCCCTACAGATGTGCTCAATCCACTTCAACAACGTGCGCTCGTGTGAACAATGGTACATCAACCAGCAATGATGCGACGATGATTTGGTCACCCTATGCCATCCGCGTAAGCGATGCTTGGAACATGAGCAAGGGGGAAATTGAAGGCGCGTATGATCCAATCAGCGGTGGTGTAGGGACACGATACAGTCCTGGTGTAGGCGTTCAAAACTTGACAGCAAGTGTCGAAGGTGCGGATCTGTACCTCGATGTTCCGATGACGAACATCACCTTCCAATACGATGCCAGTGCAACAAGTTCCGTAACCACAACATATGGCAACGGTTCTGTATGGCAAGTAGAAGATATCTACACATCGGCGGGGGGTAGTTACCCCGGAATGGACTTTGAAATTGTAGTTGGTGATACAGTCTATTTTGATGCAGAAAGCAGACCTTCATCTACAACACAATCTAGTTTTAACTCCGAACTATGGGCACACAATCATACCAATGGAACCACTTGGCAGGTAGCCAACATTAACCAAGAAAATCTCGGCACTTCCAATGAAGGGGGTAGCAGTCCTGGAACATTTATGCATGTTTTAGTTGGCGACACCATCTATTTTGATGCAACTGATTCTTCGGCACAAAACGGTAGAGAATTGTGGGCTCACGATACCTCCAATCATTCCACATGGAGAGTGACGGACATTCACCCATCTGGCGACAGTGACCCTGGGGACGATATGAAAAAACCATTCCTCTTTGGTGACACCATCCTGTTTACTGCACGAGATTCTGGATCAAGTGGTGACACAGACCTGTTTGCGCATAACACCTCAAATCACACCACGTGGAAACTAGAAGAGGCAGCCGGTGGACACAATATGATGTTCGCGATTGGTGACACCATCTATTATGATGGAGTGGATGGATACGTTGGAAGTACCTGGTACGGAAGAGAATTAATGGCTCACAATATGGTAAATCACACCACATGGAATGTAGTTGACATCGATGTTGGCGGCTGGGGCGGTGATGGTGTTGGAAAAAACATGTGGTATCTTTTTGACGATGTACTTTATTTCGATGCTGATGATGGCTCTACAGGGCGTGAATTGTGGGCGTACGACTTCACGAATGACACAGCATGGCAAATACATAACGGCGAAGGTTTGACCATTGGAGCACCTTCCAATCAGCACAACAACGGTAATCCAGGCGAGAAATTTTCGATGGTTATCGATGAAACCATCTACTTCAGTCTTACAAATTCTACGTCTGGAACTTCGTTTACATTATGGGCACACGACACCTCAAATGGTTCAACATGGATGGTGGAAGCTTTCAACGTAAGTGCTTACAATAATGGATTGCTAGATGTGTTATCTGTCGTTGGCGATACAATCTATGTATCCTTTTCCGATGGAATCACTGGATATGAGTTGTGGGCGCATGATACCTCCAACCATTCAACATGGCAAGTGGCTGATATAAACAGCGGTTCAGGTGACTCAAACCCCGGTAGTGCCGGTGCTTATACAGGAGCCATACCACGCGACTACGTGTATTCACTGCTTGTCGGCGACACCATTTATTTCCGTGCCACCAACAGCTCTTCGCCCAATAACTGGGAGATCTGGGCACACGACACTTCCAATCATTCGACATGGCAAGTGACTGATATCGGTCCCAGTAGTCTCTTCGCTGGTTATATGATCGTGCTCATTGATGATACAATCTATCTCGATTTTACTGATGGACTGAATAGCAATTATAACTATAATAACGGACAAGAATTATGGGCGATTCAGCCAGCAGAAATCACCTCACTTCCACCCCCCCCAAACATGACTGATGTCACCGGTGCAACCTGTAGCGTTTCACCGGCACTGCCGACCGGCTTGTCCATCGACAGCAACACGTGCACCATCAGCGGTACACCAACGGTTGAGACAAGCAACACGACCTACACGGTCACTGCGGTCATCAGCGGTGTGACCTATCAAACGTCGGTATGGCTCTCAAGTTCCTACCTCGAACTCACGCCGAGTGTCGAAGGTACGGATCTGTACCTCGATAACCCCATGACCGACATCACCTTCCACTATAATGCAAGTACGGCAACCACGACTGCCATTGGCTATGTGAACGGACAAATTACAACGCTTGGAAACGGCTCCACATGGATGGTGGCTGACCTTTATTCTGGAACGTGCATCTCACTCTCAGGCAGTAGTCCGATGCTTCGAATGAGTTACCAAATTGGTGATGTTCACTATTTCGATGCATGTGGCGGGGGTGATGTGGAATTATGGGCGCACAATACCTCAAACGGTACTTTGTGGGCTGTGACTGACATCAACACGGCTGGACATAGTTATGTGGGGGGTTACTTAGATGTCCTCGTCGGAGATACTCTCTTTTTCAATGCATACGATGGCTCTGACTACCATTTGTGGGCGCATGACACCTCTAACCATTCAACATGGAAAGTGATCGAATCTAACAGTAATTCGGCTGTAGGCGCCGGCCAAGGTGCTGATTTGTTATTGATCCATGGCGATGTGTTCTATTTTGCAGGCAATCTAGGGAATGGGATGGAATTATTGGCATACAACACTTCTAATGGTTCGGTATGGGAAGTGGTTGACATTGCATCTGGAAGCGCCGGTTCATATCCTGATAGCATCCACAAGTGGGAACACCGTACGGGCCCAATCCTGAATGATGAAGTCTTCTTTTTCTACGCCGGAACCTCTTCCAGTAACCGTGAATTGTGGGCATACAATATCTCAAATTCTACCGCATGGGAAGCATATGCGATCAACACCCAAGTGTACTACAGCGGAAATGTGCAATACATAGCACACACCGAGGATGTGATTTACATTTCTGGGGAATGTACAACCAATTGCAATCCCACCAGCGTCGGTAACGAATTGTGGGCGTACAATGCGACCAACCAATCAGGCTGGCTCGTGGCTGATATCAGCGCCACCACCCAATACTCAAACTCGCACCCAGGAGAATATATGCCAGATGGATACGAACCTTTGATGATTGAAGATACATTCTATTTTGATGCCCACGTCCAAGGATATGGGCGAGAATTGTGGGCACACAACACCTCGAACGGAACGACATGGCAAGTTGCTGATCTCCGCCATTCCAGTACAGGCGATAGCAATCCAGGATACTACACGAACGGGTTCACTCATGACGGGCGACTCTATTTCGACGCCGACGACGGTGTCAAAGGGCGTGAACTCTGGGTATACGACCCTTCCAACGCTTCTACATGGCGATTGACTGACATAAATCCTAATTCTGGCTCAAGCATTCGGGGCTTTGTCGGAATTTTTGGAGATATATTCTATTTCGATGCCGATGATGGAACCCACGGGCGCGAACTCTGGGCGTATGATCCTTCAAACGAATCTTCATGGCTTGTGCAAGATATCAATACTGTTTTTAATTATCCAAGTGGAACACTACCTTCATTTCCAGCGGAAGCGAAATTAATTGGTGACACCATCTATTTCCGTGCTACCGATCAATCTAACGACTACGAGTTGTATGCCTATCAACCTGCAGAAATTACCTCCTCCGGCAGCAGTGGAACTTGCAGCATCTCACCTTCACTTCCAGCTGGTCTGTCCATCGACAGCAGCACGTGCACCATCAGCGGCACACCCACGGTTGAGACGAGCAACACGACCTACACGGTCACCGCGGTCATCAGCAACGTGACCTACCAGGGCAGCGTGTGGTTGTCCACCTCGACGTTCGGCACCATCACCTCAGCGGTGGAAGGTGCGCATCTCAACTTGGGCGAAGCGATGACGCCGATCACGCTCAATTACACGGTGAGCGCGAATGCTTCCTCTGGTAGCACGTCGAGCACCTCAACGTTCGCATACGTAAACGACAAGCTTAGCGCTCGTCGCCACTATACCTGCGCAATTCAGGGCAACGGTGATTTGAAGTGTTGGGGGTTGGATGATTTTGAACAGTTGGGCGATGGTGTAGGCCAAACCAACATCAACTCGCCTCCATCAACAGCGATCGACCTTGGTTCTGGCCGAACGGCCAAAGCGGTATCTACGGGGCAGCAGCACGCCTGTGCTCTTCTTGACAATGGCGACGTGAAGTGTTGGGGCTATGCAGCCCAAGGAGCGTTGGGAACAGGCATCCAATACACCAGCCACGCCACCGAGGCATCACCACCTTCGACTGCCATCAATCTCGGCTCCGGGCGAACGGCCGTTGCGGTGACTGCTGGAGACTGGCACTCCTGCGCTATCCTCGATAACGGAGAAGTGAAGTGTTGGGGTAGCCCGCAACTTGGAGTATTGGGAACTGGGTCAACAACTCAGAGTCATGCGACGCCCTCTCCTGCGATTGATCTAGGTACAGGCCGAACAGCCGTCGCAATTTCTGCTGCAAGGCAACACACTTGCGCCATCCTTGACAATGGCGAACTGAAATGCTGGGGATCAGACAACAAAGGGCAGTTGGGCGACGGTGGACTTCAGAGTAGTCACACCTCGGGGACCTATCAATCATCACCAACAGCAGTAAACCTTGGTACTGGCCGAACAGCGATTGCAGTTTCTAGTGGATATGAGCACACCTGTGCAATCCTTGACAACGGCAGTTTGAAATGCTGGGGACATGACATTAGGGGACAGTTGGGCAATAATCAGCTTTGTAACCAACATGTTTGCCCAATATTCAACCCTCAGACCTATCCGATAACCGACCTCGGCACAGGTCGAACGGCCGTTGCGGTGTCTGCTGGGTATGAACACACCTGCGCCATCCTTGACAACGGCGACGCGAAGTGCTGGGGTGATGACCGACATGGACAGGTGGGCAATGGCATGATCGGTTGGAGTCCTGGTGGTACTAGTGGACTAGCAAGCCAATTCCCCACACCACCCGCCACTCCAATCGATTTAGGGACAGGACGCACGGCCGTTGCGATTTCTGCTGGAAGGCACCACAGCTGCGCTATCCTTGACAACGGCGAAATGAATTGCTGGGGATCCAACTTCCGAGGACAGTTGGGTGATGGTAATTCTACCGTTTGGCCGCACGTAGAAGTCTCACCCGTTTTGGTTGCAGGTAGCAACACGTGGGATACCTCGACCACCCTCGTTACTTGGGAAACACACCCTGCTTTGCCTGCTGGCATGAGCATCTCGGGCGGTACGATCAGTGGTACACCGTCGGTCTACGCGAAGAATCAAACCTACACGATTTATGCAAATGAGAGCGGTTATTCGACCACGCACGAGTTGTACTTCAGTGTGGATACGGACAATGCGCATACGGTGGTTGAGAATCAGACCATCGATCCAATTGGCTTCCATCCTCCGTTCAACAACGGAACGACCTGCTGGTCGGTTTCTCCTGCATTACCAGGAAACCTCTCGATCGATTCGAGTACGGGTGAAATCACCGGTTCAGTCAATGGAACACTGACCAATACGACCTACACGGTTACAGCCAATCACGGCTGTACGGGTAGTGGAACGGGTGGTGGTTCTGGAAGTGGTACCACGACCTACGGCAACGGCTCGACATGGAATGCCTTGGACTTGTATGGAAGCCAAAACGGCAGGGTTTGTCAATATATGTGCATCGCTGTCGGAGATACCCTTTATTTCGAGGGCTTTGATGGAGCTTCTAGTGGAACCAAAAAAACAATGTGGGCTTATGACACATCCAACGGTTCGGCTTGGCAAGTAGCAGGCGTCAACAGTTCAGATTTCGGTCCTGGCTATCATGGAATGACCATGGTGGTTGGTGATACCATCTACTTCTCAAACTCTGAATATGGAACCACTGGAAATGAATTGTGGGCCCATGACACCTCGAACGGGTCCTCATGGCGCGTGGCTGACCTCAACAGTGGATCAGGCAACAGTAATCCTGGTCGATACTTGTCCGTACTCGTCGGTGACACCATCTATTTCAATGCTGAATGTGGCAACACTTGTGGAAATGAATTGTGGGCACACGACACGTCCAACCACTCTACATGGCTTGCAGCTGATATTGCCACAGGCAGTGGCTGGGGCAACCCTGGTTCGGCTATGAATCACCTGATCGGAGACACCCTCTATTTCGATGCCTTCACCTCCTCACATGGACGAGAATTATGGGCACACGACACGTCCAACCACTCCACGTGGCAAGTCGCAGACATCTTTGCCGGCAGTGCGGAATCCTATCCAGGAAGTGGAATGAGTGTGGTCGACGGGGACATTCTCTACTTCGATGCTCGAGATGCAAACGGCTTCAGTATCTATGCACACAATACCACCAATGGTTCCACGTGGCCAGTTCATACTCTATCTACCACAAGTTCGACTCCATTGACCAATTCTGTCATCAAAAAGACCGTTGGCGATGCCTATTATACCTCATACAATGATCCAAGCACCGGCATTGAATTGTGGGCGTTTGGGTTCACAAACCAATCCATGTGGCAAGTTGCAGATATTCGCAGCGGTAGCCAAGGAAGTGCTCCTGGAACACTCAACAGCATTGTTGTTGGCGACACGCTTTATTTCGATGCGAATGATGGAAGCACCGGCGTTGAACTCTGGGCGCATAATACATCGAACGGTACCACTTGGCAAGTCGCTGAACTCAATCAAATTTCAAGCGGTAGCACAGGCAGCAATCCGGGATTCCACTTAATGGTGAGCGCGGGGGATGTCATTTACTTTGATGCAACAGGAACAAATGCTGGCGGTGGAAGTTACGGATATGAGTTGTGGGCTCATGACACTTCCAATCATTCTACGTGGCTTGTGTCAGGAAATACATTCTCAGGATTGTACGCGGGTCCAAGAGGACCAGGCGTCCTCATTGACGATACCCTATACTTCCCCGGTCTAAGTGATAACTCCACATCAACGGACCAGAGAGAAATATATGCACATCAACCTTCAGAAATTTCACCACAATCCGGTGGAACGGGTAGTGGCGGCTCAGGTAGTGGTGGCTCAACGGGTACGGGTGCAACCGAGACGTTCACCTTCAACTTGCAGAGTCTTGCAGATTACGACGGCGATGGATTGCCGAACGATTTGCCCGGCGATTACGATGCAGCCGAAGGACCAACACCTGGTCTTGTCGCTGATACCGACGATGATGCGGATGGCTTGCTCGATACGGTTGAAACCGATACGGGCACCTACGTTGATTCGAGCGATACGGGAACCGATCCACTCAATCCAGATACCGATGGTGATGGAATCTGTGACGGTCCACTCGCCGTACCTGGTGTCTGTATTGCAGGTCCAGATACGAACAATGGAGCAACGGTTGTTGATACACCGATCGTTCTGTTGAACAACAGCGATGTTGCTGAAATCGCACCGTTCTATCCAGCCACTGGAGCAACCTATGGCTTGTCGCCAGCCTTGCCAACGAGCATGCAGTTCGATGCAAGCAATGGATCGATTTGGGGCACGCCAGACATGGTCATGGCCAACACGACCTACACGATGTGGGCGAACCTCTCTGACGGAACAAGCACGTCGTGGACCTTCTTCCTCGAAGTCTTGGAAGACTTGGATGGTGATGGCATGCCGGACGTCTTGCCTGGTGATTACAACGCCACCAACGACCCAATCCGAACACCTGGTCTCGAAGAGGACTTGGACGATGATGGTGATGGTTACAACGATACAGCTGAAACCGATACTGGACTCTATCTTGATGGCAACAACACGGGTACCGACCCACGCGACCCAGATACCGACGATGACGGTATTTGTGACGGTCCAAATGCGGTTCCTGGCGTTTGTGTTGCAGGTCCTGACTTGACACCGTTCGGTCCGCCTGCAACGGTTGTTGCTGTGAACAATACGATGATACCAAGCGTACCACCGTACTATGCGGGCAGTGGCTTGACCTACGAGGTTATGCCTGACTTGCCTGCTGGATTGACGATTGATCCAAGCAACGGTTTCCTGATGGGTGTTCCAACTGAAACGACGGGCAACATCACCTACACGGTCTATGCCAACCATTCCGATGGAACCTCGTACTCATGGGACTTCACGATTGAAGTGCTTGAGGACAGCGATGGTGATGGTTCACCAGATACGCTACCAGCCGATTACGATGGTGACAACGATTCCATCCGCGCACCACCTGGTCTGACCGAAGACTTGGACGATGACAACGATGGAATGAGTGACGAAGACGAGATCACCAACGGTACTGAACCATTGAATCCAGATACGGACGGAGATGGATTCTGTGACGGCATTAACGCTGTAGCAGGTGTTTGTTTCGCTGGACCGGATCCATATCCAAACAATCCGAACTTGCCGTTGGATACCGATGGTGATGGACTACCAGACGATGATTCGGATTGGACTGGACCGCCATACGCTGACCTTGACGATGACAACGACGGATATCCAGACGTTTCTGAAGACGCATGTGGTTCGGATTCACTCGATGCCAACAGCATCCCTGATGACATGGACGGCGACACCATCTGCGATGGTGACGACGACGACATGGACGGTGATGGAATTGACAACGTGAACGAAACGGGCGATACGACCGTACCACCTGGTTCCTCACCGATCAATCCTGATACGGACGGTGACGGTATCTGTGATGGTCCTGAATCACCAGTGACCAGCAACTGTACGGCTGGACCGGACATGTTCCCACTCGACCCATCTGCATGGGAAGACACCGATGGTGACGGATATCCAAACGAATTGTTCCCGCCTTCGAACAGCACACCGCCACTCGAAGAGGACCTTGACGATGACAACGATGGATGGAGCGACATTGACGAAGTCAACTGTGGCTCTGACCCTGTCAATGCAAGCGATATGCCGGTCGATTTGAACGGTGATGGCATCTGTGATGTCCTCGATCTCGATTGGGACGATGACGGTATTCCAAACGCCAACGAGACCGATACGGGCATCTATGTTGATGCAAGCGATACGGGAACCGACCCATGGAATCCAGATACCGATGGTGATGGATTCTGTGATGGACCGTTTGCAGTGTACAATGAAACCGATACAGTCTGTATCGGCGGACCTGATCCATTCCCACACGATCCGAACATGCCGATGGATACCGATGGTGATGGTATGCCAAACGAACTGCCAGAGGATTACATCGGTAATTTGGTTGAAGATACGGACGATGACAACGATGGATACAGCGATGTGTCTGAAGTGAATTGTGACTCCGACCCACTCGATGCAACTTCAACACCGACCAACGACTTGGACGGTGACGGACTCTGTGATGCAGAAGACCCTGATGTTGACGGTGATGGTCTGTCGAACGAGACGGAACTTGCTGAAGGTTCACTCACCTCCTACATGAACGCCGATACCGATGGTGATGGCGTCTGTGATGGACCATCTGCACCTGCTCTTCCTGCTGGCATCTGTGTTGCTGGACCTGATGCCTTCCCTGACGATGCAGCCGCATGGTTGGATACCGATGGTGATGGAGATCCTGACGAACTTGTTGATGGCATCACGACCGACTTGGTTCTCGATTTGGATGATGACAACGATGGTTGGGAAGATGTTGACGAGCTTGCTTGTGGAACCAATTCGAAGGATGTCATGAGCACACCGTTCGATGGTGATGACGATGGCATCTGTGACGTCTTGGACACACAAACGCTTGGTTACACCATCAACGATGTTGAAGCCGAGATGTTCGAAGCCTATGTCAACCAATCCGACTTTGTTCTCATGCCAAACTTGACCGGTATGGAGCCAGGAACATGGACCATTACACCTGAGTTGCCAGATGGCCTCATCTTCGGTGGAACCATGGCGCGAACCGGTGAAACGGGTATCATCTACGGTATTCCAACCGAAGCTTCGCCAATGACCAACTACACCGTAACAGCTGACAACGGCCGTGTGAACATCAGCTTCACCTTCGGTTTGGGTGTTCTCAACGACTTTGATGGTGACCGATTACCGGATGAGGAATCGCTCACGGGCCTTGAAACGGACCCAGACGATGACAATGACGGTCATTCGGACATTATTGAACTCAAATGTGGTACGGATCCACTGAATCAAACCAGCGTTCCTGATGTTGATGAAGAAGGCAACTGTATCGAAGGCAGGTATGCTGAAGATGACAGCGATGATGGCAATGGATTCTTGATGTGCCTCATGCCGCTCTGTTTGATTCTGCTGTTGGCCTTGCTGTTGTTCGCACTCCTGTTCCGTGACAAGGTCATCTTGATGGGACCAGAGCCAGAGAACACAACCTCTGACCCAGCGTTCCTTTCAGGTGCTGGTACCAAGGACGATCCGTTTGTCCTCAAGCCTGTCAAGGCATTGAAGGCAGGAACGACGGTTGAAGCCAAGGAAACCATCAGCATCGTCAACATGTCGCCAGAGATTCGAGTCAACTTGCTCGACTTGGCTGAATCGACCAACGACAAGCGATTCCTCATGTACGAGGTCGATGGAACCAGCGAAGAGCCAGGCTTCAATCTCGACGCCGATGAAGAAGGACGTCTCCGACTCCGCTTCGTCTTTGATGACAGCGACGATCCAACCTATCCAGGTGGCACCT
>JBMYNT010000025.1:0-26395 GCA_049598575.1 Candidatus Poseidoniaceae archaeon | reverse complement strand
GACAATGGACAAGGTCAGCAGCAACAAGGTGGAGAGCAAGGTGGCCAACAAGGCGATCAGCAAGCTGGAAACCAAAACGGTGACAACCAAAACGGTCAGAACCAACAGCAGCAAGGCCAGACCCAAAACGGTCAGCAAGGTCAGCAAGGTCAGCAAACCGACCAACAACAAGGTCAACAGCTCGACAACCAGGAACAAAACGGTGAAACCGACAACGATGGCGATGGTATCCCAGATAACCTCGACAACGATGACGACAACGACGGAATTCCTGACGATCTTGATGCCAGCCCACAAGACCATGACAACGATGGCATCGATGACGCTGAGGACAGCGACGACGATGGCGACGGAATCGACGACAGCGAAGAAGTGAACGACAATGATCCGAACACGAACATTTACGATCACGACAACGATGGCATCAGCGATGCTGTCGACTTCGACGTCGACAACGATGGCGTTGACAACTGGAACGACGTAGGCGAGAACGGCGAAGACCTCTCCCGTGACCACGACAACGATGGCATGGATGACGGTGTAGATCCTGATGACGACAACGACAACATCCTTGATGTCGATGAAGCTGATGGTGACTTCGGTAACTACCGCTACGATCACGACAACGACGGAATTTGGGATCTCAGTGACACCGATGACGACAACGACGGTCTAAGCGACTGGTTCGAAATCAACGATGGAAACGATCTCACAGGTCAATTTGACTCCGACAACGACGGAATCGAGAACCAACTCGATGACGACGATGACGACGATGGAATCCTTGATTCCCTCGAAAACTGAGTCAGGTTTGGTTGAGAATCAAGTCGTAACTCCGTTCTTCTTGAGAACGGATGGCCGAGCCTCAGGAGAGTCCGCTCTCCTGGGGCTCCTTTTCTTTTGATATCCTTTTCATCCGGGTGATACTTTCAACCCTCAATCACCCATCGTTTTCATATACAGTTCCTTGGTCAGCAGACTGTTTAGAGGGGCTGTCATGCTAGAAAATCGAAACAAAATCAACCGACGACCAAACGCCTTCAAGTCGCTTCTTCTTGTGTTCTTGATGGTCATGAGTACAACGCTTGCCATGATGGTCCCATCCGAATGGGAAGAAGATGAGGCAACGATCGATGTCGAGTATCGATCGATGCAGAGCAGCCCAGCCCTCCAATCCATGGATCAGGCAGGTCAAGGCGATTACGAAGGTTCCACCGTGTTCCACTCCGATGATGTTCACCCCTCTCTGCGTGACATCATGTGGGCTGACATCGGTGTGTCTTCAGGTATCATCAGCGATCTAGCCGCTGTTGAGGCTGTCATGGCATCCAACAACTTCCTTGTTGAGGAATCCAGCCGAAACGATCACGACAACGATGGAATCAGTGACCTCTACGATCTTGACGACGACAACGATGGAATTTACGATCTTATCGAGCGATTCGACGGGTGCTATGGAACAGATCCATTCGACCACGACAACGACGGTATCCTCGATATTGATGACTGGGATGACGACAACGATGGTATCCTTGAAGGACCAATCGACTACGATGCTCTTGAAGCACAAGGATTCGATCCTCGAAACGTATCGACAGACCGCTTTGTCATCTCTACCACCATTCACCCATGGGCTAACGCTGCAGTCGGCGCATTCTATCTTGCAGACCAACACCCATTCGACCACGACAACGACGGTGTTACCGATGAAGACAGCGATGGTTCTGGAGCAGGACGCTTCGATGAAGACGACGATAACGACGGACGAATCGACCAATTCACATGGCCTTGCGACTACGATTCGGATGGACTCATGGATTACTTCGACCCAGACGACGACAACGACAACGTCGCTGACGTCGATGACTCTCATCCATACGATGCTTCTATCACAACCAGCAATGCTGCAGCAGGCAACCTCTTCGATGCACCTGTTGTCTGGGATTTCATCGACTACCGTGACTATTCTGGTGGAGTCAACTACGTCACTTGGGAAGCTGCCCGTGTAAGTTCCGATGGACAAGGGCCCGGTGCACAAGGTGCACAAGGCACACCTGCTTTCACAGACATTGTTGACGGAGATCTTGACAGCGATGGTATTCCAAACTTCATCGACCCAGATAACGACAACGACGGAACACCCGATTCGGCCGACACCGATGACGACAACGACGGCATCCTCGACATGTTTGACCCAGACGATGACAACGACGGAATCCCTGACACATGTGTCAACGTCGACAACAACGGCGACGGTCTAGGCGACTATACGCTCGAAAACGACGCTCCGTACCAAACACCTGGTGGAGATACTGACAGCAAGACAGGCCTCGATTGTGAAATTGATTACGATCAAGACCTCGATGATGACCGCCTTCGACCATTCGATCAGAACTACAACGGAATTTACGATTGGCTCGATCCAGAACTTGGTGGTACAACAAGCCCGGACAACCTTGGTAACGTTCTCGTCAGCGGCGATGCAACCAACTTCGAGTACGACCTTGATGATGACAACATCGACAACGAGAACGACAGTTTCCCACTCGATAAGGCAGCAGACGTCATTGGTTGGAACTGCCCAACTGCAGCCAATCCAAACCCAGTCAACCCAGACCCACGATGTCAAACCCGACGCGCTTCTTTCTCCCAATTCAACGACTGGGATGGAGACGGTGTTCTCAACTGGGAAGACATCGACGACGATAACGACGGAATCATCGATATTCTCGACATTGACTGGGATTGCGATCTCGACAACGACGGAGACCTTCACGCCATCAACGGGGCGTTGTATCGTGACGATGGTCCGAATGCTGTCGATTCTGACATTGACGGAGATGGTCTCGAAAACGACATTGACTGGGACGATGACAACGACGGTCTTTCTGACTTGTACGACCCAGATGATGGAAACTGTGGAACGGTCGACCCAGATCTTAACGACGCGTTCCAGACCCCATTCTATCCAGTCGGCGACCTTGGGGCACTCGATGGTAGCATTGACAACCAAGATTACACCAACAACCTCGACTCCTACTGGGCCATGGTCTTCTGGCACAACCCATTTGCAGACATGATGATCGATTACAACGGATACGACGGTACAACAAACCCACCAACTCCAGGAAACGTTCCAGAATTCTACTGGTTCCTCTTTGCTCGATGGTCATCGTACAACGGTGGGAACGAGTGGGACATTGACAGCGATGGAGATTCACTCGTCAATGGATTGGACATCGACCAAGATGCGGACGGCCTTCCAGATTGGTGGGACCAAGACGAAGGAAACGATGGTATCATGGACGTCAACGACGTGAAGATGGGTGGCACATTCAACATGAGCGTTTGTGGCCATACCGTTGGAAACCTCGGACAAGGATTCGTCTGTGGATATGCCTATGCGATTGCATATCAAATGCCACTGAACGGCGTTACTGCGCAATTCGGCCTCCCGTATTCAACACGACCTGATGCTGCGATTGATCAAGGTGCAACAGCAGGTGGCCAATCCGGAAACTGGTCCTGTACACCTGGTGCTCAAGGCGGTTGTTGGCATTACGACTTCGGTGGCGATGGTGTCATCGACTCAGCCGTTTCATTCACACAAATGCAGAACAATCGCGATGCATTCGTTACATGGATTGGACTAACAACAGGTATCTGGCAATGGAACTCTGACAACGGACCAGAAGCTGATTTCCCTGATGAGCTAGGAGCCGATCTCGACAAGAACGATGTCGATGGTGACACCGATGGTGACTTCTTCAACGATACCATCGATCTCGATGACGACTACGATTCCATCTTTGACTGGTTTGACGTCGATGACGACAACGACGGTCTTTGGGACTATTTCGAAATCGATACAAACGACGACTTGGATGACGATACTGGCCAAAACAATGGCAATTTCTTCTCGGGAAGCAACTGTGTCGACAACGACGACGATGGAAACGATGCTGACGCTGATGGAGACGGTTTCTACCAAGCCGTTTGGGACCGCGGTGTCATGACGCTTGGTTTGCAACAACCGCGTGTGTACGACGTCGACAACGACAACGACGGTGTTCCCGACGGCGAAGACCCAGACGATGACAACAACGGTATCCTCGACGGTGATCAAGAGAAGCTCCCCGGCTGTTTCTGGGGTGAAGAACAATCTACTTGGGACCACGATAACGATGGAATCGTCAACTGGGCAGATGATGATTGGGACGGCGACGGCATCTCCAACACCGTCGAACTTGGCACTCTACCATACGATTTCGTAGCACCATTTGACCACGATAACGATGGTACCCGTGACGACATTGACGAGGACGATGACCAAGATGGAATGCATGATATCGATGAAGTCATGCTCTGGCCAGAGCGATTCAACCGCAACTCCACAAACCCATGGGATCACGACGACTACGGCAACGGTGAAGCCCTTGCAAACCCGAACGACCTGACGACTGGACCCGACGTCAACGATACCGATGACGACAACGACACTCGAGATGATCTTGATTACGACGTTCTCGAAGAAGGCTTTACTTCCGACCCTTGTTACCAAGGCGCCTTGTCCTCTGATTGGGATCACGACAACGATTGTGTTCTTGATGAGGACGACAAAGCATTGACATTCATTACGCTCGATATACCTGGTAATCTGTGGCTTGATGCACGAAGTCCTGCAATCTTCAGCGGCGTTGTAGAGTGGATCAATCCGATTTCTGGTGTTCGTGAGAATGCAAGCGGCCTACCTGTTCAGATTCACATCGAATGGGCGAACAATGGTACAACAGCCATCGAAACAACCAACATCTTGTCTGACCAAAACGGACAATTCTCTGTTGGTCAGTTCCTCTATCCTGAAGACATCATTGTTGGAGACAACACAACCTACAAGGTCTATGCCGTCGTAACCGAGATGTTCGCCTTCAATGGTGCAACCTCTTCGGACTACTTGGTCGGTGTTGAAGCAAACATGACCATTGATCCGAGCAGCAACAACTGGGACTACTTCCGAAGCGATGAACAACAATTGTGGTTGGAATTTTATTCTTATTACACTGCAGATTACGAACGTGGAATCTATTCCAACCCGATTCCATACGCTCCAGTAACGTTCTCGTTCTATGGCGGATTGTTCGGTAATCTAACTCACCCAACCAACTTTACCAACTTCGATGGTAACGGATACCGTGCAAACTCGTTCGGTCTGACTTCTGTTTCGTTTGAGCAAACAGGCGGTGCTAACGGTGTATGGAAACAAGTACAGTTCAACTCAACAATGGACAACGGACCAGGAAAGGCACCAGGCGGTCTTGAAGAGATTATTTGGAATAACAACACGAAGATGCACGATATTGTACAAGACGCTCAAGGCTTGTCAGCACAGTACGTCCGAGTAAACACCAGTCTTCCGAAAGGTGATTACAGTTACATCGGTCAAGTACAACCTGAGCTCGCAACAGAGTATCCATTCCCATTCCTGCATGGTGATGAATTCGACAACGCTCGTTCGATGCGTGTCATGCACCGAATGAACATTGATGGTGTCATGACCTTCGAAGGCGTTCATCCGATCACGTTCTTCGATTCAACCATCAACAACGGAGACGGAACCTTCGGTAACTGGCGCTACGTGTACCACGGCCCTGCCTTGACCGCAGCCGGATTGAACTACAACGAAGTCTCCGCCTACAAGGCTTACAGTATGCTCTGGGACGGAAACGACGCTTCCCTAACTGGAGAAGCCGTCAACATCATCGATTTCGTTGATGTGAACGCAACGCATTGGTTCATCAAGCTCGTCAACGGCGGCGACGGCGATTTGCCACCATGTGGCCAAATCGACCCAACCGACCCAGACAGCCCAGTTCGCTGTGAGATTGTCCCAGAAATGGACACAGGCACCTCGCTTGAATTGGCTGGAAGCGTCACCAACCGCACACTCGTCCCATGGACCATCGAACCAGTGGCCGTCCAGCTCGACAAAGACAAGAACGGAATCTTCAGTAGTGGCGGGGAAACTCAGTTCACACAGAAGCCGAACTGTAGAGATGCCCAAGGCAACAGAATTCCAATGCAAAGCATTGACGATGAAACAGAGTGCCTTACCAAGGGTGGTGTCGAAGCTGAGTACGATTACAACTTTACGTGGGAAAGCCAGTATTCATCTGGAACCTATGGGATGCGAATTGACTTTACAAATTCTGGATATTATTTCACTGGAAATTCTTCAGCGCTTGCAACAACGGGAGCTTACATCAACGTCACTGTCGTCGGAACAACCTCGTTCGAGCTGACATCCATTGCTCGATTGTACAGGAACACGAACACATCGATTCAAGCACGACTTGTTGACAACTCCCTGCAACCAGTTCGTGAAGCACCTGTGAACTATACATGGTCGTTCGACGGACGGACGGAAACAAGCTATACCGATACGAACGGCTACTTTGAAATGCCATTCAACATCACAGCAGATGACGATCTCGGACTTTTCTCGCTTACGTTTGATTATGAAGGTACAGCACTTCTCAAACCAAGCAATGCTGTGCAAGATGTATGGGTTGTTTCTCGAACCTTCCTCTCAGTTGTTTCAACCGATGGAAACCGTCGCCAATCAGGTGACTTGTGGGATTTCACAGCGCAAGTGAAGGATGACAACAAGACCCTTGAATTCGATTCTGGAGGCCGAGACCTTGACGGAGAAAGCGCTCCAAATGGAGGATTGGTTGATGTTATCTTCGAAGGAACAGACTTCGATAACGTACAACACCGACAGGTTGTCGCTACATTGGCTCCGTCTGCTGGTGTTATTTCGCTACCAGAGACACAACCAGACAACTCCCATCTGTGCTATTATGACGGCAACGATGACGGGTTTGCAGACCGTGACGTGAACCAAGATGGTAACCTCGACCGTCTCGAAGCCGTTGGCTGTTTGAAGGCTGATATCAGTCCACTTTCGCCGACCAAGTTGCGAGAAGACCCAGAGTCCTTCTTGCCAGATGGATTCGGCCCGGTCAACGTCGTTCTACGGTTCGAGGAATCGTTGCCGAACGAAGGCTGTGCACCGCTTGATGCTAGCTACCTAGGCCTGCAAGGACAATGG
Organism: Candidatus Poseidoniaceae archaeon; assembly: GCA_049598575.1. GTDB lineage: Archaea > Thermoplasmatota > Poseidoniia > Poseidoniales > Poseidoniaceae > MGIIa-L2. Next base: position 19,284 of record JBMYNT010000025.1, on the reverse strand, counting down.
GATCCATGTGCAAACGTACCTGGAAACAACCACTACCGTACGGTCATGACTTACAATGCGAATGGATTCTCACTCATTGGACGAACTTCGTTGTCGGTTGATGACCAAGTCGTTTACACGAGTGAAGTCGATCCAGTAACTGGATTGGTTGTTCCAAAGCCAATGGTTGTCACAGGACAATTGACCGACGAACTTGGTGAAGTTCTCGTTGGACGAACCATCCGTGTCAGTTACGAGATGGTCAATGGCCAGAGTGGCCCAGTCAACTGTAACGCTGCAGTGACCGATTCGAATGGAAACTATTCCATCGTTTGTCCACTCTCTGACGTTCTGGCTGGAAAGACCAAGGTCACTGTCTCGTACTCGTCGTATGACAACAACGATGCATTCCGCTACGACAACAAGACCATCCAGACCGAATTCGATGTTTTCTCGAACTCATCGCTTTCAATCACTGAGGTTGGACCGTTCAAGTCGAGTGTTGATACGTACAGTATCGAAGGTATTCCATATCCAGTATTGTACCTCAAGGAATCCTTCCACATCGACGCATTGTTGACACAGAGCAACGGACAGGCAGTCGGCGGTAAGTGTCTCAACATCTACCTTGATCCAGAAGAAAACATTCGTCCAATTGCAACCATCCGAACCAACGATCTTGACGGTACTGTTGAGTGGTTCAGCGGAGACCCGCTCCAGAATCCATCGCTACGTGGCGTTGAACTCACTGGTGGAAAGAAGGAAGGTTTCCGAACACTGAAGGTTGCCTTTGAGCCGGACTTCAACGTCCCTGGTGGATGTGATAAGGACGTCGAGAACGTCCTGAATGGATCAGAGGTCGAAATGGAAGTCCTTGTCCGATCACGTGTTGATCTGCAAGTCGAGACCAACTGGTACTACGGCGGAGAAGCAGGAATTCCTGAAGGAACACTCGTTATTGGTGAAGTCGCACTTCTACGTGACCGACTCGACATTGCGATTGAGAACGAAGAAATTCAATTCATCCGTCAATACCGTAACGAGACTGGCGCTTGGGTCACTATGTCGGCTGCGACCAACAGGACCGTCACCAACGAGCAAGGAATAGCTCGTTTCGAATGGTCGTTCGATGGACGCTCCTGTGACGGTGTTGAGTGTACGGGTGAATGGCAAGTCATCGCTGTCTATGCAGGTAGTCAGAACTTCCAGGCATCTCAGAACAACATCACGTTCGCTGTTGATTACAAGGCTGCTACAGAAGTCGAGGCAAAGGGCTTCTTCAGCCCAGAAAACGCCATGGCATTCAGTATCGTTCTGATGGCATTGCTCGTTGCAGGTGCACTGTATTATCGCCGTGTCATGAGCCGACGTCAAGTCCAGTCGCTCAGAGGTATTCTCACCGATACGATGATGCAACTTGAAGCAAGCAACGAATACATCAAGATCATCTTTGATTGTTACAAGAACCTTGTACGCCACTTCCGCAAGTACGGCTTCATGAAGAAGGTTTACGAAACCACTCGTGAGTTCGAAGCAGCGGTTCGTGCAGCGTTCAACATGGTTCCTCCACAACAACTCGATGCGTTCTTGACCATCTTCGAAGAAGCTCGCTACTCCGATCACAACATCGGTGTTATGCAGCGTGACCAAGCAATTTCAACGCTCGGAGCGATCACGTCCTCCATCACCAGCGCATTGGGTGAGGAAGGACAGGTCAAGCGCTACGAAGCAACTGGCCTCTACGACAAGCAAACCAAGGCCGGTGAATTCGTTGCTGCAGACGGTTCAGTCCGACAAGCTGGAATTGTTGAAGGCGAATCCACAGATTTCAAGATTTGATTGTTGAATCTGTTGCACTGAAAGTTGGTTCGGGCCAACCTTCAAGGGCAGGATGCGCTCTCGCATAGCCATGGAAGACTGGAAGTTACTCATCGACCAAGCCATGCAAGTTGAAACGAACAACACGATTGAAGCGCACAAAATCTACGGCGATGCTGTACGTTCTGCTCTCGCACAGACACAGATGTTGCTCGGCGATCTTGAGGCCGCTCAAGTGATTGAAGCACTCTATGGGGCTCTCGTTGCATATTCGCAGCAAGTCATGCTGCGAATGAAGGCGGAAGACCCAGAAGTTGGAGGCGTTGACCATGCATTCCGAGCAGGTCAAGCCTACGGCGTTTCGTGTGTTCTCAACCACCTGATCGATCAGTTGACCGATGTAGCAGGAATTACAGCACTCGGAGCGCTCGATGATTTCTCAGATACGCTCCATGATGAGATCATCATCCAAGGCCGAGCTGCAGGCCTCACTGTGGAATTGCTTGATGCAAAGGGCGAGATTCTCTTCGATTGAAGTCCTGCATTCGCGTCGGTGCCTTCATAACGGGTTGGTTGGTCGCGAGACTGCCTCAAAGCATCGAGGGAGTCATATGAGCAAGCCAACACGAAAGACAAATGCCGATTTGGTCGGGCTAATCGACCAACTGAAAGCCCAGTCTCGTGACACAGGTGCTGCACTATGGCGAGATGTTGCTAAGCGCCTCTCCAAGAGCCGCAAAAACTGGGCCCAACCAAACCTAAGCCGCGTAACTCGTTACGCTCCAGAAGGTGCGACCATTCTCGTACCTGGAAAGTTGCTAGGATCTGGTGAAGTCACAGGGAACCGCACCATCGCCGCCTACAGTGTTAGTTCCAGTGCACGAGCGAAGATTGAAGCCGCAGGTGGACGCGTTCTTACCTATGGTGAATTGATGAACGAAAATCCAAACGGAAACGGGGTGATTATTCTTGGATGAAGCAACAACCTACGTTTTTGACGCAGATGGTCTTGTCCTTGGACGCCTCGCCTCCACAGTAGCGGACATGCTCCTCAAGGCTGCACGCTCTGATCGTGACGACAAGGTTGTCATCATCAATGCAGAGAAAGCCATCGTTTCAGGAAGTTCACGCTCTGTTCTGCAGAACTATCACGATAAGTACGCATTGAATCACGCACGCAAGGGACCTTACTTCCCACGTATGCCAGACATGATTCTCAAGCGCACCGTCCGTGGCATGCTTCCATATCAACGAAAGAGCAGTGGTCGCCGTGCTCTGCGCAACCTACGTGTTGAGATCGGCTGCCCTTCACACCTCGCCTCCGACCTTCCAGAAGGTCACGTCGAAGGCGATGCAAGCAAAATCCGTAAATCCTTGCCCGAGAGTTTCGTCAGTTTGGGCGACATCAGTGCAAGCCTTGGTGCACCTGCGCACCGATGGACTGGAGGTGAACAATGATGGCACGAAAGAAGAAATCCGTTGAAAGTTCAGGAAAGCGCAAGACAGCCATTGCACGAGCATCTGTCAAAGCTGGAAAGGGCCGAGTTCGTGTCAACAGCGAGCCAATCGAAATTCTCCAACCCGCTCTTGCACGACGCAAGGCTATGGAACCACTCGTCATCGCTGATGCCATGAACCGATTGTCCAAGGTTGATATCAACTTGACAACAACCGGTGGCGGCATTATGGGTCAAACCGATGCCATTCGAACCGCTATTGCACGTGGACTTGTCCATTACAACGGTGGAGCAGAAGGAATTGATGAAGAACTTCGAGATGAGTTCCTACGATTTGATCGAAGCCTCTTGGTTAACGATCCACGTCGTAAGGAACCAAAGCACCAACTTGGTCGTGGTGCTCGTCGCAAGAAGCAAAAGTCGTATCGATGAGGTGAACAAGAGATGATTATTCCAATCCGTTGTTTTAGCTGTGGTACCGTTATTGCTCACAAGTGGGATGAGTTCAACAACAAGATTGCTGAAGGAACCAATGTCGATCAAGCACTTGACGATGTTGGCCTCGAGCGATACTGTTGTCGACGCATGTACGTTGGACACATCGATTTGATCGAAGAGATTGTCCCGTTCAGTGCTCAGCACAAGTGAGGAGATTCACGGGCCTGTGGGTTAGCTTGGCCTATACTTGGCGGCTGGGGGCCGTCAGACCCCAGTTCAAATCTGGGCAGGCCCACTCCTCACGCGTTTGTTGAATCCAACAGTCATGGAAGCCTTGCATTGATATGGCTTGAGCGATAGCGCAACGCATGCGCTCACGTGCATTCCTTCTCGTTCTCTTGATGCTGGGCATGTCCTTCTCTTCAGTGGCATCATCAGATTCAACTATCTCAAGCAGTACCACATGGAGTGGAACGGTTGTTTTGAGTGGGAATGTGACGGTAGATTCGTCGACGACACTCGTTCTCGAACCCGGAACCATCGTTGATGCTCAGTCCTATTGGCTCCAGATCGATGGTGTACTCGAAGCAACTGATGCGCAGTTCATGACGAGTGAAACCTCAACCAGCCTTGGCTCCTCGGGAGCGGGACTATGGGGCGGAATTACCATCTCCTCAGGTGCTTCTGCAGTTCTTACGAACATTTCCATTTCAGGGGCAGAATCGGCTCTCGAGGTGCATGGTGATGTCACCATTCATGAGTCAATCACCATTTCCAACAGTTTCATTGGCTTCGACATTGCTTCATCCGGAGTACTCGATGCTGAGGACGTGACCATGTCATCCATTGAAATCCAGTCGATCGTTAACCATGGTGATTTGACCTTGGATACGGGCTCTTTTGCGGACACGGCGACAGGTATCTTATCGACACATTCACTCTCAGCCAACGATATTTCGTTCTTTGAAACCGGTGTTGCAATCGACGTTGTATCAGGAACTGCAACCATCACGGGACTTGGCCTTGAAAATGTGAGCGTGGGCATCGGATCGGATGCAGGAGCATCGACAACTGTATCCAGTATTTACGGACAGCATGTTGCACTCGTCATTGATGGAACCGATGCTGATGACTTGACTGTTTCAAACGCCCTCCTCTCCGGAGAACGGCTGCTCTGGGGTTCGATGGAGAGTATCTCCATATCTGACGCAAATTTCACACAAGAACAACCAGGACGATCCGTTGTTGACCTAAGATGCCTCATTGATTGTACATTCGACAACGTCTACATCCACAATGCAGACATCGGCATTGACGTCGATGGTTCAGGTACAACGACACTTACAGATTCAGAAGTTCATGGAGACCAACTTGGAATTCGTGCGTCTGGAACTGGACAACTCGTTGTTGAATCGAGCACAATCGTAGCGAATGAAACAGCCCTTTCCATCTCAAGCTTGAATTCAGAGATCAGCCAATCAACTATTTCTTTGCATGATGGAGTCGGTCCTGCGATTGTTTTGCTTGAAGGTGAGCACCAATGGAACGATGTTGAGATTTCAAAACCATACAGCAGCCTTGACACCGAATCGCTGGGTCTTGATGCGTGGTATACGACAATCGAATCAACTTCTCTGACAACCAACGGCTTTGCTTACGGTATTGAGCTCGAAGAATCGACATTGAATGCGGATGTTGGAGCGTTCATCAATGGGAAAGAGCGAGGTCTTCATGCAATTGACGCGACAGCATCGATTGGAACATTGACCACAACGGCCCAGCAATACGGACTCGTCTTGAGTGATTCATCGACGGTCATTGTAGACGATTGGACAGCCAACCTGCATAACACGCCTCTTTTGCTTGAAGATGGTTCAGTCGCTCATGCACGTGACTTCGTACCTCTAAACACTGCACAGGGCTCGAGTGATGCAGTTGGAGATGGAACATTCCTGTATGGAGGCCCCTCCACAAGCAGTGTCTCCACAACAGATTCAGGCTATCTGTATGAGACGTATGTTTCGTTTATCGATATGAACAATCAGCCGGTTCAAGCGACCACCTTCGCATATGGATTTGAATCCCTAGCCGACACAAATGGAGTCGCATCGCTACCTTTGCTCGCATCAGGAACCGTCGTTGAGGTTCTGTATGATGGTCAAGGCGTGAGCAAGGAACTGTTTGGTAACCAGCAAGGCCAGACTGTACAGATCATCGCTCTTCCTGAGGGCGATTGGACATTACCGTCATCGTCGACCATCGTTCTAGGTGCTCGTCCGGATGGCCAACCCCACCAACTCAATGGAGATTTGACATTCGGTTCAAACTCCAATCTCAAATTGATCGATACGACCCTTGTCGTTGCTCAAACATCTGAAGTGGATTTGGGACCATCTGGAACGCTTACCGGTGATAATGGCGTACTCAATGCGTCTTTGTTGACCATGAGTGTTCAATCAGCGCTCGTATCAGAAGGACGAGGATTGGAGATACAATCTCCTGTTCAATGGTCGTGTTCCCAACCTCAAAACATCGCAGACATCCGCTTCATGTCAACGATTTCCCTTGCCCCATTGTGTGAAGTCGAAATGATTGGAGGTCAAGCAAATGAAGCGGTTACTATCGGTACAAGTGCTTCCTTTTCGTTGATTTCGACGCTTGATATCGAAGTACTTGACAAAGGACTTCCTGTTGAAGGAGCGACCATCATTGTTGATGGTCAGACTGTTCAAACAGATGCACTGGGTTCTGCAACAGCACAAACAACGGCTCGCACCGTCGATGCTCAAGGTGATGTTCAGGAAGGCACGAAGACGGTGACCATGCAGATAGGATCGTTCACAGAATTCTTTGCTTGGAATGCTCAACAATCCACTTCGCACACCTTCATGGTCTCCACCGTTCCGACTGGAACAATCACTTCTTGGTTGATTCTTGAAGAGACATGGAGCCCGTACCGATTGGAAGGTGACTTAACGATTGCATCAAACACGAGGATGACAGTCAATGACGGTGTTGAATTACGTATTGCTTCGAACGCAATCATCGACGTTCAAGGCATCTTTGAAGCTGGAACAGCAACCATTTCTTCAACAGGATTTGGCGCTCGTTGGGGCGGACTGATGTTGGACGGAATTGTGGGGTCAAGAGTTGACCTCTCTGGAACCCTTCTCGCAGAAGGCTCACCGCTGATCACCATGGCTGGTCGCGGTGATGTGAGTGCACAGGGTGCACAATTTGCTCGTTCAGCGGGTGCTGACCCGCTGATCAGCATCTATGCATCAGCACAGTCTTCGTTAACACTCATCGATTCAGTATTGAGAGATGCAGGTTCTATGTGCATCCAAAGCCAAAGTCCAGATGCAATCATTGTTCTCAGAGATGTTGAGTTGTCGGACTGCAATGGAGATGGTCTTTGGGCACGACTTTCCCAAATTGATGTTCAAGGCATTACCCTTGGAACTGGACTTGAAGACGGAATTGATTTGACAGGCACTTCAGGTCAAATCAGTGGCATTCAATCTTCTTCGTTTGATGGTGATTACGTGATTCGAATGCAGTCGATTGAAGACGGATTCCTTCTCGAAGATTCGACCATACATCCAGGAAACAGTGGGGGTGTATTCGCGTTCATGTGCGAAGATATCATCATGAACAATCTAACGGTCAATGGAGCTCCAGGTATTGACCTAGACGAAACCTCAGGCGAGATGAATGACATCATCCTCGATGGGGACGGATCTGGCATTGGTCTGACCATCCGACACGGATTGTCTGAACCGGTTGTTGCTGAAGATATCCAAATATCAGATTACTCGGTTGGCCTCAAACTGCATGCACACGATTTTGAAGATCCCGCTACGGCGACTTTACGAAACATGTCAATCGATTCAGTCGAAGCATTATCAGCTGAATTCTTTGACGTTCGTATTGAATCGTCCTCATTGAATGGAGGCCTTTCCATCGCAGGTAGCACAGTTGACGCTATTGACTCAACTCTAACAGGTTCTGAATCAATCGATGCAAGCGGCCTACTCAACGAATGGTCATCGCACTCTCTTCATGCCGTTCTGAATGGAGAGGTGGTTGAAGCATCGTACGTTTTAACTTCGGATCTCATGAATGAACCGCTCATATTTTCGGGAATGTTTGTCGATGTTGAATTGCTGTATGAACAAACAACATCGGTTGAATCAACATCAATCACAGAGGTGTCTGCTGAGGTTGTTTCTACACAAAGCCTCCCAACAAATCATGTGTTCTCTACAGGACTGGGTTCAGATCAGAATGTCGTCATCATACTTCTCGCCAATGCACCTCCTGCACTTTCCATTCAATCGCCTTATTCTGGGCAGCGATACATGGAAACACTCCCTGTCGAGGTTGCCATGACCGTCTTAGACGATACAACAGAATTGGCCGACATGGGGCTTTCTTGGAAGGTTTTTGACGCTCAAAATCAACTGATAAGGGAAGGTACGACCCTATCGACTTCATTCAACATTACATCATTGGAAACGGGTCTCTTCGTTGTTCAAATTATGGCCATGGATGACCTTGGGTTGACGACAATTGCTGAAGTGGACATTGAAATTACCCAACTTGATACAGATGGAGATTGGAGTTCGACATGCAGTTCTACAACATGGTTTGACTCATCGACATCGTTGCAATGTGGGCCTGATATCTACGATCCTGACGACGATAACGATGGCCGCTTGGACGAGAACGATGCTTGGCCAAAGGATCCTTGCGCTTGGATTGACACGGATGAAGACGGTCAGCCTGACAGGATTCAATGTCCACCTGGTGCAACAACAACGCTGTTCGAAGATCAGGATGATGATGGTGATGGAATCCCAGATGAACTCGAAGGAACATCTTTGGGAGAGTCTGAGGACTCTACGACGCCATTGATTCTTATCGGTTCCATTCTCGTTCTTGTTCTCATCATCTTCTTTATTCGAATACGCGGTGGTGGACCCAAATCCTTGGGCGAAATCGATGAACGAATGCTCTGAGGTGATGACATACTCCCAAGCGCAGAACCAGTTGCTCTTGCAATGGTTCTCATCCTCGGTGCTATTGTTGCTTGGGATGCATGGTGGCTTACACGACAACATCGCGACATACCACAATTCGGGCAGTTGCCCAACAATGGATATGCATGGAAAAGTGAACGCAATCACGAGATGTTTCGTCAATGGGCCAATTTGGGTTCAATGGCAGCAATGATGGCATTACCATGGGGATTTGCGTCGTTTTCAGATACACCCATCACGTATGTGATCATCTGGGATGTTCTGCTCGGATTGCACATCATTTCTCTTCTTGTCCCAAAACGATATGCTGTCACTCCGACACATCTTTTCGCAGACGGGCAACGTTACGAGTGGGCCCGACTCGTCCTTCCTAAGCGTCAACCAAAGCACCGAATTATGTTGCTACGAAAGGGCTGGGGTCCATTCGGACCACTACCACTCGGTGGCGACCGCAGTGACCTCGATATCGCAGCAGAGAGAATCATCGAAATCCTTCATCCTGACCAAGAGGAATGATGAGAGGTATGGCTAAGTGATTCCTTGATGTGTTCACATCATGGAATGGGCACGTAGTGGAGATGACGTGGTTGTTGTACTCGAGCCTGGTGAAGAGATTCACACCTCTCTTCGCCAGCTTGCAGATGAACTGGGAATCAACGGGGCAGTGATTACGAGTGGAATTGGACGGACAATGAACTCAACGTTTGGCTACATGGATGACACGTTCACATACCATCGCCGGACGCTTGAACAACCTGCAGAACTCGTTACCCTCCAGGGTAATCTCGCACGACATCAAGACGGCTCGGCATTCACACACCTTCATGCCACATTTGCTGACGATGATTTCGTAACACAATCAGGACACATGTTTGAAGCAACTGTCTTCGTCGTAGCGGAAATTCATATGCGCATCATGTCAAACATTGTTATGACGCGTTGCCCAATGGTTGATGGAGAGTTCGTTGAACTTAAACTGCAAAATCATGAACCTTAAATGGGGTCAACACGGTGGTAAAACATGGCTCAGGATGGTGAAGATTCCGCTCCCAATCAGAGCCGCGTAGCATGGTTGGCGGAACAAATCGCCTATCATTCGGACTTGTACTACAACCAAGCGAGAAACGATATCTCTGACGCAGAATTTGATGCCTTGTGGGACGAACTTAAGCAACTCGAACCCGACCATCCTCAACTTCAACGCGTTGGAGCTGAAATCGATCCCGGCACAGTCAAGGTCGATCACATGTTTCCAATGCGTTCGCTGAACAAGGGGACCAACGATGAGGATATTGCGCATTTTGTCAAAGAGTCTTCACTCGAATCGACACGATTCATATCCCAACCAAAGCTGGATGGTTCCGCACTTTCTCTTGAATACAGAAAAGGTCGATTGGTTCGAGCTGCAACAAGAGGAAGCGGCGACCGAGGCGAAGACGTCACCAAGAATGCGCGCAAGGTCGAGAATGTACCGCATACGCTCGGTACGGAGGTTGATGTTCACATCCGAGGTGAAGTCGTGATGCGAAAGTCCGTTTTTGAGGAAAAGTATCGCAACATTTCTCCAAATCCAAGAAACCTTGCAGCAGGGGCACTTCGCCAGAAAAAGGCGGATGGAAAGGCCGATGCAAGCGACTTGGTCTTTCTGGCATACGATGCGAAGTTTCCGAATGAAGCATCTCGCCACCCTGATTCGAAAGCACCGCCAAGCGATCCATTTGACAGTCTCCTTCTCGAGTGGCTGAACAACGTGGCAGGTGTCAAACCAGCACCTTGGGTTGTCCATGATTCGGTTACAGAAGGTGCTTCGATTGAATCGCTCTGCAAAGAGACTGAAACCTGGAGTAAAGAACGAGAGGCCTATGGCTTTGAAATCGACGGACTCGTCTTCAAAGTTGATGACCTCGAAAAGCGAGATTTGCTCGGTATGACGGCACATCATCCCCGCTGGGCGCTTGCATGGAAGTTCCCTCCAGAAGAAGCAACTTCAGTTCTCCTCGATGTTGACTGGCAGACCGGTAGAACGGGCAATATCACTCCCGTTGCACGCATTGCGCCCCAACGCGTTGGTGGCGTGACGGTAGAGAATACCACCTTGCACAATCTTGGCGAAGTTGAACGATTAGGTATCCAAATCGGAGATAAGGTTCGAATTGTTCGTCGCGGCGATGTGATTCCCAAGATCGAAGCGAGCCTTGGCCCTGCAACACAACACGACATCAATGGTCGAGTGCATGCTGATGGAGAACCATTCCAAGGCGAGTTGCCACAACGTCAGAGGATTTCGCCGCCTAAAGATTGTCCTGCTTGCAATGGGCCAGTCGAGGTTGAGGGAGCATTCCTTCGCTGCACAGATGTTCAATGCACCGCACGATTGGGCCGAAGCATACTCTACTATTGCCGAGCACTTGAAATGGATGGAATTGGAGAAAAACTCGTTGAACAACTCATCGATGAGAATCTCATCTCAAGCATCGCCGATTTGTACCGACTTGACGAGCGTATGCTGCTCTCACTGGAGAGGATGGGCCAAAAGTCAGCAGACAAGGTTCTCAACGAAATTAACAAGGCTCGCTCGATGACCTTCTCCAAATTCCTTAGTGCTCTTGGTTTGCCGGGTATTGGTCCGGAACTTGCGGCAGCGATTTCGAATCACTTCAAAGATCCAGAACAACTTCTTGCATGGGTTGATGACAGTATCGCAGACAACTCTCGAATGTTGGAATTAACATCCATCGAGGGGGTTGGCGAAATTGTTGCACTCCAACTACGAGATGGAATACATCTTCGAAAAGCATCCGTCAGTGACCTTCTTGTGTTCTTAACGATTCAGCAAGAGGAACTGGTCGAAACTGGTGGCCCACTGGAGGGTATGACGTTCTGCGTGACTGGTACACTTTCTGAATCGAGAAAGAGCATTCAAGCACGAATCAAGGCCGGTGGCGGAAAGGTTGTTAGCAGTGTTTCAGGAAATCTATCTGTGCTTGTTGCAGGCAAAAATGCTGGTTCGAAACTCGCTAAGGCAGAAAAATTGGATGTCCAAGTTTGGGATGAGAAAACCTTGTTGCAACGATTGTCTGGAACAACCACGCCTCCTGAAAACAAACCTCCTGCGACGCAGCCAACACTGTTTGATTATTGAGAAATTTTCTGTCGTCAGGAACGAACATTCTTAACGAGCATAGCATAAATTTCGCTCATGCAACTGAAAGCCATTCTCCTTTCTGCTGTTGTTGCAATGGTCGTACTCACGCCTGTCATCGAAGCGAATTCAGGCGGTAAACACAACTCCTCAGGAGGATGTGGTTGTCATGGAGGAAGCTCTTCATCGGTCTCTATTTCTGAGAATTTCCCATCGAGCTACACACCTGGTCAAACCTATTCGATTCAGATTTCAGTATCTGGCGGTGTAACAGGTACACACGGCGGTTTCAATGTTGAAGTTGACAAAGGATCGGTATCAACTGGAGGAAATTCTGGTGTCAAAGTCAGTGGTAAGTCCGTCACGCACACGAACAAAGCAAATCGTGCATGGAGTTTTGATTGGACTGCTCCTGCTTCAGGAAGCGGTACAGTCACGGCTGGAATCGCCGGAATGACAGCCAATGGTGCAAGTGGAAACGGAGGAGATAGTTGGTCTACAACATCAGCGACCATTACGGAAACTGTTGTTGTGTCGAATAATCCACCAATCGCTACCAATGTCCAAATTTCTCCATCGAGCCCAACATCAAGCGACGACATCACATTGACCTACACATTTTCCGACCAAGACAGTGGCGATACCGAGTCAGGGACAACCATTCAATGGTCACTGAACGGGGCGCATCAATCACAATTTGACGGTTTGTTGATGATTTCAAGCACATCCCTCCTGAAAGGAGACAGTTGGCAAGTTTCAGTGACACCCAGTGATGGAGAGGATGTCGGAGCACCCGTGAATTCGAACACGGTTACAGTGTTGAATTCTCTTCCTTCGATTTCTTCTGCTACAATTTCGCCACCAAACCCGACTGTTGATGATGATCTCACTGCATCAATCTCAGGTGAAGCAGACAACGATGGTGATTCACTCGCCTTTGAGTATCGCTGGTATCTCAACGGTGCTTTGCAAGATGGACTTGATAATCTCACAATCGTACCGTCGCTCGCAACACGGGCTGATGATGTCTGGGAAGTTGAAGTTCGTGCTCATGATGGTGAAGGATACTCTCCTTGGGTTCGTTCCAATGCGATTTCCGTAACAGGAGATACTTCGAACAACGCACCGACTGTGGATTCCATCACCATTTCACCCCCAAATCCGAGAACACTTGACACTCTCGTGGCTTCCTCAATTTCTTCCGATGCAGATATGGATTCAATTGTTGATACGCAATATCGTTGGTCGAAAAACGGTATCCTGACCACAATTTCGACACCAACACTCGATTCAGCAATGACGACAAAAGGCGATGTATGGGCTGTTGAAGTTCGGGTAAACGACGGTACAGAGTGGTCGTTGTGGACAGCATCTTCGAACCTAGAGATACTGAACACTGCGCCATCATTGGATTCTGCAACAATCAGCACGAATGAAGCCGCTACTGATGAAAATGTGACCGTGATGGCATCGATGAACGATGTCGATGGTGATCAAACAACCATGAGCATCACTTGGTACCTTGATGGAGCGATACAATTAGATTATATCAATCAGGCAACGCTTCCTTCTACCGCTACGAACAAAGGCGAATCATGGACTGCTGTCGTACAAGCGAATGATGGCGAAACAACAAGTTCCCAGAGCGAAACACTCTCAGTGTTAATCATTAACTCAGATCCACTTCTTTCCATTGCTCTAGAAAATGCAACTTCTCAAGAAGATCTTGCCCTACAAACATTCATCTCTGATATCGATGATGACGTCACTGAAGTTTCAACCATTACCTGGTTTAGAAATGGGTTTAGAGAAGGTTCACTGGATGGTGCAACAATTGTCCCATCTTCATATCTTGGCCCAGGGCAAGAGTGGAGTGTTGAAGTGAATGTTACAGACGGTGCATCATACGTCCTTTCAACAGCTTCCATCATTGTGGAGAACACGCCCCCTAGTGCAAGGATTTCCCTGCTCACGGATGACCTCTATGCAGGTGAACGAGTCACACTATCTGGATTGGACTCCACGGATCCCGACAATTCCATCGTCCGATATCAATGGATTTGGATGAACGGAGCATCCTCAGGAGTTGAAGCCTCATTCCTCATGCCAGTGAGTGGTATTGTTGAGGTATCGCTCACGGTCATCGATGAATCGGGAGCAACAAATTCGACCTCGATAATCATTGAACCGATTTCGGCGTTGGCATGTCCAAACCTCACTCAAACAGTATCTGATGCTAACGTTCAACTCGATTGGACGTGGGCATCCTCCGTTCCAGCATCCTTTGAAATCTCGAGAAATGGTGTCGTCGTTGGTATGACCAATGAGACAACCTTCACCGATTCACCGAATGTTTTGGGAGTCTCAAATTACAAGATCCAAACATTACTTGGCGATCGTATTCTCGAATCGGCCTGTCAATCACCCTCAGTCAGTGTCGAAATCGATGCAGCGACGATTGAGTTTGAAGAGGGCCCATCTGCCATTGCGGGGTTAGGTTTGGGTTCAATCTATGTCATCGTTGGAATACTGCTGTTCGTTGCGAGTCTTTTGCACAGAGGTGAGGAACAATGAGGCAGAAATTGGTTCTTCTTCTTGCGTTATCCCTGCTTGTTCCACTTCACGTAAGTGGTAATCCAGGTGGGGTTGGAAACAGCCTCGAAAATATGCAATGTGGAGGCGCTTGCCATGGCGATGCCAATCAGAATGCTACCTCCAATTTGCAACTCAGTCTGCAGCCATTTGGAACAGTTTGGGCAGGTCAACCAACTGAAATTACAGTCCAGATTTCTGGCTTCGATACCTCTCATGATATCGACCAGATTGGAATTTTCCTCCTCTCCTCGACCAATGCCAACAACGACATTCCAACCACAGGTGGGTGGAGTATACTTTCAGATGGAATGGGTGGCACGAACAATTACATCGAGTATACATCCGTTGATTCCAATGTTCTGACGCATTCTTGGATTCTCCGAGCAGACGAAGTCGGCGAGAAAGTCCTCTATGTCTCGGTACATCATGGCGATAATTCAGGTACTGATGCTGGAAGTCCATTCTTTGGTGTTTCTCAGGCGTTCGAAATAACCGTTGAAGCCATCCCTGAAAACTTGCAGAGAATTGATCCAGAATACCAGCCTCCAGCTTCAAGAGAGGTTGGTGAATCGACAACGCTGTGTCTTGAGACAATAGCAGCAAGCGACGTTGTCATCGAATGGAGGGAGCCTTCCGGAGAATCGTATCAAGTTGAGACCATCCAAAACAACGGATGCTGGAATGCAGTATTGCCGTCCGCCCTGTCGCCATCCACTCTTGAATGGCGTGCTATCCTCGACGGTGAGGGGCCACAGCAGACGACACCATGGTTCTCGTTGACGAGTGCAGAACCCACATGGGAAGCAGATGAAACTGCTTTGTTGCTACAATCGATTGCCCATCTCATCCTCTTCTTTGGGTTGGTGCTTTTGCTACGAAAACCGAAACGAAGCGATGATGAATTCAAGGATTTCATGGAGGAGTCCCTATGATTGAATCTGCTACGTTTCACGTCATAACAACAGAATTGGTTGTTGGATCGTTCGCCCTTGCAGGTGTTTGTTTTGTCCTTCATTCCCTCATATCCATCCAAAACAAAGAGAACCAATTCGTGACCATGATGGATTCAACAGCACATATCGCCTTACTGTTTGGCCTTCTTGCTCTACCATTTGCCATCGCCTCGGGTCTTGGTTCCTCGCCAAGCGGAGCCCATACATCGCCCCTTCTTGCCAACAAAATGCTCCTCTCAACTGCTGGGGGCGGGCTTGCGATTGGCGTTTTGTTCACGCGATGGCGAATGGGAAGTGATGACGCTTCTCGACATCTTCATAACGCATTTGGTTCCATCTCTACCGGCTGCATGCTCCTTACTGCGTCACTTGGAGGAACCTACACTAGGGCAGATTCACTCACAGAATTCCTGCCTTTTGTCAAGGAAACGACCCTTTTGCTTCCAGCATGGATGAGCGTCTTCGTAATACTCATCGTTCTTGCAGCACTCATTGTACGCCAGACTTCAACCATAAAGCATGGATGATGGTGAAGGCGCTTCTGACGGAGCTGCTTGGCTAAGCAGCGATTTTAGTTGCTCTTCGAGCAATTGCGCCTCTTCAAGCAATGGCTGATCGTCAAGATGCGTTGTCGGCAAGATGGCGTTGAGTTTCTTGACCAAAGCAGCAGCAGCTCTTGCATCAGGGAATCGTGGATCAGCTTCAACCATGACGCTCATGACATCAATCGCTCTCCTTCGAGCCTCACTTAGCAAGACACCATTCATGCCTCGAATCACGCCGCCTGACAACAGTGGTACGTCCATGTCTTTGAGCAATTCACAGACGGTGTCAGTTGCACCGATGCCGAGCAAATCGATTCCTTCCGTGTCTTCATAATCAACGGTCGGCTCTTCAATTCCTGAATTACCCCCTAGTCCTTCTTTCGAAAAGGCATCAACCAAAATGCCCATGCGAATCTTCGAACCCTTGGACCAATCATAGAGGGCCCAGACAATGTCGTGAACAAGTGGGCTTGGAATCACAAGCTCGCTCATCAGAAGTATGATTTTGTCACATCCATCGATGCTACACTCAGGTTTTCCAGCATACGCTCGGATAATGGGCATGGGCTTCCCGTCGGTTACGAGCGTCAACGGAGGCAATCGCGGATCGACCACGCCACCCACAAACTCGAGTTCCAAATTGTCGATCAAATAATGTCCAACCACACTTGAGACCATGCCCACACTTGGGAAACACGTGATGACGAGTGCTCCTTCAGTGACAACGTCTGCTCGAATCTTAACCAGAGTTCCTTCCATAATCCGAACTTACCGAGGAGGCATTCAACACTTTCGCCTTCAAGCGTAGGTTTCATGTCCTTCGAAGAGAGGGATTGTACATGGTCGAAGAACGAAAGCACAGCCTCTCGCCTTCGGCGTGGAATCGATACGAAACCTGTCCACGAATGTATTGGCTCAGTCGCCAAGGACTGCCGAAGAAGACGGGAATGGCAGCATCTCTAGGAACCGCCGTTCATGCTTCCATCGAAGATTTGCTGCAAATCGACCTCTCTGGGCGAGAACCTGCAGAATCCAATTGGCTTCTGCAAGAAGGAGACACACTTCTGCGAAAACGGTGGGAAGAGGAAAAGCAACTCTTTCATGAGACGCCCAGGCACCCAAACTGGAAAGAAGAGAAGTATTCTGAGGCGCAAAAACAGCAGAAAGGCGCCATCAATATGCTTCTTGATCACGTTGGGATACAAGGGCTAGCACATGAGCGAGTAACTGTTGCACTTTGGAAGAAAATTCAATCCCTGGTCATTGCAGTTGAAGGAGAATTGGTCACAAAGGATGGCCAGTTGATGGGACGGCTCGACCTCTTGCTGGCAAACGTTGACGATGCAGGCAATCTCACTGGTTGGCTGGTTGCTGATTTGAAGACTGGAAAGCCACCGCAAGGGAAACTCAAACCAGAGGTGAATCGTCAACTCCGTATGTATCGAGATATTTTGCTTTCAAACAACGAAAAGGCACCGCCGGTTCAAGCTCAAGGTTGGTATACGGATACATCATCAAAATGGGATGCTGTCGGAGAGAATGTTCTGGAGGCTGCCTACGAGGCATGGAGTGCGACACAACCTTCCGACACACCTCTTGACCCAACACCAGGCCAATCCTCCTGTGGAGGTTTTTGCGATTGGAAAGCATGGTGCCCTCATTGGTGGACATGGCGGCATGAAAACAAGTCCTTGCACAAAGGTGACTTCGCTGATGGTGTTGTTCTCATTCATCAGTACGACGAGGGCCGTTCTACAGCAACTGTTGAGGAATGTGTGCCGAGAAATGAATCGGGTGATATTGAGCCGACAGGAGAGATGCGAACGGTTCGGTTTGATGGTCGAGGTAAAGAATCCCTTGAAGCACTTCTCGATGCGGGCCATCAAGGCCCTCTGTTCCTAGGAAGTGCAATGATGAATCGAGATGTTTGGCGAGTTGGACCGTGGTGCGACGTTTTACCGTGGGACCCTATTCCTGATTCAGGTAAGCCTTGATTTCATTGACAGCATCTGCATCTTCGATTCCATTGGGTGATAACAACCAGTGCAGATAGCGTGGATCCAGCGCATTCAATTCCTTAAGATGGCGACCGCGATGTCTCCCAACAGCGAGGACCATGTGTGCACCATCTCGTCGAACCATCCCGTTCGGATCAACCAGTTCCAAATCATCGAGTTGGGGCCCCAAGTCTGACTGAACTTTTGCAGTCGAACCGGTTGCACACCATTGCTCAACTTCTTCCAAGGACTTTCGAAAGTAGCTCGGGTGATCGAGGCCGAGTTTCCAAAGCAACAACAGCGAGGCTGCGGCATCGGCAGAAGCGGTGTGCGCGTTCTCAAGCGAGATTCCGTGTCGATTGCATTGTGCACCAAGCCGATGAGGACGTGGTAATTTCAGTCGACGAACCATTTCGAGCGTATCGAGCACAGCTTTCGGTTCCGGAGGCAACGCACCGATTCGAAGATACTCGTTTCGTAGCATTGGAAGGTCGAATTGGCGCACGTTGTGGCCGATAAGGACGCACCCATCAATCAACTCCGATACGCGGTCCGCAATTTCTGCAAAATCAGGTTGGCCTCGTACGTCAGCATCCGAAATACCGTGGATGCGTTGAGATTCGTAGGGAATCGACCGTCTTGGATTGACCAATTGGTCATACGAAATCTCCGTACCATCGCTGTTTGAACCAATCAATGCTAACTGGACAATTCGATCTCTGGATGTGCTTACACCCGTCGTTTCCAAATCGAAAGCGAGGACACGTTCGCCTTCGAGGAGTTCCATATTCGAATGGAGTCACCTGCAATTCAAGAACTATCGCTTGAACCATGCTGTCCCGAATGGAAGCAACCTCGGGATTAAAGGGCAGCCGCCGCTGCACGGAAGCATGGGTTTCTTCAAGCGCTTTTTTGGAAAGCAAAGGGATGAATCATCCGATGAAGCGATCAACGCTGCAGAACAGAACATACAATCTCAGTTGAAAGCCCAATATCATCGAGACATCGATGAAGACGTATCCTCTCTGGAATCCATTCTCGATGACAATGAAGATCAGCCAGAGGACCCGGTCGTTCTCCCTGCCCCCGACTACGATGAACCAGACGTGACAGTGGATGATGTCCTCGTCGAATCTGAGATGGAAAGTTTCAGTGAGAAGAATACGGTCGAGCATGCATCGGTTGAAGATATAGGCAACCATCTCGAATCTGCAAAGGTCGTGGGGGATGTTTCATCCGAGGTTTCGTTCGAATAGTTCATGTTCGAATTTGTGGAAAAATGTCCAGAACAACAACATGGTTAGATATAGGACTTGAC
>JBMYNT010000024.1:0-27586 GCA_049598575.1 Candidatus Poseidoniaceae archaeon | reverse complement strand
AACCAGATGCAAGCATGATGGCCTCCATCGACGACATCAAATTCAGTTCCATCATGTGGGATGGTGTATCATCCATCTCAACAGAAATGGAATTCTTCGAACTCACAAACGTCGGTTCAGAAGCTGCCATGCTCAACGGATGGACTGTCAAACGCATAGCATCGGATGGAACATCGTTTGAATCCACCATCACCAACCTTCAAATCGATGCCTCATCGTCTGTTAAACTCTCAAACGATGTTGCAGCATTGGAATTGTTTGAGGACGGCAACATCCTTGACATGAGCGTTGCCATGGAGAACCCAATCTATTTGCTCGACAGTGGAATGGCCTTACAACTCATCCATCCTACTGGCTTGGTAGCAGACACCATCGTCTACAAGAACGGCCCAGTCGATACTGAAGGTTGGAACGGTGTTTCTCTCTCAGAACCCGTAAGTGGCATCGACAACCTCATCCTCTATCGTGGGGATGGTTGTGGTGTCATGACCGATACGAATCAATCGGCTGATTGGCATCAGCGCTGGGGGCGCCTCGGTGCGAGCGATTTTTGTGGGGACGTACAATTCAATGATGCAACATCAATCACTCCACTTATCGCACCTGAACATGGTTTGATGGATTTGTTGAACTGGATCGATGGTGCACAGACATCACTCCACGTCCACCTCTACATCCTCCAGTCGAGCGAGTTAATGCAGGCGCTCATCGATGCACACGACCGTGGTGTGAACGTTGTCGTCGTCCTGAATGAGCCAGAAGACTGGTGGAATTCAAACGACAAACAAGGGCAAGAAGCCTATGCCTATGCACTGAAAAATGCAGGCCTTAGTGTCCACTGGTTCGGTGGCTCAGGAGACGATCCGTATCTCTATCTTCACGCCAAGGTTGCTGTACGTGATGATGCTTCAGTATGGATTGGCTCTGGCAATTGGAAACCCTCCTCCCTGCCATACGAAGGTGATCGTGGAAACCGCGATTGGGGAATCATTGTTGACAGTGTCCAACTTGCCAACAACGTTCGAGCAAAGATGACGTTCGATGAAGAGTCAATGTACGTCCAAGCCGTCTCGCCGATTGCACCAACAAATTCCTATTCCATTCCAGAGGCACAAAGCATCGACCAAGCAACTGCAACGAGTTTCACAGGAACCTACAGTGGCCAACTGCTGACTTGCCCTGACGATTGTGTTGATGGATTAACCGAGATGATTCAGTCTGCTGAGGACGAAATTCTGCTTTCCTTGCAATACCTCGATCTCGATTGGAAATGGGGTTGGGGAGAGAATCCAGTTGTTTCGGCATTGGAACAGGCTGCGATGGATGGCGTGTCCATTCGCTTGATCATCAACGGCGCCTACCTTGACGAAGACATTCAGGATGTTGTAGACCGAATCAACAACGATTGGAACATCACAAATGGCTGGGATGCATCTGCAGTCATTATGAGCGAGGACGATGATGTCATGAAACTTCACAACAAAGGAGCCATCGTTGATGGCGAATCGGTCCTTATTTCAAGCATCAATTGGGGCGACTCAGCGATGGTTCGTAATCGTGAGATGGGTCTCATCATCACCTCCTCCGAGGTTGCTGAACCTTACATACAATCGTGGTATGCTGATTGGAACCGTCTTGACAATGTCACGGATACTGACAACGACGGAATGCCAGACATCTACGAGGTGAACTACGGCTTGAATCGAACTGTAAGCACCATCGACGGTGTCTTGGAGTCCGATGCAGACAATGACAATGATGGCCTTTCCAACCTTGATGAATACACACTTGGCGGCGATCCGCTTAATCCAGATACGGATGGGGATTGCATATTCGATGCTGTTGAAGTGAGTTGGGCCCAAGCTACAGCGCTCGATCCATCCGTGGAAGCAGTTTCACCTGAGGATGCGATCAATATGGCAGATGCTGATGGCGATGGCATCAATGAAGCAGACGCGCTTGGCTGCGATCTTGGCGGAATTGAGCCGGTCGATCCGGCTACCAACGAAACGAACGAACCAAGCACGGACGACGATCAAGATGGTGTCCTCAATGCCGCTGACGAGTGTCCAGATACACCTGAAAATACACCAACCGATGTTTCCGGTTGTTCATTGGCTCAACGTAATGAAAAAGCAGGTGATGCAAGCGGTGAAGCCGAGGAAGGGTTCGGTGAAACGTTCATGCTCTTGTTGATGATTGGTGGCCTCTTGCTCCTCATCGGGGCGGTTTACGGCATACTACAGTCACGAAAAGAAAACGAGGCTCGGAAGGATTGGGTAACCGATCAGCACATCGATGATGTCATTGGAACAGAAGCGCAATGGGAACAACCCGTTTTGGATGGACGTGGTGATGAGAACAGTTCTCCACTCGCGAGCGAATTGGAGCGATTCCCTGGCTGGGATGAAGCCATGTTGCAACAATACCTTGACCTTGGATGGACCCTTGACCAGTTGGAAGAATACTACCAACAACAGGTTGCAGAACAGGGCTGAGTCGCGTAACCTTGACAAAGGACCGATTCCAAGGAAGGCCATGGCATACAATTCGACCAACCCTATCTTCAAACCAGCCTTTTGGAATTCGATTCAAGGCAATGACAGAATGACTCTTGAAGGTACACTGCAAAAAACTGGAATTTTGTTTGGTTTAGCAACCGTCAGCGCTGTGGGCTCCGTTGCACTTGGGTTCATCATGCCTGCACTTCTCTACCCCATGATGTTGCTAGGGATGTTTGGTACAATGGGCATGGGTATGTTCCTTTGGTTTTCTCGACCAGCAGAACCTACTGCGTTCGTTTTTGTTTATGCAACACTTGAGGGATTATTCATCGGGCCCCTGACGCTTGTGTTCGAGATTTTTTATCCAGGGATTGCCATACAAGCGGGACTTGCCACATTCGGTGTTGTCGCATGCATGCTTACCATTTACTCGCTTGGTATACTACGTCCAACACCAACATTCAACAAAATCGTTTTCACACTTGTCGGATCGATTATGCTGATGTACATGATTAACATCTTCTTGTTCTTCCTCACCCCATGGACCATCCCATTCCTACACTCCTCGGGACCTATTGGAATCGGAATTAGCGTGTTTATCATCATCGTAGCCTCACTGATGCTGATTTCAAATTTCGGTATGATCGATGCAGGTGTTCGAATGGGCGCTCCAAAGAAGCAAGAGTGGTGGGGTGCTTTTGGCATCATGGTCACTGTTATTTGGCTCTACATCGAGATGCTCCGCCTGATTGCTAAACTACGAGACAACAGGTGATTTGTTGACACGTCCATTGCCAATCGCTGACCTCAGTGATTTCACATCAGGTGATGAGCAACGGGTCAACGCATTCATTCAAACCGTCGGGGATTCATTAGCAGATATTGGCTTCTTTGCTTTGACCAACCACGGCATTGATCTCTCACTGATTGAAGACACATACGAGGAAGCTGAATCCTTCTTCATGCTCGATGAATCTGTTAAGCGATTGTATGCAAAACCAGAGATTTCTCACCAGAGGGGTTACACGGCGTTTGGTGTTGAACATGCCAAAGACAACCCAGCACCGGACTTGAAGGAATTTTGGCAAACTGGTCGTGGCCAACAAGGGAGTAAAACGGACAACAAATATCCGATGAACATATGGCCGAATGAGCATATTCCGAAGTTTGAGGAGAAAGTCGATGACCTCTACAACCAGATGGAGGCCATCTCTAATCAACTTCTTGCAGCATGCAGTTTGTATCTCGGCAAACAATCCGAGTGGTTACCTTCAATGGCTGAAAAAGGAAACACAATCATGCGCATCATTCACTATCCACCACTCGATTCCTCAACACCTGATGGTGCTGTTCGTTCTGCTGCGCATGAAGACATCAATTTCATCACACTCCTGATGACCGCAACTGCAGCTGGTCTTCAAGTCATGGATCATGATGGAACGTGGATTGATGTTGAAGGGAATCACGAACAAATCATCGTTGATTCAGGGGATATGATTCAGAATCTCACGAATGGATTGTTCAAATCGACGACCCATCGTGTTGTCAATCCAGGAGACCCTACTCAGCGTCGATTCTCGATGCCGATGTTCGTGCATCCTCGAAACGAAATCGATTTGACACCACTACCTGAATTTATTGAACAGACCAGTGGTTCTGCGGACTATCCATCGATTTCAGCAGGTGACTATCTGCATCAGCGCCTAGCAGAGATTGGCTTGGCCTCAACTGATGAGAGTTGATTTCCATGCATATCCCAAATCTGCTTGCCAAAAAGCGAGATGGCTTGGCACTTGCTCAAGATGAGATTGAATGGTTTATTCAGCATCTTCATGAAATTCCAAACGAACAAATCGGCGCATTTCTGATGGCATGCCAAATCAATGGCTTGGATGCTCAAGAAACGACCCATCTCACCAAAGCCATGCTCGAGCAAGGAGATCGCTTACCACCACGTGATTCTGCAGTCGACAAACATTCTACTGGAGGTGTGGGTGACAAAATGAGTTTGGTTCTCGCACCAGCATTGCGTGCATGTGGAGCAGTTGTTCCCATGCTTGCAGGTAGAGGTCTAGCGCATACTGGTGGGACCATTGACAAGTTGGAATCCATCCCCGGGTTCAACACGGGTCTATCCATCGATGAGATGACAACAAATCCTTGCTTCATATCTCGTCAAACAGCTGAAATCGCTCCGACAGATTCCATCCTATACGCAATCCGTGATGTAACGGCAACTGTTCCTTGTATTGGATTGATTACGGCATCCATCCTATCGAAGAAAGCTGCCGAAGGCATCCAGTCACTGGTCCTTGATGTGAAGTTTGGTCGAGCAGCATTTATGCAACACTCGGAAGATGCACGAAAACTCGCTCAATCCATGGTACGTGTAGGAACTGAACTTGGAATCGAAGTCAAAGCACAACTTACACAAATGGATCATCCCATTGGGGAATGGCTTGGAAACAGTCACGAGATCGCTGAATCCATTGCCTGTCTCAAAGGAATGGGTCCACAAGATACGATGGAGTTGGTTCACGCTCAAGCAGATGCATTAGGTTTCGACATTTCTGAGTCGATTGCGAACGGTTCAGCCCTTCAAGAGTTCAAGTCAATGCTTGAACGTCAGGGGGTTGAACCTGATCTTGCTCAGCAACTCCTTAACGACCCATGGAGTGTTTTACCACGTGCGCCTCAACAATACACGCTTCTCGCTGAACAATCAGGATATGTTGCCGATCTTGATGCACTCATCATAGGCCAAGTTCTCTGTGAAGCAGGGGCTGGTCGTTCGAAGCAAGGTGAAGACATCGACCATGGCGTAGGTATTCAGATTCACAAGCACATCGGTTCGCCTGTCGAAGTGGATGATGTCATCATGACCTTGGATGGTCCGTTTGGCATTGACATGCAACTCATCCAACGATTGAAGAATTCCATCACCATCTCTGACTATCAAGTCGCAGTTAGCTCTCGAATCCTTGAAACAGTGACAATCTCTGATTGTTCGACGACTTGAATTGATGGAAGCCATCATAAAGGAGATGTTAGTGGCCAAACTCGCCGATTTAGCTTAGCTGGTGGAGCGTGGGACTGTTAATCCCAAGGTCGTGGGTTCGAGCCCCACAATCGGCGTAAATCAACACCCTACCAATGCAAGGTGAAACCATGGTTTCTGAAACAGTTCTCGGCGTTCTGTTCTGCTTCTTCCTTCCGCTTGCTGTTGCAGCCCGCTTTTGGCATTGGTATACGTTTTTCAAACGCAGTGAAAAAATCAAAATGATTCAAGAAATGCAAAACGATGACTAACGCCTTACTCCCACTCAATCGTACCTGGTGGTTTGTGGGTAATGTCGTAGACAACTCGGTTGACTGCACCCTTGACCGTGTTGGTGATTCGAGTGCTGATCTTTTGCAAGATGTGATGTGGTATCTCCGAGTATCTTGCAGACATACCATCCATGCTTCGTACTGCTCGAACAACAATTGTTTCTCCATAAGCACGCACATCTCCATGGACACCTACCGAACGAACTGGGAGAAGTGCTGCAAAGTATTGCCATGGCAATTCCATTTCTCCAGCTTCTGCACCAGCCTCAAACTCTTCCTCAACAATTGCACAAGCTTCGCGAACGACCTCAACACGTTCTGGAGTCAATTCACCGAGTGTTCGAACGGCTAAGCCAGGTCCAGGGAATGGTTGTCGCTCTGCGACAATAATATCAAGTTCTCGAGCAAGTTCTCGAACTTCGTCTTTGTACAATTCACGGAGTGGTTCGACAACTTCGAGCGTCATGTCTTCTGGCAACCCACCCACATTGTGATGCGATTTGATGGTATCACGAACGCCACCACCTGACTCAATCCAGTCTGGTGCAATCGTTCCTTGGACGAGGTATTTTGCACCACACTTCTTTTGCTCATCCTCAAAGATTCGGATGAACAATTCACCGATCACCTTGCGCTTCTGCTCGGGTTCGGTGACGCCCTTCAATGCCTCAAAGTAACGATCTGCCGCTTTGACAGTGATGAGGTTGATCCCTTGCTCTGCAAGCATGGCCTCAATCTCTTCAGTCTCGTTCTTGCGCATGAAGCCTGTATCAACGTAGACGCAATGAAGGAGGTTTCCAACAGCCTTGTTGGCAATCACGGCTGCAACAGTTGAATCAACTCCGCCTGAACACGCAATGATAGCAACATCGTCGATGCTCGCTTTCAATTGCTGAATCGATTCTTCGATGAATTCAGGCGCATCGAACATCTCAAGCCCCGCCGTTCACTTCTCGGTCCATCTGGAGTACGCGCTCTACTTGGTCGAGTTTATCTTGAACGAGGCGTTGTGCCATGTCATCGTTGACAAGTGCGAGCATTTGCACTGCAAGATGGCCAGCATTGTCACCACGATCAACACCCACGGTTGCAGCTGGAACACCCGGTGGCAATTGAACGATGGAAAGAAGAGAATCGTATGGGACACGACCACCGCACGGCACACCGATGACTGGTTTTGTTGTCAATGCTGCAACCGCACCAGGGAGTGCAGCTGCCAGACCAGCCATTGCAATGAAAACCTTGCATCCATCTTCTTCAGCTTTGTGAATGATGTCTTCAACGAATTTTGGTGAGCGGTGCGCAGATGCCACGCGCAGTTGGTAGTTTACGCCAAATTTGTCAAGCACCTTTGTGCACTTTTCAGCAATCGGCATGTCAGACTTCGAGCCAAGTAAGATAGATACATCCATGTCCAATTCGCAGCGCGGGTAGTTCTTTTAGATGACCCCTCACTCTTCTTCGACCAAAAACTGCTCAAGGTCAAAAATCTGCTCTGAAAACACATCAAGATGCAGCCAACAACCATCGTCTTGAAATTCACAGTACATGACCGCTAGTTGCTGCTTTGTACGAGAAATTGCCATAAGACCATTGCTCGGTTTTGCATTCATAATCTTCCAATGGTTCAAACGAGAAGGATTGAGTTGAAGGTAGCTTTTCGCATTCCATTCTCTGCGAAATTGAACACCGAAACCTGCGGAGGTTTTCTCGGCCACTCGATACGTCGTGAAAAAGAGGCCAAAACAAAAACCGAGCGCAATCCAATGTGGAATCTGATCAACAAATACGCAAACAACAGATGCAACGAAGAGGACTACGCTGAGATGAACACCACGATGTAAAACAAGGACTCTGCGTTGAGTGAATGTTGAGAACAACGCCAATCCAAGAAGAAGATTTGAGACGAGAATCAACCAAGGTACGAATGAAGTGTACTTACCCGAGAGGAGCATAAGAATCGGAAATGCCATCGTTAACAGAGATCCTGCCATTGTAAAGAGTGGCGTAATCATGATGGCCTTCTCTTCGGAAGGATACCATCCGCCAACGAACAGTCCAACCATAACCCTTCCAGTTCAATCGAGTTCTTTTGTCTGTTGGATATCGGCGATGTTGTTATATTCTCGGAAAAATTTCCTACCATAATGGAGCAAGTCTATCGTTGCGACTCGGATTCTTTTTTTGCTCGATTGGATGAGCACAGGGATTTACAGGTGGTTCATCGCGGTCAAGAAGCCCAAGTCTATCGTGGATTGCTTCAGTTTGTTCGCCTCAGCTACCATGAAATCGGTGATGAACTCCTAGTTCGTTTTCGTCCAAGCATTACACTCATCGGATTAATGATGCTCTCATCAGTATTGGTTGCCACAGCCTTTGTTGCCCCATGGTGGTGGCTACTCATCGAAATCGTTCTCCTTTCGATGGCGTTGATCATCAATTCGTCTCAATTGACATGGGAATTGCTGCAGTTCACGCAGGAACCCATTACGCTTCGAACTCACTCATCATCGAATGGATGACGCAAGCAAAGGTTACGGGCAGCATAGACCTCATCGACACGACGGACTGGCGTAGTCGTTGGGGCGTTGTGCAACGTTTCTGCATCGAGTTGGAGGACTTTACAGAAGTCTCTCGCAAACGTATCGAGTGTTTCTTTTGACTCCGTCTCCGTTGGTTCAATCATCATACATTCAGGGACGACGAGTGGGAAGTACACCGTTGGTGCCATGTAGCCCATATCCAGCAATCCCTTGGCGACATCCATTGCAGAGATACCCAAGGCATCTTTTGCAGGGCCGAGTGAAAGTGTGAACTCGTGCTTCGCAACAATGGTGTCTGCCCCATCCACGAAGAGGTGATCGACACCTGCAGCTTTGGCCTCACGATGAATAGCGTGACGGAGGTAGTTGGCGTTCAAAACAGCGTGTTCCGACATGGTGCGTAGTTCCTTACCGTAACGTCGATAATAAGCCCAGCATCGAAGGACTGCTCCTGCATTACCATGCCATTGTTGCACCTTACCGATGGTATGTTCTGGAGTGTGCCATGTGTACCAATAATCGTCAACACACTGCTTCTTCTCCTCGTCCGTAGGAGCACGGCGAGCGACGATTGGAGACGGCAGGAACGGGGCAAGGTGCTCCTTGACTCCAATCGGTCCAGACCCTGGACCGCCTCCTCCGTGTGGCTGACTGAAGGTCTTGTGAAGATTGTAGTGAACGGCATCAAAGCCCATCAAACCTGGGCTTGTACGCCCAAGAATGGCGTTGAAATTCGCACCATCATAATACATCAATCCGCCAACTTCGTGAACAATCGATGAAGCTTCTGCGATATCCTGTTCAAACAGCCCAAGTGTGTTCGGATTGGTAATCATCATCGCAGCCGTGTCATCACCAACGACAGCACGTAGAGCAGACAGGTCGATCCGTCCATCTTCTTGACTCGGGATTTCAATGATTTCAAATCCAGCCATGGCGGCACTTGCAGGGTTTGTACCGTGGGCTGAGTCAGGTACAATGACCTTGGTTCGGTGGTGTTCACCTCGATGTCGGAAGTATTCTTGGAAGCAGCGAACCGCCGTGAATTCACCTTGGGCACCAGCAACGGGTTGCAACGTCACTGCATCCATTCCAGCACAGATTGCGAGCATATCTTGCATTTCATAGTAAATTGAAAGCAATCCTTGCAACTGATGTTCAGGCTGATGAGGATGGATGTCTGCGATTCCAGGGAGTTGAGCAATCACTTCGTTCACACGTGGATTGTGCTTCATTGTGCAAGATCCCAGTGGGTAGAACCCTGTATCAATTCCGAAGTTTCGCTTTGAAAGCCATGTGTAATGACGCACCATTTCGGGTTCAGACAAACGAGGCCAGCGAGGAAGTTGGCGACGTGCCATGTTGCTTGGAACATCAAGTTCAGTGGCTGGGAGCATTGGCGCCGGTTGAGCATAGCCCTTACCTTCTGCACCAAAGTGTTCGAACAGTCGACTCAAGCGCTCACCTCCTGCGTCCAAGCGTTGAGACATTCAACCAAGCGGTCAAGGTCTCTTTGACTCGTCTGATCGGTTACCGTGACCAACATTTGGTTCGTCTTCTCAGCATACCAATTGGATACATCAAAACCGCCCACGACACCATTCGCCTCGAGATATGCCAAACATGCTGATGTCGAGGCAGGTAATTCAACGACGAACTCGTTGAAATGCGACTGACCATCATAAGGAAGCGTCACGCCTTCTACGCCAGCAACCTGACGCTTGAGTTGCGTGCAAGCTGCCATGTTTCGAACGGCGAGTTGTTCAAGTCCTTCTGGACCAAGAAGCGACATGTGCATGGCACCCATGAGCGCGATGAGCGTCTCGTTTGTGCAGATGTTGGATGTTGCACGATGTCGGCGAATGTGTTGTTCACGTGTTGAGAGCGTCAAGCAGTAAGCTTCCTTACCGTCCACATCGATGCTTCGGCCAACGATTCGACCTGGCATGAGTCTGAGATAAGGCTGCGTACAGCCAAAAATGCCGTACAAAGGGCCTCCACCCGTGATTGGGCTTCCAAGAGGTTGCCCTTCTCCGATGACAATATCTGCTCCGTAATTCCCTGGAGCTTCAAGCAAACCAAGCGATACAGGCTGAACACCGACAATCAGAGCAGTTGTCTCTCCGATGATTTCTTTCAACGAAGGATAGCCACCGTCGATGATACCAAGTGGATTAGGTTGTTCGACATAGACCGCACAAGATCCACGTGCTCTCTGAACATCCTCTAGGTTAATGCAGCCATTCTCATCATGACGAAGCATCTCTACATTGATTCCTGCTCCTTGGCAGTAATTGTGAATGACCGATATTCGGTCAGGCGGAGTCAGTTCCGAGATGTACACTGTATCCTTTTGCTCAGCCTTGCGATTGTGTACACGAACTGCGCAAGTGAGCGCTTCAGCAGCCGCTGTTGATCCGTCGTAGAGGGAAAGGTTGGTGATTGGCATAGCAATGAGCTCTGAGATAAGCGACTGGAATTCCCACATGGCTTGTAACATACCCTGAGAGACCTCCGGTTGGTATGGAGTGTACGACGTCAGGAATTCACCACGTGTGACGAGTTGGAAAACACACGATGGTACAAAGTTTCGATACAGTCCTGCTCCGAGGAATGAAGGTTGGTCACCCAGTGCGAGATTCGCACCGAGCAGTCGCTTTGCGTCAGCAAGCAACTCCTCTTCGCTTTGAGCATCAGGCAACGGTAAGTCGCCAACCATTCGCACCGATTCAGGCACATCTGCAAACAGTGCATCGATGGACGCAACGCCCATCTCCTTCAGCATTTCTTCTTCTCGTCCAAGATTTGGTAATTGGTCAACCATGCGACTCGCCTCCTCAGGCAGTCGTAACCAATCGCGTAGCGCTCATAATGTTCGTCATTGAACCGTCAAGAAACGTGGGCCGTCTATACAAAAGGCGGCCGAATAATAACAGCCTTGACGGACGAACGTGGACTTGCCGCAATCAGAACTTCATCGCCTTCGGATACACCCGAAATGTAGCCTATTCCGATACCGGTGTTTCCAAGCGATGGAGAAGGCGCTCCTGATGTTAACTGACCGATCTTCGTACCATCAAGGGAGAGGACATCTTTGCCTGGTCTCGGCAAAGGTCCGCGTTCGAGATACTTGATTCCCCACCATCGAGCATCATCGGAGGCGTGAGAAAGTACACGATGACGTCCCGTGAACTCATGCTCCGTATCGAGGCCAAACGGTACGTTCGTTTCCCATGAATCTCGGGCGAGGAACGTATGGGTTCCATCATCGAGTTGAGGCCACATGAAGTCGACACCGGACAAGAGGTATCCTTTCTCGAGGCGGAGGGTGTCGCGTGCGCCGAGTCCGACAGGGGTAGCTCCGGCATCGATGAGGGCGCGCCAAACAGTAGCGACCTGTTCGTTCGGAACAAAAATCTCGTAACCGGCCTCGCCTGTGTATCCAGTTCCTTGAATCCACCCTGTCACGCCGAGTTGGTTTTCAGAGAATTCACGCCACTTGAATCGGCCTACATGTTGTCCTTCACCCATTGCAGCATCCAAATACGCCTTGCTTTTTGGTCCCTGAAGAGCGATGATCGATGTCTGCGGAGAGAGATTTTCAATCGTTATCCCAGATTCACCATGAGAGAATCCTTGGAACCAATCCCACATGACATCGATCATTGAGGCGTTTGGAACACCAAGAATCTCAGTCTCAGATACTACAGCGAAAATCATGTCGTCAATGATGAATCCATCTTTGTCGAGAAAGTGCGTGTAGGCACATCGACCGACGGTAATCGAGGAAACCTTCTGCGTAGCAGCAGTTTCAAGCCACTCACGTACATTTGGGCCAGAGAAACGAAATGTACCCATGTGAGAGACATCAAAGAGACCGGCGGATTCTCGGGTTGCGAGATGCTCAGCCTTGATGTTCGAATACCAGATAGGCAACTCAAAACCATGGAAATCAACAATGTTACCTCCGAGGGCAACGTGCTCATCGTACAACGCAGTTCGAATCAGTTCTCCTTCGCTCATCGTCATCCTGTCCTAGTTATCTCTGAGGTAAACCTCGCTCAATATCCTTTCCGAGTGACACCACCCGGTCCAAGAAGGCATCGAGCGAAGATTCTGTGATGTTGCGGTTCGCAATGACTGAGCGTAAGATGATCTTCTCGTCTACCGTGCTACGACTGACCATAAATCGCCCGTCCTGAACGAGACGTTCACGCAATTCCGCATTGATTCCGTTCAGCTCTTCTTCTGGAGATTCACCTACATAGCGGAAGCAGACATTGGTCCACATTCGGTCACTGACCATCTCCAACGCATCGTGATTCTCGATGCTCCGCTGTAAATGGTCAGCCAAATCCATGAAACGTTCAAGCATCGAAGCCCAACCAGCATCGCCGATTTCACGCCATGCAAGCCACAGTTTGAGTGCATCATTTCTTCGCCCACATTGAAGCGAAAAACGTCCGAGATCAATTTCCGCACCGGTATCATGGTAGAGATAGTGAGCCGTTTGACCAGTCGAACATACAGCCCGGAGAATATCAGCATCCTTGACGATAAAGGCTGAACAAATCAGAGGTATACCCATCATCTTGTGCGCATCCCAGCAAAAACTGTCAGCGAGTTCAATTCCATCCATCAGCGAACGATAACGTGAGGAGAAGAGACATGACCCACCCCACGCAGCATCCACATGCATCCACAAGTTGTACTTGTGAGCAATCCCTGCAATCTCACGTAGCGGGTCAAAACTACCCCGAACGGTGGTACCACTCGTTGCCAATACCGCAAATGGAATTTGATCGCTAGCAATGGCACGTTGAATCTCCTCATCGAGTGCTTCAGGAAGCATTTGTCCGTCGTCATTGCAACGGACTTTGATTAAATTCGAGTGTCCTATGCCAATTACATTTGATGCTATGCTAAACGAATAATGTGATTCTTCTGAGACAAAAGCAACCATCTTCGTACCATCAAATCCGGAATGAGATGATAGTGGAATCTTGGCTTGTCGAGCGCATAGCATACCGAGGAGGTTTCCGTTTGAACCACCGGTTGTCAACGTTCCTTGGCTGGTTCCAAAGTCAGCAAGTTCCGCCATTCGCTTGAGAATGGTTGATTCGATCAAGGTCGCAATCGGCGCAATCTCATATGTGTACATCGCCGTGTTTGTGGCGGCCGTAACCAATTCGCCCGCAATTGAGGCGATCGAGAGCCCTCCCCAAAGCGGATTCATGAAACCTGGTGCTGTTGTACGGACAGAGTGGCGTAGAACGGATTCGATATCATCCAAGGCAGCTTCGAGACCTCGGCCTTCGATAGGTAACTTGAGATCGGTCGTCTTTCCGAGGGATTGTGGAGGTTCTGCGTATCGGATGGTCGACTCGGTTTGACTTGCAGCGAGAAAGTCCTTGACGCGAGCGAGGACATCGTCGAGGAACTGTTCCGCCTCCATGGTGTTGCGTGGCCAAAGCGGTCTTTGAAGATGGTCATTTAATCTCCATCTCCAAATATATGCATAATGCATTTTTACCTACATAGTTTGAATAACTCTCTCGCTTTCGGACGCACATGCTAGGAGAAACAGGAGGCGCATGGCTCAATCGTCTGCACATGCAACTTGCACGAGAATTACGCGGCCAAGGGTGGTCACAAATGAACATCGCATCAATACTTGGCACGACCCAAAGTACCATTTCAAGACAATACCAGAAGGGGGTTGTGGACTTGCCTGGTTCGGCAGACGAACTCACTGTTGACGGATGGGCCAAGGAAATTGCAGGTGGATTGCTGTCTGTTGGCCAAAGCGAAGAATTGCTGAGGCAACGATTCATTGTGGAATTCCAATTCACTGGGAATCAAGTGCTCCGATTTGACAAGACCCTGACGGGATTGGACCTCGAAGTCGATCAAAACGAGCACGCTTTGATTCGACGACTCGAGTGGGCCATTGGACGACTTGATGCTCGACTGCTCTTACCGGTCCTCCCGAAGGTTGGTATGAACATTGCAGCATGCCTCAATTCGGCAACCTCTCCAAATGATGTTGCAGCAGTGCCAGGTAAAATCAACGCTGTAGAGGGAGAACTTCGAACCCATGGCAAACCACAGTTTGGCTCTTCAAAGCATCTTGCTGAAATGCTGCTCGAAACTCGCAAAAACGACTCCTCGAAGTCTGCAATCATGAACATACGGCCACCTGGTGATTACGAGGGAACAGACATTGATGCCGTCCAAGAAGCATGCAATCAACTCGGTTGGGAACTTGCTGACGCCGATCGTTCCGGTCTCGAAGATTCAAGCTCAACCATCGATGTCATCCTTGACATCGGGGATTTTGGATGGGAACCCTCGCTCTATGTTGTCGGAACAAGCCCATTGGATGTCGTCGATCGTTGCCATCGTCTCATCAATGCACTGGGAGGGATGGCATGATTCGAACTGGTTTCATTCTGCTCGTCCTTCTTTTCGCACCGCTCTCGGGTTGTTTGAGTACACACAGCATCACCGACGAGTGCGTCATAACAAAATCATCCGATGACAAGACACTCACCATCGTCACGTACGACATTATCGCATTGAGTGATGAAGTGCTTCAAGAGTTTACCAATCAGACAGGGTACAGCATCGAGATGATTCGGACCGACGATGCAGGTGGTATCCTTGAGCAACTTCTTCTGACGAAGGAAGCCCCTCAAGCCGATCTCGCCTTGGGCCTTGACAACACATACCTGCAAACAGCACTGGACAACTGTCTTCTCGCGCCACACTCTGCAACACTACCTGATCTGGATCCCCAAGCCCTTGTTCCGTATGCAGGAAACATGGCTGTACCGTTCGATCAAGGGTACGTGTGCCTCAATGTGGATACACAAGCTCTGGAAGAAAACAACGTGTCCTATCCTACCACACTCGAGGAATTGGTCACCGATGATTGGCGAGGAAGAACCGCATTCCCGAGTCCAACAACGTCCTCGCCCGGTCGCGCCTTCATGACGGCCACAATCGATTACTTCGAACAACAATCCAGCATGAATGCAATGGAGTGGTGGGAAGCCATGGCAGACAACGACGCTATCTTCACGTCCGGCTGGACAGAGTCGTACGAAACACATTACAGTGGTGGCTATGGTGTCTGGGGCGAAGGTCACATTGGAGATGCTTGGCTCACCGTCTCTTATTGCCACTCACCGGGTGTCGAAGCCTATTACGGAGGAAATTACACCATCTCGAGTGCACTTGTCATTGATTATGCATCCTTTCATCAAGTCGAATATGCTGCGAAAGTCAATGGTGGGGGTTCACAATCCGCTGTTGATGCGTTCATCGAATTCCTCCTGAGTGAAGAGATCAACATCAACATGCCAGAAAACAATCTCATGTATTCGGTGCTCGAAGGCCAAAATCTGCCAGAGACGGATGGATACAGGTACCACAGCCCAGTTCCAACTCAACCATCTGAGATAACGACAGAACGCATCGATGATGAAATGGAAACCTGGCTCATGGATTGGCGAAAAGCAACCCAAGCTCTTTGAGTTGACGATATGAAAGCGTCTGTTGGGCGGGGCGTTCCTGTAGCCTTGTACCTCGCAATGATTCTTGTACCCCTCGTTTTAGCGCTCGAGCGGTTGATGTTCGTTACAGGGTTGAATCCTATTCAAGCGATTCTCCATCTTGATGAACACCCCCTTGGTAAGGATGCTGTTGTCTTCACGTTTGTACAAGCCGTCCTATCAGCGACCCTTACCCTCATGCTCGGACTACCCATTGCGTGGTGGTTGGGGCGGTACGAATGGAAACGTGTTGGCATCATCCGAGCAGCGCTAACGCTACCATTCGTCACACCAACTGTCGTAGCAGCCATGGGTTTTCTTGCTCTGATCAAGGAAGGAGGTTTGCTGGATTCCATTGGGATCGATTTACGCAATGAAACTGGAGTTGTCGGTTCGTTTTCTTCAATCATTGGTATTGAACACTCTGGCCACATCATTGCATTGCTTCTGGCCCACGCTTGGTTCAATCTTGCACTTGTTATTCGGTTTGTCGAGCCAAAGATATCGACACTCCCCCCTCGCTACGAAGATGCATTTCGAATGCTTCCCATCGGTCATGGTCGATTGAACCGCTTGACCCAATTTTGGTGGCCGATGCTTCGAACATCGATCCTCTCTGCATTTGTATTCACGTTCATATTCTCATTCACCTCGTTTGCACTTGTACGATGGCTTGCTCCGAACATGTGGACGCTTGAAGCACTCATGGCAGTTGAAGGAGGGGCAGCAGGAATCCCTGGCTATCGCATCGATGTCAGCGTCCTTGTTCTTGGTGGAGCGACGCTTCAAGGGCTTGTCCTTCTGTCTGCCCTTGCACTCGCTGGACGATGGCAACAAAAACAATCCAACGAGATTGAACTCGTCTCCGAGAATTTCTCAAGGAACTACATCGGCAAGCCAACGGCTGTTCCACGAATCGGCGTCTTTGTTGCCACCGTCTACGCTTTGACACCGCTCTTCTTGATGGTTCTCTCATCCGTTCGAATTCGGAACCGAACTTCGGAATCGTATCGGTGGAGTTTGGACGCATGGGAGTACGCGTTCAAAGGTGATCTTACCTATGCATCGATTCCAGAAGCACTGACCAATTCCTTGGTGTACGCAATTGGATGTCTCGTCGTGTCCTGTATCCTTGGATTCTTTGTTGCTCAATCCATCCATAGCCTCGAGCAAAGCGATCGAACTCGATTGGCTCAAGTTGTCGATCTTCTATCTATGCTTCCGCTGGCTCTCTCAGGCGTCATGGTCGGCTTGGGTGTTCTCCTCGGCATTCTGAAGATTTGGCCAGTCCTGTTCTCATGGTATGCCTTACCGATCCTGCCGCATGCTATGCTCACAACCCCCTTTGTTGTGCGCATATTGCTTCCCGCGATGCGTGAAATTGATTCAGATTACGATGATGCTGGTAAGGTTCTCGGTTACACCATAATGCAGCGATTCGTTCGAATCAAACTTCCACTTTTGAAGCCACAAATCGTTGTTGCAGCAGCATTGTCTACGGCGTTCTCGTTAGGAGAATTCGGAGCATCCTGGATTCTCTTGCGTTCAGGAGCCTGGGACACATTACCGGTCTTGGTCGATCAGTTAATGTCCAGACCGAAATACTTCGAGCTTGTCGAACCAATTGCTATGGCTACTGCAACCATTCTCATGTGCATGACATTCCTATTGTTTGTTATTGCTGAACGGTTTCGCAGTCATCAAGGAGGCGGATTTTAATGACATTAAGTATTGAACAACTGAATGTTTCATTCGACCAACATCATCTCATCCGCAACCTCAATCTTAGCCTTATTACCGATGAAATCGTAGCCATTCTAGGCCCAAGCGGCTGTGGCAAAACGACATTGTTGCGCACCATTGCTGGCCTCAAAGTACAGGATTCTGGTCGGATTTCATTGAGGAATGAGCCAATACAAGACATGCTATGTGAGCAAAGAGGCATCGGAATGTTGTTTCAGAGACCCGTCTTGTTCCCTTTCAAAGATGTTCTCGGTAACATCCTTTTTGCGTACCAGAGCAAGAAATACTGGAACATGGATGATGTTCATGAAGTCATGAACGAGATGGGCCTCCTCGGTAAGGAACAACAGAGTGTTGAAACTCTGTCTGGAGGAGAAGCGCAACGCGTTGTTCTGGCAAGAACACTTCTTACCAATCCAAAACTTCTGCTCCTTGACGAGCCACTCTCTGCACTCGATGTGGATTTACGACGAAAGATTGCACATGAGATTCGTGCTGTGCTGAAATCTCGATCGATTCCAGCCATTCACGTCACGCACGACCCTGCTGAAGCTGAGATTATTGGTGATCGAGTTATTCATTGGAACGAACTGCAACCAGGTGGCGATGATGAGGAATAGGCTACTTGATCCTCATCCATGGAAAATGTGGTCGTATGCATGGAGCCATCGGGAGAAAGGAATTCTACTACCCTCGTTCATTGGAGGATTCTTTCTCCTCGCCATCGGAATTCCATATGGAATAACGAACAGAGTTTCTGAACTCATTGGATGGACGGCATTTGATCCAGAACTCCCTCTTGATTCATCCATATCCTACATTCCGATCATGAACATTGCCTATTTTTCGTTTTACATCTACTACGTCCTCATTCCGTTGTTGGCACGAACTGAAGTGCAGAAAAAGTGTGCCATTGTTTTCTCACAACGCCTATTTGTTGTCACATTACCAGTATTTCTTGTATTTCTCTTGCTACCTGTGGAAGTCGATCTTCGCTCCGAAGTAGCAGGTGACGACATTCTAACGACACTTCTTTCACTCATCCACGGCGTTGACCAACCCTACAATGCTTGGCCAAGTCTCCATGTTGGGCACAGTCTTTGTGTTGTTCTCTCAGTACCACTGGTGTACAACCTTAACAAATTCTCCCATGCAACACTTTGGATCGCATGGCTACTCCTCTCAATTTCGACGATGACAACTCAGCAGCACTATCTCTTCGACGTCATCACTGGCATTCTGTTTGCACTTGTTGTTCACTACAAGTTCATTCGACCAGTCATTACCAAATGCATTGAAGGTGCATACGATGATGCATTTCAACAACTCTAAGCAAACAGCGTTGAAACAACCTCAGGTTGTGTAAGGTAGATGGTCAATCCAACACCAGCCATAATCATCATCCAAGATCCAACCATCTTGATCATCCCAGTCATTCGTCGCAAGAAATTGATCATCACTTGACGGCCAAGACCGACGAGAACAGTGACCAATATCATCAGAATCAACAACCCAAGCATCAGCCCAGACAATCCTGAGATGGTCGCACTGGTTCCTAGCGTACCTAGGAAAATCACGAATGGCAACACTGCCGCAGCAGTACAATCGATGGAAGCAGCTGCATAGCCAATACCGTAGAGGTACATGTTCCGGCGAGGCGTGAAGGTCTCATCCATTTCTGTTGTTGACCAACGATCGACAAGCTTCTGCACAAAGCCAAGAACATGGGAAGTGATTCCAAGAAGCATGATGGAACCGAGAATGATGAGAAGAACCGCAATTCCAATCGCAATGTAGTGTATCATTCCAGATTGAGCAAAGGCCTCACCCATGGCAAAGGCGATGATACCGATGACGATGAAGAACGTCCACATTCCCAATCCTGCAAGTGTTCCAATCACCCAAGATGAAGGCATGGCCGTCTTCAATTTCCCTTCCTTGATCAGATCGTCTTCTCGTGCACCAAGGCTAAGGTAGTACGAAATGAAACCAGGAAGAACAGGGAACGCACAAGGAGAGAAGTACACCAGAATGGAGAGAATCATCCCCAAAACGAACACTGCGACGAACGATGTTGACGGTTCTTCCCATGCAATTCGGTCGTCCATCGTAAGCGAGACGTTTCCTGTGAGAGCCTTCTCAACCGATGAATCGAACTCTCCCCACCCACCGATTGGTGTTCCGGTTGCTTGACGTTCGACGATGTAACCTTCAACATCGATGACCATGACGACGGGAATTTGGCCTGTTCCTGCAGTCGTGAACAGTTTCACAGGATCTGTGGTTGAACCGTCTTCAAGCACTGCAGACTCTGTTGAACCAAGTCCAGTTGGATACAGTGGAACCGTGTACTCACCACCGGACTCATTGAGATATTCTAGTGATTCCTGATACCAAGCACCATATCCAACGATATGGAAACCGACACCGTTCTCATCAGCCGTTTGTTTCCATTCATCCATGTATTCCTCAAGATGAGCCTGAACAGCATGACAGTTCGAACAATCGTGTGCTAACAAATCGAGGATAATGACATCTCCACGTAGTTCAGACAAGCGAATTTCGCCTTCCGTCGTATAGTTGTCTTCGATACCAGTACGGTTCAAACTCTGGACAATGATTTCCGGAATAGGAGCTGGTTCAGCATCCGACTCAAAGATCTCATCCATGCTGTCAAACAAGGACAAGCCAGCAAAGGCAATCACACCGAATAGAACGACTGCAATTCCGAACGCTTTCCACGTTTCAGAACGCTGGAATACACCCCAATCTGCCTGGTCGAGCATCCCCATGACCATGCCATTCACTGGTTACAAATGAAACTAATGCAGTAAATCACGCGACGTTTGTCGTTGTCGATTCATAGATGAGCTTTTGTTCTACCGCGTTGAAAATTTTGATTTGAACACCGCAAGGACCGCTGCAAAGATCATCTGACCCTTCACTGATTGTGACTTCTTCACCAAAAGCCCAAATGCCATCATCATTGTCCGACACTGCACAACCTGTATCTGTGGCTTGATCTGGATTCGTACATTCAAGATACGCACCCCCGTCGACGGACATTTGAACTATGACAGATGCCCAATTGAGGTCCTCGCCAGCGTCCATAGCGACGTATACGAGGTCTTCGCCTCCAGCGGTTGTTGGTGATCCTGAAGCGTCATTTACAGCAAAGCCGTACATGGAGAAGCCTCCATCATCACCTTCATCCGGCCCAGCAAGACTGGTCGCCCAAATGTAAGACAACAATGCGCTAAAGAGGAAGGATTGGCCTTCACAACCTTCTGCCATGGTCGAAATTGGGCTTAGAGCGTAAGCGAGTTCGTGAACGGCAAACAGGGTGACAACTTCCGTAGGAATGGTGCTTTCATCCTCAAAATCGATTTCTGCACCATCGTTTTCAGCAGCCTCGAGAAGTTCAGCTGCCTCAAGGGTCAAATCATGCATGCCTGTTGGTGAAAGAGCTAAGCAGATTGATGTTCCATCTTCCATTGTCTCACCAAGGAGAGCAATCACCCCGTAACCATCAGCTGCGAGATAGGCATTTGCAACAATTTCAGAGTCCGTTTGAATAGCATCTTCTGCACCTTCAGCTTCATCTTCTCCATTGGCGCAGTCATCGTATCCATCACCAACCCATTCCGCATCGAGTTCATCACCGTTATCGCAAACAAAGTATCCTGTCGATTCGGACAATTGGATGCTCAAAGTCGGTACGTTGGACGAGGAATCGAGTGTTCCAATGTAGTTCATCGCAGGATCCGAGTCAATGTGAGTTTCTTCAGCAACACAGACCTCATCGATTACGACGTAGGTCGTCGAAGAGGACTCATCATCTCCATCGTTCATGTCAACTACGTCGGTTTGCGCTTCGTTCGCAGTTTCTTGACAATACATGATTATGATCATGTAAAGGTTGTAGGAATCATCCGCATTCATCGCCACACGCATCGAGAACAACATACCATGATACGTTCCATCGAGATCCTGAGTCGTATAGGTCTCGTCAAGTGTATCGACAAGTTCCTCAAGTTCAGTACATCCGGCAAGCATCATTGATAGAGCAAGTAAAAGTGCGATCTTCTTCATGGTCGCCCAATGGATGCGACGAATAAAAGTTCTTTCGACACAAATGAGGTTATTCGTTCAGATGAACAACGGACACTTCCAATCGATCGTGTGTTGGATGAACTTCAACCATCTGAACTGGGACAGAAAGGACTTCTGCAAGTTCTTCAGCAACACTCAGAGGCATTTCGATACGACGAGCAGTTGCATCGTAACGAAGCCAAGAGGGACTGATGTGCAAGGTTTCTTGCAATTCCATCATGTCATCACGAGCATCCTCGGGCTCTGTTGGTATCGCACCAAAGAGAATCGTATCGTCTTCTGAAAGCGTTTCATAGGGCCGAAGTGTAGCTTCTGCTCGACGTCGGAATCGTGCTCGTAATTGTCCTGCATCCTTGTAGGAAGCCGTACAGAATTTGAGATGGAAGGACTTGTCTTTGGCTGCTTCCTTTAGTCGAACACCGAGTTCGAACGATCCTTCTGCCGCTGCAGAAAGACCACTTGAGAGATTAAATCCTCGAACGTCCATGTTCTCTTGATTGCCTGTTGTAATTTCCAATTCGTTCAAATTGAGGAATTGGACAGGAAGTTGATCCAACTGTTCGAGCAAGGCAAAGAGAGAGTCTTCCTTATCTGGTTCACAAGGGAGTTCGATACCAACATTGATTCCGGCGTCACTCGATGCTTTGATGACCTCTTCGTACTGCTTTGTTGTTCCATCGAGAAGATGGAATCGAAGTTCATCCAAACCCGCAGTTGCAAGTTTTTCGACCCATTCGAGTTTGAATGGAATGGATGTGTAGAGGTGAATGTGGTGTTCTTGTCCGAAGGCTTGCTTCAAGTGTTTGATGGCTTCAACAGACCGTTCTGGGTCAAGCATCGGATCTCCACCTGTGATGCCTGTTCCTGTTGCCTTCATGGCATGACCTTCCTCGATGACTTCCTCCCATGTGGAACATCTTCGCTCGTTTGCGAACATGTCAGGAGATTCGCGCCGATTTTCTGAGAGTGGACAATAATCGCAACCCCAATGGCACTTGCCTGTCACAAAAAGGACCAATTTACGTCCTTCCTGACATTGAACACAACCTTCTGCTTCACCCTCTTCTGGTGGCAGAATCTCCGTGTGCATGGGAAGATGGACGACCATGAGCAGAACCCCTGTGCACTCCTTGTTCAATCCGTCGGTGAAAGTGCAGCAATTTCGTTCAATAACCATGCATGGAAGCGACGGTCATTCGTCAGTTCTGGATGGAACGTCACGGCACATTTTGATCCATCTCGTACACCTACAATTTCTTCACCCAATCGGGCAACAACCTCGCAGCCAATGTCATCGGATTCGAAACGTGGTGCACGAATGAAGACGCCTGGAAAAGCATCGCCTGAGTTTTGGTTTTGAGCATCACCAACCACCAATGGCGTGTGTCCAAATGCATCAGGTGTTCGTTGTACTGAAGCGCCACTTGATTCCAAACGCTTCATCTCGACTTCAATATCTGCCTCAAAGGATTGACGTTGTCTGCCCCATGCGTTTCTTGAGATTTGGACATTGATGTATGGCACCCGTTCATTGCTCGGAGCGGCGAGGAGAATCGCCCCCGCACATGTTCCGAGCACTGGGCGGTTTGGATGTTCATCCATCCAATTGTAGATCGCGTCGAGCAAACCCTCTGAGCGGGAAGCGATGCGCATCGTTGTCGATTCACCGCCAGGTAGGATTAGCCCATGAATCGAAGCATCAAGTTGATCACCCCTGCGTAATTGAACCACTTCAACATCATGCTGCAAGTCTTCAGCAATGGAGAGGATCGCCTCTTCGTGCTCATGTCGTGCACCTTGCAACATCGCAAGACCCACTCGCATCATGACTGTTCCTAAACCTCCATGTCTTTAGCACATAGCATCCATGCAAACCATGAATTTGAGGAAAGTCCAGTGTTCTTATTCAAAAACCGTGCGCGTTACCGTAGGCACATGGCACACGAAGGTGACTGCTTTCTCGTCCCCGGGCCCGTTCGAATGAGTGATGCATGTTTGAAAGCCATGGCAACACCGGTGATGACGGCACGAGGAACAGAGTTTCGAGATGTTATGGCTGACCTCAATGCTGGTCTGCGAACAGCCTTCAACCTCACTCCTTCTTCTCGCCAACGTGGCACTGAGTCATGGGCTGGTGAAGATGGCTACAAGGTCCTTGCCGTATCTGGAAGTGGAACAGCTGCCATGGAGATGGTGATTGCCAACAGGTTCAGGCCGAACGATCGAGTGCTCGTGCCAACCAACGGGAAATTTGGTGAACGTGTTGCCGACATTTGCAAACAGTACTGTCAAGTCAAGCATATTGCATACGAATGGGGCCGTAGTTTTGACATCATGGAACTCGAGGAACAACTTGGCCGTGGAACCTTTGAAGCGCTCCTCATTTGTCATAACGAAACAAGTTCTGGAATCACACAAGATGCAGAAGCACTCGCTCAACTTTGCCAAGAACACGGCGTAGCGTTCATTCTCGACGGCATCACCTCCGTGGGAGGACTTCCCGTGCATCCTGCGAAATGGAACGCTGAGGCAGTGGTCATGGGTGCACAAAAGTGCACGGCTGGTCCAAGTGGAATCGCAGCTGTAGCCATCAATGACCATTTTATTGAACGCGTCCATACCATTCGACAGCAAGGAGATTCCAATCCTGTGTACTATCTCGACATGGTATCCGCACTCAAGAAAGGGAACGACGACCAAACGCCATGGACACCTGCCATCAACTTAGCAATGGGTTGGGCAGCCTCGCTTCGTGAACTCGAAGACGAAGGACTTGAGAATCGCTGGAATCGATGCAAAACACTGGCTGATGGTGTACGCAGATTGTTTTCCGACCTAGGCTTCATGTTGCTTGCTGATGCAGGCCAACAGAGCGACACAGTAACCGCCATCATGTATCCAGAGGGAATGAACGATTCTTGGCGAAGCAAACTCAAGGATGAGTATGAGACGCAAGTCATCGGCGCCCAAGATCACCTCAAAG
Source organism: Candidatus Poseidoniaceae archaeon (assembly GCA_049598575.1). Taxonomy (GTDB): domain Archaea; phylum Thermoplasmatota; class Poseidoniia; order Poseidoniales; family Poseidoniaceae; genus MGIIa-L2. Next base: position 2,814 of record JBMYNT010000024.1, on the reverse strand, counting down.
GCAAGATGTTCCGGGTTGGAAGCATGGGTACGACCACCATCGAAGAGATGATTGAAGGATGCAATCGAATGATTGCTTGCTTCAATGAGATGGGACATGCACTTCCAAACGTTGATGTTGCATCCTACTTTGCGTGAAACATGGGCAAAGGAATCGTGTTGGGGCGGTTCCAACCGTTTCACAACGGCCATGCGTATCTTGTCGAACAAGCGCTTGCTCGTTTCGAGAAGGTCACCATTGCAGTCGGCTCTGCACAAGACGAGTGGACGGTCGACAACCCATTTTCATTCGAAGAACGAGAAGATATGATTCAGAAATGGGTTGATGAAAATGGTCACAAGGAAAAGGTCGATATCGTTGGAATCAAAGACATCAATGATCCACCAAACTGGGTAGAACATGCCTCCAATCACCACGGCAAAGGAACACTCGTGACTTCCGATGAGGGCACAAGAACACTCTATGAGGAATCCGATTTTGAAGTGAGTTGGGTCGATCTCCATGAGCGTCAACAATTCGAGGGTTGGCGTATTCGTCAGACGTGTATGATGCTCTCAACGGTCTACGATGACGAAGCAACAAGAATGGTACTGGCTCCGAGTGTTCCTGAATCTGTCATCGAATGGCTCATTGAACAAGATGGGCTGTATCGCTTCTCGCAAATCAACACAAGTCCACATGCTGGATGATCACTCAGTTGCAACGACAACACGTGCAGCTCTGAGAACACGCTCTTTGTACATGTATCCTGGTTCGAGAACGTCGATAACTTGCCCTGCAGGAAATTGTTCAGATGCAGGCAATGTTGTGATGGCTTCCATCGTTGCTGGATTGAATTCTTGTCCTTTCGCTTCAATGGATTTGATGCCATCTGCTTCGAGTTCTCTCCACAACTTGTTTCGCAACAATCGAAGACCTTGAGCAACAGGAGATTCATCGTCATCCTCAACTTGACTGAGTGCTCGATCAACATCGTTCAAAATTGGAATCATTCGTCGAGCGAGTCCCATACCGCCGTATTGAATAAGCGATGACTTTTCAGCCATCAAACGCTTGCGAACATTCTGGATTTCTGCGTCTTTGTATGCGATTTCCTTCTCAGCCTTTTCTGCCCGCTGAAGCGCTTCTTCGAGAGGATCAACAGGTTCGACGTGTTCGGACAAATCCATCTGCTCATCGACCTCTTCGAAGGCAGGTGTCTCATCATCATGAGATTCGGGGACTTCGTCCAAAGGAACGTCTTCGTTCTCCTCTGACATGATTCCACCGAAACGGATGTGGTCTTTCAACCCGACGCTGTTGTTTCATCAGGAAGTTCGTTCGCGAGAACAGTTGAGAGATTCCATGAGAACGTTCCCCATTTTCTCGCTTCAAGATGGTCTCGACCAACGATGGCTACAAGACTGTCCTCACTGTTCCAACGCTTCATGGTGTGAACAAGGGCCTTTGCAGCTCGATCGTGGGCTTCGAAGGTTGGAACAATTCGTGGATCTTCTTTCTCATCCATCGTTTCGCCCAACTCCTTGCGACGCTCCATCCAATCCAAGCAAACGCGTTCTGCATATTCTTGCTCAGGAATGTTCCAAAGTGCTTGGCAGACCCCATCCCACGTTTCACCGCCGTAGAGTTCTTCTTCTCCTTCAATCGTTTTTGAGAGCGCAACGTCGAGGTACATGTAGGCTCTTCCCTCCCATGCTTCCCAAGCTCCTGGACTGGCCCATTTCATGGCGAGAAGAAGACCTTTCTCACCATCTCCTGAATCTTGCAAGCAGGACCAAAAGGACATAGATTCTGAGGAACTGCGTTGTTGTGTGTCCATCCAATCGAGCAATTCCGCCTCTGCATCAATGTCAAAATTGACTTTCAAACGTGAATCCTGTTCCGGCCGAATCGATCGCATGGTACGCTTTTCTAAGCCAGAATAAAGGTCACACCATGGAGTCGAAACAAGCTGACGCAAACTTGGGACATCAACGAGAAGAACAACGATTTCCAGTCCCATAAGCAAAGCGAGTGCTGGCTCTTCTTTGAGGCATTCGGCAACATCAGAAAACAAAGGAATCGAAATTTTCAGTTCGAAGAGGCAACAGGATTGAAGAACAGGGCCTGTTCCAGCAAAGTAGGGGGGTTCGTGTGGCGACGATTAAAGAGCAAATCGAGATGATTCGCGCTGAGATCGATAAGACGCAAAAGAACAAGGCCACCAACGCCCACATTGGGAAGTTGAAGGCCAAGATTGCCCAACTTAAACTCAAGGAAGAGAAAGCCGCTGCACACTCGAAAGCGAGTGGTGGTGGCAAGGGCTTTGAAGTCAAGAAGTCCGGTGATGCGACCGTTTCGCTTGTCGGTTTTCCTTCCGTCGGAAAGTCGACATTGATCTCCAAAGTGACTGATGCTCATTCTGAAGCAGGTGGGTACGCCTTTACCACACTCACGTGTATTCCTGGTGTGATGGAACACCGTGGTGCCAAAATACAGATTCTCGACCTGCCTGGATTGATCAAAGGTGCTGCAGAAGGAAAAGGAAGAGGAAAAGAAATCCTCAATGTGATTCGTTCCTCTGATATGGTTCTTTACATCGTTGACCCTTTCCAGGACGGACATTTTACTGTCCTTCATCGAGAATTGCACAATTCTGGTCTTCGATTAAATCAACAGAAGCCTCCCGTTTTCATCAAGCGTGTCGATAAAGGTGGAATCGATGTTCGGACAACGGTTGAACAAACGCACCTCACTCCTGAAGAAATGGGTGACATCATTCGATCGTTTGGCTATACATCTGCAATTGTAACGTTGCGACAAGATACAACAGCG
>JBMYNT010000023.1:0-28255 GCA_049598575.1 Candidatus Poseidoniaceae archaeon | reverse complement strand
CTCCGCAGGAAAGCAAGCCATCCCAATGGGAGGAAAGGGACGATACGAAGTCCTCATTCTGTTCGAGAACAACGGAGATACAGCACTTCAAGATGTCTTCATCCGTGATGTCATCCCATCGAACTTTGAAATCAAAGACTGGCACATCCGTGGTGCTGGTGGCGAAAAGCGAAGCGATGTTGAGATGACGACAAACCAAACCGAAGATGGTGTTGAAATCACTTGGAAGGTCCCTGTCGTTGCCAAGGGTGAGCGATTGGATGTCTCTTTTGAAATCAAGGGCGAAGGCGAAATTGATGCAGAAGCACTCAACCGATTCCACGGTGCTCATTTCGGTGACGAACTCGAAACTGAAGATGAAGAAGTTGCTGAAGAAGCAGTCGAAGATTCTGCTGAAGAAGCAAGTGAAGATGAAGCGGCAGAAGATGCTGAGGAAGCTGAAGCACCAGCGATCAAATTCCGAGAAGATATCATGCTCAGAGTCATGGAAGAATATGGAATCGAAGACCGTGATGCATTCCTAGCACACGCAATGAACTTCGATCTCGATGACAACGGCTACCTCAAGAAGGCTGAATTCGTTGAGGCTGCGAAGGCATTCACTGCAGAAGGTGACGACTCCGAAGCAGGTGAAGAAGAATCTTCGGATGTTGAAGAATCCGCTGAGGAAGCACCTGAAGAAGTTGCTGAAGAAACTGCTGAATCGAAGGACTGCCCAATCTGTGGAACTTCAAATGCACATGATGCAGGCACATGTGTTGCTTGCAACTACACCTTTGAGTGATTCAGAACGGTAGCTTCCATTGCGGCCACTCTTCGTGGTCCGATGAACTGCTCACGATGATGAGTACGTTTCGCTTTGTATTCTCTAGGAGCGTGTTGAGTGGTGTCTGTGTTGATGGAGGGATGACACCATCCCGTAGATCAACCGCCAACCATGCCGTCGGATATTGTGTCAACCAAGCGTTCAATTCTGCTTCAATTCCTTTCGGAGGAACGCCTTGGCGTACACTCGCTAAGAAGCCCCAATTGGATATTTTTCTACGCTCATCATCGGTCCATAGGAACATGCGCTCACTGAACCCAATTCGTTCGAGTTGATCGATGGCCTCTGCTTCTGTACAGCAAACTGGTCGCCCTGGCATTGGCATCGGAACAGGATACTCCCATGTCTTTGCTACATCGAGAGGTGCTTTTCGGCGCATGTGTGAAAGCAGAACATACTCCTGTTTGAATCCAACGGAAGACCAACCTTCATGACCCTCATGCCGGTCAGTAGAATCATGGCGAACCGTTCCGCACCTCCTCCACCACCTCCAAACGGTTCGATGATGACCATGTTGCTGGTCATGATCTTGATGACCTTCCTCATCATCAACCCGAACATTCGTAACGCTTTGGGGAACATGGCAGATCCTGTACTTGCTCCGATCCTTCCAGAAACGGAGTTCTTCGTTCTGACCGTCCTCATCCTCGGCACATTCTCAATGACCATGAACACGGTTCTCAGAAATTTCTTCGCCGACCCAATCGAGCAAGCCCATATCGGCCACCGTCAATCCCAAGTTCGAAAGATGATGAACGATGGAAGAATGAATCGAGACCCCATTCTCATGGAAAAGGCCAACACGTTGCGAGAGCAAATGATGCCAGAACAACTCAAGGTCCAGATGAGTGCTATGCGCCCGATGATGTTCACAATGATTTTCATCATCGGGATTTTTGCATGGTTAACAACTGCTGTCGAATCCTTCCGAGTGGACTACGTTTCACTTCCGTGGGCACCTCGATGGCATCTCCTTGATGACAAATTCCTCTTCTTCCCTGCATGGATTTGTGCCTACATTTGCATGAGTGCTCCTTTGGGACGAATTGTCGATCGGCATATCAAACTGATTCGCTATCGAAACCACCCCGTTGTTCTTGCCAACGAGAAATTGAGCGAACCACTTCTCCATCTTGTCGTCAGCGATGATGGTGCAAAATCAAAGCAGGCCACACAACGTAGAAACCGGTCCCGGAAGAACGGTCCAAAGAAGCAAGCAAAGTCTACAGCAACCAAGGATGAGCCGTCAAAGAAGGAGAGTACAGACACTTGTCCTGAGTGCATGAGCGATGATGTTCATCGTAAAGGGCCCAGAAACATGCGCTGCAACGTTTGTTACCATGAATGGGCGTGAAACAATGGTTCGCATCACCATCTCTGGTCATCCAGGGAGCGGAACCAGTACGTTGGTCAGTCTCCTACGTGAGAACAAGAATTGGACCAGCCTCAATGGTGGTGAACTCTTCCGTCAAGAAGCCAAACAACGCAACATGTCGCTTGCAGAGTTCGGCCAACTATGCAAAGACGATCTCAACGTAGACAGAGAATTAGATGCACTCCTGAAGGAGCAAATGCTTCGTTCTGATGAAGAAGCACCGGCCATCGTTGAGAGCCGATTGGCTGGATGGTGGGCCTACCAACTTGGATTGAATATTCCACGTATATGGTTGGAGGTTGACGAAATGGAACGTGCACTGCGCGTCCAGTCACGTGAAGGGGGAGAGATAGATGACATTCTTGAAGCGAGCAGAAAGCGAGCCAGTGTTGATGCAGAACGATTCCTTGAATTGTATCAGCTGCTTCCTGAACAAGAGGAGCCATACACGCACCGTATCGACGCCACCAGCCTAAACCCTCAAGAAGTGCTGGCCTTGGCTCTCAACATTGTGGAGGAAATGCAATGAGTGGCATCATAGTTCTCGATGAAGAAGCAGAAACGGACGATGCCATCGGCACCTATCCAGACCAAAGGACCATTGAGCAGCGATTGGAATCCGGTTTCTTCCTTCTTGACAAAGGAGCAGGACCGACCTCGCACCAAGTTGCAGCATGGGTACGAGACATGCTCGAATTGCCGAGATTGGGTCATGGAGGCACACTCGATCCATTTGCTACAGGCGTTCTTCCATTGATGGCAGGCAAAGCAATGCGCCTCACCAAGCAAATCCTTGAGCACAACAAGACCTACATCGCCGTCTTCCAATTCAAGAGCGAAGTTCAACAAGAAGCGCTCGACGAGGTCATGACGCAACTGACTGGACGAATTTACAATGTGCCACCTGAAATCTCAGCGGTCCGAGTCCAAGTTCGTACACGAAAGATTCACGACTTCTCACTGCTCGATCAATCCTCGAAGCACATTGTTGCTCGAATTCGATGCGAAGCAGGAACCTACATCCGTACAATGGCCAGAGACATGGGGCTCTTGCTTGATCAACCAGTAGAGCTTAAAGAATTACGAAGAGAAGATTCGGGGACGTTCACACTGGATGATTGCGTTGAACTCCATGAAATCGCTGATGCAATCTGGCTTTGGAAGGAATGCAATGAGGAAGAGGCATTGGGGCGCATGCTCCATCCAACAGAGAAACTTCTCGCTGGTTTACCGCGCATTGTTGTCAAGGACAGTGCTGTTGCAGCACTCGCTCACGGAGCACCACTCCTGCGACCTGGAATCGTCTCGATACCTGATGACCTCAGTAATGGACAAAACGTCCTCGTCACCAGCATCAAAGGCGAAGCTGTTTGCTTCGTCAAAGTCAACACAGACAGTGAGAACATCGCCAAGATGGAGAAAGGTGAAATCGCTCGCCCATCAGCTGTGCTGATGAACGATGATGTCTATCCCCGCCGTTGGTGATCAAGCCTCAAAATATTCTTCGTAGATGAACTCCTCTGTTTCAATTCGTATTTTCAATTCTGACATGTCCCCACATCCGTTCCATCAGCGTTGCTGAACGACCCCCACAGTCTTGGAACATGCTCAACAAAAATCCTCACGGTTATGAATGTTCACGTGGTTTCAGACATTATCCGACAACAGGGTATTGATTTCGATTGTAACTCATCACCCAAACAAAACAGGTGCATCTCCATCCTTCCATTGCGGATGTTTGACCATACAATTTCGAAAGGTTTCACTCTCGAGCATTGTGTTCAGCCACCGATGAAGATGTGGGAATTCAAGTTGATCGAACCAAGCACGATCTGTATTGGCAAATTGACGGACAAACGGTGATAAAGCATAATCGGCGATGCTTGCATCTTGACCACAAAGGAAACTTGTTTGTGCTAGGCGTGTATTGTAGCCTTCGAGAAATTCCACAACATGGCTTCGATGTTCTTCTGGCGAAAGGGGATTCTCGTATCGATTGTTGTACTTGTATCGATCCAAATGGTGTTTGAAATCGCCATCGTTTCCATCGACCAACTGCTCCCAGTCACCGACAAAGTAGGACTCATCAAGCGCCCACTGCATAATGTCCATGCTTTCTTCTAGAACTGTACCATCTTCAAGCAGGAGAACTGGAACTGTTCCTTTCGGAGAAATTTCGAGCATATGTTCTGGGCGATCTCGCAGAACAACTTCACGAAGTTCAACTTCAATTCCTGCTACGAGCAAAGCCATCCTTGCACGCATGGCGTAAGGACATCGTCGGAAACTGTAGAGGATTGGATGTGTCATACCATCACTCATACTTTCGAATTTTTGCAGGTGCAAGCCATGTGAAGCCAGCGATAATGACGATCAAAGCAATGAGACTCCCGACGTAGATCGTGGTTGTTGATACACCCGCATCAACATCTGTATCGTCAACAATTTCAGGTTGTGAAAGCGTCAATGAGGCATCCATCTCGTTGTTTGACTCGTTGCGCTCATCGATGACTTCCCCCCCATCAACAATGGCGTCAACGGTCATGAATGTACCATCGAATGGTGCTTGGAAGGAACATTCGGTTACGGCTATTTCTCCCGGGCCTAAGGTTGGTATCGAGGAGATATCAGCCGTTTGTCCGTTGACTGTGCAGCGAATGGTTACCATCTCAGCACTTGTAAATCCATAATTTCCTACGTAGATACGTGCGGTGAGGAATTGTCCATTTTCCGCACCATTCATTTCCGTGAAAGCGCCACTTGAAGCATCTCCAATGACAAGATCCGTAATCTCAAGATCAGGTAGGGAAACAACCTCAAGGTCGAGAACACGCTCAGAACACGATGTTGCATCGCACAGACTCAGCAAGACTGAACTGTACCCTGGGGTGGGTGCTGTTAGCGTAATCGTCTCTGATTCCAAATCAACATCCACCCAAGAGCGATTGGCCGTTATGGTCATGGCTGTTGTTGGACTATCGACATCGGACCATGCGAATGGGATGGTTGTTTCAAGAGCATGCTCAACTTGAACCAAGGCTGGAAATTCATTCAAGAGTGGTGCATCATCAACAGAGTCAACGAAGACATTGAACGTTTCTTGGTGGAAGTTTCCAGCTGCATCCATGACCGTCATGGCGATTTGGGAACTACCCGACTGTTCAGCCTGAAGCGAGATACGAACTTCTCCTTGATCCAAAGACACGTCAACGATATCGGGCTCAGAGTTCACAAAACTCACAACAAGATCTTCTGGAAGTCCACGGTCATCGGTACATCGAGTGAGAAGAGGTACAAACAAGCCGCCTCCGTCTTCGGTAAGATATTGGTCACCAACCAACTGACAAACAGGGTCTTCATCGTACAAAATATCGTATCCTCCATCAATTTCTATAGAATTGACTTCAAATGCTGTCGTACTCGCACTACCGTCTGAGTCCCACGTAAACCATGTCTTGATGGAAACCGAAATGTCCGTATCTTGTCCGAGCAGTGTGTGGCCAATTGGAAGTTGATGTGAAAACGATCCGAGTTCGACTGGAAGGTTTGCAACGGTTACATCGTTGACTGTAATCGTCCAACGGGAAAGTGTTGCATTGATTCCTGAGCCATCACCATAGATTCGGCCGTTGATGAACAGTGTTGGGTCGTTGATGTCAACATGGACCGAAACAATGCATGCAACATCCGTGGAAATTCGAACCTTGATGTAGTCAGCACTTGGCAACGCATCACCTGAATACATCGAGAAGCTGCTGAACGCTATTCCGTCGGATGAAGTTGCATACTGAACACTCACATTGGCTTCAGTTCCAGATTCATTGACAACGAAGTGAATGCGACCAAAGGCTTGCTCAGCTGGTACGGCCATTGGTGCGCTTGTCCACGTACCAATTGATGACCCATCACTTGATTCCAACCCACAGATCGATAAGGCCATGCCATTGTAGTCACCTTCACTCAAATCGAAATCAAGGACAGGTAAGAAATGGCCGCTTGCTGTCGAGGATGCTTGAGCCACTTCTCCACCATACCAAGGCGTTTCCATCGTCACATCAAGACCAATGGCGTCCAACTCAAGTCGAGCATCATCGGTTTGTCCGACTGAAACATAATCCATCGTAAACTTGGCACTGGAGAGCATAGCCCACGTCCAAGTCTCAAGTCCTGAAATATCGAAACTGTAGTGGCTTCCGTTGATGTAATCGATGGCAGAGCCCGTGTTTGACCAGGTTCGGAGGATTTCAGAGCCGTTCGACCAATCCATGGACAAACGAACAGAATCAATGTGAAGGGCATCTGTAATCTTGAATGCAAGAACGACGCTCACATCCGTAATGATGTATTGCGTCGATGATGAAACATCAAAATCTTGGACGCTCATAATCGGTCCAGACGACCACATGTAGAGACCATCTGGAGCACCGACGACATTGTCTGATTCAGAGGGACTGTTGAGACTCCAGTACGACAATGTGTCTGTGTTTTGAGGTCGTTGATGAACCATGGTCATTCGTTGATCAGCCACCATGGATTCCGTATAATCTGCAGGTTGAGATGTAAACGACGTCGTTGCACCAACGGTCCATTGAGAAGCATCCGTCAAATCACCCTGTGGAAACAAGTCGTAATCTGAAGTCTCATGAACGGAGCGTGCAGAACTCGTTGAAACGAGAGGAGAGGCGAGTGCAGCACTCAGAACGAAAAACAACAGGACAGCATTCCAGTTTCGTCGCATGTCCACAGGAATAGGTGGTAGCATTTCAAACAACGGGTTTCTTGATACGACGACGATTTGTTGAAATACCACGCCCATGACGGACAACTCCCCATGGCTGTGGTGGTGTAGGGGTTAGCACGGCAGATTGTGGTTCTGCCAGCCCGGGTTCAATTCCCGGCCACGGCCCCATTCATTCCAACTTCTCTGAATCAATGGTGTGACCCATACGCTCAACTTTGGTTTGCAAGTATTGCAAATTGTCTTGGCCAACACCAGCGACCAATGGAACTGTTTCTGTGACGACGATACCGTGTTCCTCGAGTTGTTTCACCTTATCCGGGTTATTTGTGAGCAAAGCAACCTCGTTGATTCCAAGATCGTTGAGCATTGTTGCAGCAATTTTGTAATCCCTCCCATCAGCAGGATGACCCAGAATCAAATTCGCATCAAGCGTATCAGCACCTTGATCTTGCAGGTGGTAGGCCTGGATTTTTGCGTGCAAACCAATGCCTCGACCTTCTTGACGAAGATACAGCAAACAACCCCAACCGTTCTCAACAATGGCCTGCATGGCGGCATCAAGTTGTGGACCGCAGTCACAACGTAGTGATGAAAAGGCATCTCCAGTGAGACACTCGGAGTGAACGCGCATAAGCACAGGGTCGGGCCCTTCCATTGAACCAAGCATCAATGCAACATGATCAAGACCTGTTTCTTCTTCATGGTAGACGTGAATGTCAAATTGGCCCCATTTTGTAGGAAGTTTTGCCACACTTGGAACATCATCACTCATTCGCTTTCACCTCAATGAGAAACACATACTCGCCTTCATTTGATTCAACGGAAAGAAGTTCATGAGGTGTTCGGCCGAGCATCAAAGGGATATCATGGAGCGTTTCAGGATCGCTTGCTAGCACCTGGAGAACAGAGCCCACGTTCATGTTTGACAAGGCCTGCTTTGCTTCAGCAACAGGGACGGGACAGAAGAATCCCAAAACATCGAGGAGGTGTGTAGCATCCTTGACCTCGACCATGGTGCGTTGTCCAACCCCTGCTTTTTGAACACATCCACGTTTTCAACTGCTATTTTCGCAACACGTTGAAGAGGAGCAAGCGCAAGCATAACCCAATGGGTACGGTCGCTTCGTCGAAGGCAAGCGATGACATGAGTTGGGGTGAGGTCGCTCAGCTCGGTCTTCGTTACGGAAAGATTCCGTTAGCACTTCTCGCTGTCGAAGCACTCTACTGGTTCATTACACAGCCTTCCGATACGCTCGCTCTGATTCAAGTCACAGAAGCCTACATCTGGAACGAAGTGACACAATTGATGTTTGGAGAAGGGGCCTCAACATTGAGCACACATAACGGTTGGATGACGCGAATTGACTTCCACCACGAAGCATTTCCTGGAGCGCTGAATTCAGTCGGACTCTATGTGTCCGACGAGTGCGCAGGCGTCCATGAGATGATTTTCCTCTCAACACTCGTCCTAATGACAGATGGCGTCACACAACGAGAGAAATTCAAGGCCGTTGCCGTCATGTGTGGAATCGTGTACGTCTTGAACATCGTTCGTCTTGTTGCCTTTTACCCAATTGCAGTCGAAGGGTGTCTTGCCAACCCCAACCAGCCAGAATGCTTGAACGACATGTGGAACTTTCACACCTTTGTTTACCAATGGGGATTCCTGATTGTCTTGCTCTTGATGTGGCTTGCTTGGTTCAAATTTATTGGTGGAGCGAACAGGACAATGAAAGCCTCACAGGAAGAGAAAGAGCAATGGCGCATCACCTTCCGAAAGCGATGGGAACAGAAGCATTTTGCCTTCATTGGCATCATGATTGCATTCTTTGGAATCGCATGGTTTTGGGTCAATGGCAACACAACTGCCATGGATGCCAAGAGTGTGATCGACTTCTGTGCGTTTAGCGATCTAACCACACCAAACTGCTACGAAGCTCAGAACACATGGGACAATGCGATCCAAGGCGCATGGTCGTTCGCAGTCCTCGGACTCGTCATTGGTACACTAGGGGTGTATGAAATCGAGCGAAAAGATTCGGAAGGAAACTGGCCAGTAATTCCATCTCAAGCAGATGCAAAAGATGAGGCGGAACCAAAGAGCAAAAAAGAGAAGCCAAAGGGGTCTTGGAGAAATCGTTCAACTTCGGAAGAAGAATGATCAGAGCACTTCAGCATCCACTTTGAGCGAACCAAATGGATGCATTTGAATCGCCTTCATGGCCAATCCCAACTTGCTGCCGTGAATGGCAACCACGGTTGAATCACCTTCGAATCGAACGTCTCCAATGGCAAGAGCATCGCATCGAAGATGTTGCTCGAACCATGAAGCAATTTGCAAGGGAGAGCCAAGTTGTTCCGTTCCTGCACCGAGACGGATGCTGACGAAACCATAGACGTCAGCATTCTCTCCGAAATCGTCTTGCTTTCTGACTGGATCACGATCGACTCCATCTGGCAAATCAGGTGCGTCTGTCTCTTGGACATCGAGATTGTACGTTGCAATGATTTTCCCCATCTGAGGTGCATCGTCCTTGGAAACCAAACTCCAAGCTTCACCATGGCGACCAATACGACCGGTACGTCCTATACGGTGGATGAACGAATCAATGTCGGATGGAACATCGTAGTTGACGACAAGCGTGATGCCATCGATGTCAATTCCACGTGCAGCAACATCCGTTGCAGCAACAATTCGAACGTCGCCTTCTCGGAAGCGATCGAGAATGCGCTCGCGTTGATTCTGTTTCAAATCCCCATGCAAGCCTGCAACGTCGAACTTGTGCTTCTGCAATCGTTGAACTGCAAGGTCGACCATGCGCTTCGTATTGCAGAAGATAATGCACTGATCATCATCACCCATTCGAACGAGAAGACGACCCAAAGCCCACAACTTGTTGGCACGGCCAATTGAAATCTTGTACAAATCGATTGGAGGAACATCAAGTTCTTCCTCATTGGTCATGACAAACTCAGGGTTGTTTGTGAACTCGTTTGCCGCATCAAGGATCTCTTGTGGGAATGTTGCAGAAAAGAGAAGCGTTTGTTCACGAGCAATCGTTCGCTCAAGAATCCAAAGAATGTCCGGAAGGAATCCCATATCCAACATGCGATCTGCTTCGTCAAGACAAAAAATCTCAACCTTAGCAAGGTCGAGGTGTCCACGCTCCGACATGTCCATCACACGACCAGGAGTTCCAACGATGAGGTCAACACCGTCGTCGAGTCCTTTTGCTTGCTTCTCGAGGTCGGTTCCACCGTATACGGTCATAATGGAAAGTCCGGCACCACCTTGCAACTGATTCATTTCTTCTGCGACCTGTTGTGCGAGTTCACGTGTCGGTGCAAGGACCAAGCCTTGCAGACTACCGGTTGGCTGACATCGCTCGAGAATTGGAATACCAAACGCAGCGGTCTTTCCCGAACCAGTTCGAGCTTGGCCAATGACATCTTGACCAGAGCGAGCGATGGGTATCGTATCGCGCTGAACTTCGGTCAAGCATTCCCATCCGAGGGAGGCAATGCCTTGCATGATGCTGTCAGGAAGTTGTAGAGAATCGAATCGTGTTTTGGTGAACATGTGTGCTCCTTCCGTCTCTTTGGTTCAGGCCACCGAGACGGAGGTGGCCCCCCACGCACATCAGAAGTTTTCTCGATCCTTAATTTCCGCCTGAAGTTGGCCCATCCAGTACTTCTTGGCGTTATCACGGTTGAGCGGTCGACGCATTTGTCGAACGTGCTCAAGGATGTATTGTCGGAATTTGAGAGCCTTTGTTCGGTTCACACCTTTTGGCGTAATTCCTTCCCATAGTCGGTCGAATTGAAGTTCTTTGTCGTCCATCATGCGATGACCTCGATGTCCAACCGACCAAGCACCCCCTCATAACCATGTCGTTAGGCGTCTTGCACGTCGTCATCTCGTGGAGCGTCCAACAGATGTGGTTCAGGAGGAGCATTTCCAAGCCCAACCGCTTTTCCTTGCGCATGGGCAACTTCTCGTTCCAACGCTGGAACGGGTAGAGCCGGAGAGAGGAAGGCGTTCTTCTCAGCTTCCGTTCCTTCAATCGAAGCATCAAAGGTCATTTCTGTCAACATCTTCTTCAGTTCAGCATTGGTTTCGCTTTGAAGTAATTCAGTTGCGACAAGACGCAGTTTGTCTTCAACAAGCAACATTGGAAGCATTTCAATGCAGGAGCGTCGAACAACGGCGTTCGGATGACGAGCCCCGTTCATGATCAGGTTACGAGCACGTGAGTCGTCTGTATCCATTGAACGAATGGCGCGAAGAGCATTGTTTCGAACCTTTTCATCTGAATCGAGAATGGCTCGCTCGGTCAGCATGATAGCAATCCGCGGCTCCTTTTTCGAGAGCGATGAGAGCGTCTGTGATGCATTTCTTCGCACTTCTGCATCAGCATCGTTCAGGGCCCAAGAGATGAGATCCCATCCCATCGCACCAGCACGCTGGACAATGTTCCTCAGTAATTTTGATGCTTTACGCCTCAAGCGTACATCATCGACCAAAAGCAACTCATCGATGTGGTCACAAACCACTTCTGGCCATGTCTCAGTGAGTGCTTTCAAACCACGCCAAGCGGGTTCGCTTCGGGCTGCAATGGTCGAACGTAGTTCTTGAGCAAGCGAACTATCCACGCCTGAAGGAAAGGTTGGAGCCGCTTGTTCAAGACACGTACTCGCTGCTTGTCGTACACGAACGTCGTCATCATCGAGGAGAACGGAAAGCCAGTCGAACAACTCATCCGATCGTTGTTCAGCGACGGTTGGAAGAACCTCCAGTGCCGCAACACGAATGTCTGCATCATCGGACTCAAGAGCCAGCAGTAAGCTCGCATGGGCTCGGTCTGCCCACACACCCTTCAAACGACCAAGACCTTGAACACCATCAACTCGAGAGAGTGTATGGCGACCACCGTTCCAATTGACAGTCAAGTTCTCCGTGTTTCCTACAGAGAGGTCGTGAAGTTCTTGTCGAGTGCATTCCAACCACGGCCCTATGCGCTCTTTTTTGTTGGTTTTTCGAGTCTGACGACGCCCTGTTGCAATGGGCAAACCCGTTCGTGGGTCTCGTGCAATGTACTCTCGAACCATTGTACCAATCAAAGGGTGCATTCTTCCAGTGATTATGAACCTTCACTTACCACGCTCTGGACAGAGGTTGGCAAGCCTCAAGAACGGGATGAATCAACGGACGTTCATGTGGTATCGTCGCGCCATGCTGGGTTTGCTGTTGACCTTCATCATGGTCCTTGGCACTATCAACCCTGCACAACTTCTTCTTGACGAGCACGCTTCAGAAATTGACCGAGCAAATGGTGAAGAAATCAACTTCAACGGGCAAGGATTCTTGCTCAACAAGGTCGATAAGAACACAACCACGAACGAAATGGAATTGCAGCGCCCTGAAATTACCTGGGTACCTACTACGGGCGGCGGCCTCATGATTACGAGAGCGCATGGCTGCATGGCACATGACACGACCAACGAACTGGTTTATCTCATGGGTGGAAGAACGGACCCAGATCCACAACAAAGCAACGATGAATCAGCAACGAATCTCATTGAGATTTGGAACCAATCAACAGAAACATGGTCACTCGCCCAATTCAACATGCCAAACACCCAACAGTATCACGAATGCGTCCAAATCAATGACAAGATATACGCCATTGGCGACTGGTATCCAAACGTATCACCAGCACGAAAATCGACTGGTCAGGTTCAGATCTACGACA
Source organism: Candidatus Poseidoniaceae archaeon (assembly GCA_049598575.1). GTDB lineage: Archaea > Thermoplasmatota > Poseidoniia > Poseidoniales > Poseidoniaceae > MGIIa-L2. The sequence goes on along the minus strand of JBMYNT010000023.1, from coordinate 15,560 downwards.
TCGCAGCAGAAGCTTGGGTGAACAACACGACCAGCATGCCGCCTTCGAAGGAGGTCGGTAACTTTGGCATGGCATCGATTGGGAACAAAATCTACATCGCAGGTGGTGTTCAAAACTCCTCAGCCAACGATGCGACCGATCGTCTTCTCGAGTACGACACGGTCACAGGTCTTTGGACCGAACTTGCCAACATGACGGAAAAGCGATTTGCTTTCCCGTTGGTTGAGTATCACGGACTTCTCTATGCCTTTGGTGGACTGCAAGGACCGTACACATGGAGCAATCAGCCCGTCATCAATACGAGCGAGGTATACGACCCTTCAACCAACACTTGGACTAAACTACCCAACATGTCCTTCCATCGATTTGGGATGGCAGCCTCCGTTCACAACGATGAGATTGTTCTGATTGGCGGGCACAGTCAAAGTGCGTCTATCAAAGATACGTGGGGTTATGTCCCAGCATCAAACGAGTGGAGAAAGCAAGATGATTTGTCCATCGGCGTCTTTGACCTCGCAGCCATCGATGCAGATGGAGTCACCGTCTTCGCTGGAGGCGATCTTTCCTCGCAGCCATACAGCAGCGGCTGGGGCGTTCAGTATCTCGATGAAACTGAAATTGCTCCTCGAATCGAAAACCACACTGGATGGATTTCTTCCCCGATCAACAATCTTGCTACAACTGAGCACGGCTCAGCCTCCTTGATGTGGATGGAACTCGCAGGTTCGACACCCACTTCAACGTCGATGGGATTCCAGTATCGCGTATCCAATTCAGAAACAGGTGTTGCATCCGAAACATGGAAGCCAGTTGACACATTGAACCCGGCGAATCTCGCCGTTCTCGGCATTGGAAACCATTCACTCTCGGACGTCGCAGCAAGCGATAACGGTTTGATGGAATACCGGATTCAACTCTACACAGAAGAAGTCCAAGATTGGGTGATTCCGAATCTGGATGCCCTACGCTGGGGTGCTGAAGAGGCGTCGTTTTCCTTGAGCAATCCTTCTGCCATTCAGCCCAATGCCCCACAAATTACGTTCTCAACCCATCATGCAGCCATGGAGCAAGAACTGGTGCAACCAGCCGTGTTCGAATTTGCCATGATCAAGGCAACGACAGAAGGTTTCATCCATCCCAACGCAGTTTGGACAACAATTCGTGTTTCTCCTGACGGAGGCGCACCGATTGTGAGCGACACAGATAATCTCCTTGACAGCAGCAGTGTTACGCTTTCTGCGGCAACAAATGATGTTCGAGATATTGACTGGGCGCTCTCATTCAACGACATGGATACCCATAATGTCCTGATTCGTGTTTCCACGGAAGGTGTTGCAACATCCACGTACACACACCCGACACCGGTGAACATCGATCGTTCCATTTCCGTCTTCATGGATTCTGTTTCTTCCAACTTCTCAACGCAAGGCGGCAACGAGGTAGCACAGGATGAAGTCCTGCGAGGAGGTTCTTCGTTGTCCGTGGCAGTCGATCATGCTTACTCGAGCAGTGGCTTGAGACCTCTTTCAAACAACATCAAGGTACGCCTCCATGTCGATATCGATGTACGTTCCCAAGATGAAAACGCTCCTCAATCCTGGTACAACACCTCCACAGCCTTCGTAGGTCTTAGTGCCAACCAGCCAACGGAATTTATTCTCACCTTGCCAGCAAACGTCTCTGGACAAACGTTCGTTCACCTTGAGGCGCAAACCACCGACTCGCTTGAGTTAGCCGTCGACCAAGCCGCATCGTCCATTCGATTCCTTCTGGATTCCTTTGCTCCGGTCGTGATGACAACCTCTCCATTGGTTGATTCATACCTCAATGTCAACCAAAATCGCACGGTGAGCTTGAATGTATACGATGCTGTTGGATTTGAACAAAACAGCATTCAATCCTATGTTTGGCTCGAGGGCATCCACGATGCGAACGCCAATGGTCTCGCCGATACGAATGAGCGGGTTCTCATAGCGCATGAGGTCATCAACATTGATACATCCTGGCAATTCATGTTCTATCTCAATGAATCTGGGAACGCAGAAGGCGATGCTGTGAATGTCTTCCTTGAAGGAAGCGATCGCGATGGTCGTGACATTCTCACCGATGGGCTCGGACTAGGCCACCTGTACTGGACAAGTCGACTACCGACGAAGTCTACCATCGTTTCAGTCGAAGAACGCTATCCGACGGAGAGCGGGGTTGCTCAACGCTTGCAGCCAACTAAGGTGAGTGGTTGGGACGTCGTTGTTCGCGATGACAACAGCCTCGGCGACATCAACACCGTTCGCATCACCTTGGGTGGGGACGAAGACCTCGGCCTGCTTTATCGAAGCAATGAGGGCTGTACTGCCATTGATGGACGATTGTTCGCAACCGATGCATGTCAAGGAACCATCATTGGGGACGAACTCCATATCGCCTTTGACTTTGAAGTCATGTGGCAATTGAAATCCACTGGCATCAACATCGGTGCGCTCCAAGTACGCACCTATGATGAAGATGGCTTCACGTTCTATGACGAAAACAGTGCATGGACCTTCGAGCGTGACCTTACTGTGGCAATCGCTTCCATGGAAGATATTTCTGGCGATGTTGCTTCGATGACTGCAGGTCCGCTTTCGATGAACACTGCGTTACAAACCAACGACGTGATCGAAGTCACTGGAAGCGTTGAACACACGACAAGTGGAGAGGCCTATACAGGTACTGTAGCCTTGCGCTGGAATGGACAGTTCCAAGCATCAAACTGGGTAGGAGGTCAAACTGTGATTGTTGAAAATGGGACCTTCACAACGACCTTCAGTGTACCCGAATCGAGTGGAAAAATATTCGATGCTGAACTCGAAATATGGGATCCAATCGAATACGATCGTTTCTTGGAAACCGAATTCCCCGATCTTATCATCGATGGTGATGCGCCTTTGTTGCTCACTTCAACCTTCAATCAAATCTCACGATTCGACCTTAGTCAAGTTGACATTGGAGCCAACATTGAGGAACCACAATCGTGGACGAACGGTCTTGCAATGACCTGTCAGGTCCGCTCAACAACCATTGAATGGGAACCAATCACACTTGTGCGAGAACCGATGGATGTGTTCGATGGACGCACATTGTTCTCGTTCCGATTCAATTTCTCTGATTCTGGACAACCATCGCTGCTCGGATCCCAAGCAAGCTTGGATTGTTGGGCATCTGGTACGGACGATGCTGGCTGGAATCTTGTATCGCAAGGCACCAATTCTGCAGAATCCCCGTGGACCTCGATCTCTCTTACATCCGCAGGTCCTGATTTGCAAATTTCAAAGGTCAGTTTTGATGATGAACTCATCGCCAATCAGGAAGTAACTGCAACCGTACAAGTGTTTAATTCCGGAGAACGCATTGATTATGCCTTCAATGTGAGTGTCTTCCTTGTCAGCGGAGATACAAGCACACTCATCGCTCAGAAGGCCTTCCCTGGCCTTGATACATCGGAAGCAGGCAACATGCGCATCATTGTTGACGTTCCCGAAGGTACGTGGACTCTTGATGTTGTCATCGATTCTGATGCAGTCATAGCCGAATTGGATGAGAGCAACAACGCTTGGTCTGAAACATACCAGTCCTCTGGAGAGGGATTCTCTGCAACCATCCTCGTAGCAGGTGGTTCACTCGTTGCCATCGTCGCAGGTGGCATGGTTCTACTCAGGCTACGCAAAGCACCCAAGGTGGAGAATGATGCAGTCGAAGAAGTGCAAGACGTTGAGAAGGAAGTTCCCTCCATCGAGAAGAAGACTGGCCCAACAAACGTTGCAACGGCCACCTCAGGCCCGAAGAAGCGAGGCCCACCACCGGCAAATTCCAAGCCAGTTGTTACCGAAACATCACCTGCAGAAGCCGCTGCTGCACAATTTGCAGCACTGGATGCACTGACACCAACTGTTGAACCAGAACGTGTTGCAAGTTGGGAAGACTTGCCTGCTGGAGGCGAGTACGATTACACGGCAAACGGCACCTTCTACGTTGGAGACGAATGCGGAAGATGGAAACTCCTTGATGATGGCCAGTTTGAAAAGGTTGCATAAGGACGTGATTAGATGAGCGAAGCAGATGCTGAGGACATTCGCCGTGTCCTTGCCATTTGCTTTCGCGGTGAATCCGAACTTGATGCGATGGATATTGAACGCATTCTTTCATTGGATATGGGATGGCTCAAACCCGATGAAGCTGCAACATCTGTGCAAGCACTCATCGCTTCAGGATGGTTGACGGGTGGCCAAGAGAATCTCTCACCCGTAGACGATTTCTCATCCTCCGTAACGCCTCTTGGATGGTATCCAAGGCCTCAGCGTTTGATTCATCCAGTTCCTTACAAACGTGCAGAAACGGAAACATCTGAATCGATAGAGGAGCCTACGATAACCGAGGAGGTTGCTGCTCAACCAGCGCAAACCACTCCGATCCAACTCAAACAAGAAGCAAACGATCCTCGTGCTGCAACAACCAGACGTTTGATGAAATACATTGCAAGGGCCTCTGGACTCGATTCTGAAGAAGTTCAACGGCGAGCAACCCGTAAGCAACGTGCTTTGGTTCATGTAACGGGTTGGATGGCTCTAGCACTGGTCGCTCGAGATCAAGGTCTCGACATGGACAGTGTGATACAGGCACTCAGTTAAACTCCGTTTTCGCCAACTTCCTGTGCTCTTGCCGCCAATTCAAGCAAGACTGGAAGGAGGACAAGAGCGAGGACAAGCGAGAAGAACACCGTCACTGCTGTGATGAGACCAAAGTCCTGAATGACCGGCATTGGTGAAAGCATGAGGACAAGGAATCCTGCAGCGGTCGTGGCTGCTGAAAGCATCAAAGCAACGCCCGTTGTTTCAAGCGACGTCTTCAGCGCACTCCAATGATCGTCCTGCCGTTGCAATTCCCACTCGATACGTCTCCACATGTGGATGGTGTAATCGATACCGATACCGAGCGTCAATGCTGTGACAAGCACGGTCAAAACATTCCACTTGATACCGAGAACAGCCATCGAGCCAACCACCCAAAGTGCTGCCATGCCTACAGGCAAAAGAACGATGAAAGCGGGGAGAATTCGACGAGTCAGAAGCAACAGTACGGCAAACGAGACAATCAGTGAAATCGCGGTCGATTTCAACTGGGACGAAGACAAACCATCGAGCACTTGTTGTAACACAACAAGGTCACCAGTGACGTGAATCACGGCATAATCTTTGAGTGAGCTTCGCAGTGTTCCATCTTCATCACTCGTACCAATCATCGACTCAAACTCGGAGATGACGCGCTTTGATTCCGTGGAGGTTGTTGCTTCAACACGGACTTCGGTCCGAAGATGAGCGATGTTTGTACCATCAAGGTGAACAGTCGCATTGACTCGGTCGCTCCAAGTCTTTCCAGACAATGGATCCGCTACCGTGTAATTGTTCTGCAAATCAGCAAAGACAAGTCCGAGATCGATGGTGGCATCTGGATCGTCCCATACATCGTTGTACTCGACTTCCAAACCGTGAATTGCACCAAACGATTCGTTGCGCATCACTGCATCTCGTAACACCACATACGGGCCTTCGTACGAAGGGGACGGGAACCTTTCATCGGTCCCAACCACGTCTTGATTGTTCTTGAGGTTCGAGTGCAAATTCCTCAGATTGTCCAGCAAGGTAACATCATCAGGAATAACACCTCCACCAACCGGTTCCATGAGTACGTAGACATATTTCCAACCAGCACTGTCGTAGTTTGAATTGATGTCATCACGAACCGACATGATCTCCATGTCTTCGTTGACGAAATCGGACAGGTCAAAATCGGTTTCGAGTTGCATAGCACCAATAACCGATGCTGCAGAAATTGCAATGGCTACGAGGAATACGCCGACTTGCTGCTTTCGGTGAAGCTCAAGCAAAGGTTGGGTCAGATTGGTCAACTTCAATGGCTTTCGCAATTCAGTGGTTGCTTTTGCGTTAAAGGTCACATGAAGGGCTCCAATGAGAAGTGTTGAGGTCAAGAATGCACATACGACCCCGAAAGCGAGTGCAATACCAAAGGTTGCGAGAGGTGGTAGAGGCGAGACAAGATTGGCAAGGAACGCAGCAACCGTTGTGATGACTGCGAGCGAGATTGGGATACTCAGTTTTCCACAAGCGCGCATCCATGCCTCAGCAACATCTTCGGTGTTGTTTCGATGGTATGTGAACGAACGCTGCAGGTGAATCGCATAATCGATGCCTAAGCCAAGAACAAGTGGAGCAACGGCGACTTCAAGCGCCGTGAACCGAATGCCAAGGAGGTTGAGAGAACCATAGGTGCAAACCAAGGCCACATTCAAACTGATGACAGGGAATAAGACCCCTTTGATGTTCCTGAATGCAACAAACAAAAGAGCAATAACGACCAATGTTGCAAAGAGAATCAACAATGCGAGATTGTCGAAGGTTCCTTGATCGATATCGTAAGACATTAGGTCAAGAGATGCTACTGCATAATCAAGTTCGGAAGCTTCGCTGACATCCGAAAATGCAAGTCGTATTTGGTGCTGTATTTCACGGCGTTCATCCTCTGGCAGTTCAGGATCAATCTCGATCACCCACGCTGTTGAATCAGCAGCAGGTACTGCATCACCTTCACCATTGGAAAGGTACGAACAGGTTTTACTTATGTCCAAGTTTTTGTTGATGAGTGCTGAACCGACAAAGTTCACGGTACTCAGCAAAGCATCGTCTTGGTTGATGGAACATGTTGTATCTTCATCAACAACAGCATCGACAAGCGAAGGCCAGTCCTGATAATCAGAGAGCGTTGTCCCAGGTGATTGCTCATCGAGAGCGATTTGAATCATACCAGGAGAGGTGGTCCATGAAACCACAGCGGACAAATCGACACGTTCATCCGATTGGAGTGCTACGAGATCGTCGTCCATTTGTTTCAGGGAATCAATGCTCAGAACATTTCCACCGTTGTCATCTGTTACATGGACAAACATCGGTCTTGATTCATCAGGGAAATAAGCGTGAATCTCTTCATGCGCTTTGTTGGAATCCGATTCAGGAGCAAAATCGTTCAAATCCGTACGAAACTCAGGAGGCGACGTCAAGAGATGCGCACTCAGTGCCACGGTTAGAAGCGCAGATACAACAAGAATCGGAACGGACAGACGCTTGAACAAACCGGCGTATTCCGCCATCAGGTCCTCATAATTCGAGGTGTCCATGCGCAATCCGAAGGGCAGAAGGTGTTTAAGTGACAGGGTGAGATGGTTGTTCGCGAAGTGAAAACCTGCTTTCTCATGGACGGCAAGGTTCAATATGGGGTGGTTGGTCGCCAAAACGATAACATGCCAGTCAAGGTCCTCATTCATGAGAAAAATGAACTCCGACTCCGAATCACTGGAGAGTCTCACACAGCTCTTCAAATCCTTCGTGACCGGTTGAACAACCACAAGTCCGTCGAGTACGCCAACTACTTCCCTGGACACCCTGATTTGGATCCACCAGAATTCTACATTCGCACCACTGGAAAGGCAAAGCCTGATGCTGTTCTCAACGAAATCGTCAGCAGCTTGTCCAGCGAATTTGACAGTCTAACACTATGAGGTGGCTGCTATGCAGCCCAACGATTCGCTGGCAGAAGCCATCGGTCTCATCGGCTATGCTGCAGATGGTAACGGTATTGGCGGTGTCCTCAAGTCACGAGTTGCTGACTTCCGGGTCGATGAAATTGCCACAACCATTACCCTTAATCCAAAAGGTCGCTTTACGGTCGCCAAAATCACGTTGACGAACTGGGAAACCAACCGTTTCTGCAACAACCTTGCCAAAAAACTTGGAATTTCTCGCAACCGTATCTTCTTTGCTGGGACCAAGGACAAGCGGGCAGTTACGTCCCAAATCTTTGTGATCGATGCACCTCAATTCAAGGTCGCAGAAATTGAAATTCCCGATGTCGTCATCGAAGTATTGGGAAGAACGCACCAAAAGATCGGGTTCGGAAACCATCGCGGCAATCGCTTCACCATCGTTGTAAGAGGCTGTGCTCATCCAGATGGAACGCCAATGACAGAGGAGGAAGCCCTCACTGAAGTTGAGGAACTCAAAACCAAAATGGAAGAAAAACTTGGAGCAGGTCGATTTCCAAACTGGATCGGTCCACAACGGTTCGGAAGTGGTAGAGCGGTTACGGCAGAGGTCGGTCGCTCCGTTGTCCAACATCAATGGGAAGAAGCCGTTCAAACCTACATCAGCAAGGAGGGCGACCATGAGTCACCCGATGTTGCAGCCTTCCGTGAACACATTCGAACGAACGGAATTACACAAGAAGGACTCGATTTAGCTCCGGATTGGTTGGGATATGAGCGTCGGATGACTGAGCATCTCCTCAACAATCCAGAGGATCACATTGGGGCCTTCCGTAAGCTGCCAAACAACCTCCAATTGATGACCATCCACGCACTACAATCGGTTGTCTTCAACCGAACACTGCGAAAGCGACTCGAACAAGGGATAAGTATCACAGTCCCCGAAGCAGGCGATTTGGTTGGACGTCTTGACGAGAAAGGCCAGCTCTCAGCCAACAATTGTGTGTTGGTCGAAGAACGAACCGTTCCACGCATTGGACGAAATTGTCAACTTGGCCGCTTGTCTGTCACAGGCCCACTGCCGGGTCGTGACATTCGTACATGTGAAGGAAAGCCAGGTGAACTTGAACAATCGATTCTCTCTGAGATGGGCCTTGCTGAGCTGAATTGGGAAATAGAAAACATTCCAAGACTGACAACGACGGGAACACGACGCTCCCTGACAACATCCTTCGAAGAGTTCACTGTTGAAGCAGCACCGAAGGCGTCAAGCGACACACTAGGAGAACAATGGAATCAAGGCCCACTTGAAGGAAGCCGTTGGCATCCTGATGGAGCTTGTTTGAAATTCCGATTCACACTCTCAAGCGGATCGTATGCAACAATCTTGCTTCGCGAATTTATGCGAACACCGCTCAACCAACTTTGATTGAGAAGAATCAGAGAAGGCCCATCGAAATAACTTCGATTTCGCCAACACCAGTAATTGCTGCCATCTTTTCTTCGAAAGCATCAGCAAGTCCTTCACCATCGTTCATGACGACGTGAACTTGAACGAATTTAAGACCAAAGGCGAGAGGCTTGACTTCAACGCTTTGAACGTCATAGTTGTCATCACCAAAGGTGGAGATTGTAGAAGAAATCATGTCGGTGTCAACTTCTTCAGCATCTGCATCAGGATTTACTTTGTATGTCATTGCTACCATGCCCATATTCTCACCTCAGGGACCAACAAATCCACACTCAGAGCAGGTGTAGGAGACACCTTGGTCACGGCATCGTGGGCTGCGACCGATTGAATTGCCGCAATTTGGGCAAGGGAACGCAGTCGAACCTGTTTCGGTTAGTGGTACGCCGGACGATGTGCAATTTTTTGCTCGCTCTGTCATAGTAGTGCCTCAGTTGGTAATTGGCCCACGACCTCCCCTTCTTTATGCTTGCGTGCATATCTTGAGGCGTGAGTGGATGCTCAAGGTGAGATAGAGGCGCTCATTTTTTGTGAAACAATAGGCGTTCTTCAACCGAATGGTCTGTCCCCGAATCACATCAAGAGCGGAAGGGCCCCAAACATTCACAGCAACCCATCCACTGTCGTCCTCGAGCACAATTTCTCTGAATGCGATCCACCTATTCTTTGCAAATTGCATCGACAATGGATAGGAACGGGCAACAACACCTTCCACCGTTGGTACAACTCGATTTGGTTTGAGATCGTGAATGCATGTCATGCTCATGGCCCAAACATGACCATCAACCGTTATGACAGTTTACTCAGATTTTTTTCGTCGCACCGTGAACTTGGTCTTCGTTGCGACAACGTCATCGACAACATCATCACCACCAAGGATTCGATCGACAGCCTGCTCGTAGCGTTCAAGAACAGACGTAGAGGTTGCATTCCAAGGCGTGTGATTGCGGCAAACAAGATACACTTCTGAGGATGAATTTCTCGAGGCTTCAGGGGAAAAGCGACGCACGTAGGAGAAGTGAGGTTTAACGGCTTCAATCAGCTCCTCTACGCCTACGCCTTGAAACAACTTCGTCACAAACCAACCACCACTGCAGAGCAATGGAAGAGCGAAATCAAACACTTTCGCAACCAGTGTCATGGCAACCGCTTGGTCAACGTCCCATTTCCCAGTGATATGTGGAGAGATATCAGAGATAACCGAGTTGACTTGACGATCTTCGAGTTCTTTGACAATTCGCTCCTGCGTGAGCGGATCGGTAATATCGCCAACCATGAGAAGTGCTCCGTCGACCGGTTGACACGGTTGAAGATCAACGCCGATGACAATCCCTGCGTCACCCACCTCTTCGACAGCAACTTGCGCCCATCCACCGGGATGGCAGCCGACATCGAGCACGACGTCACCATCTCGCATCAACTCAAATTTGGCTTGAATTTGCTTCAACTTGAAAGCAGAACGGGCCCGATATCCACTGGCTTTGGCTTGGCGACGCCATGAATCACGCTTGTGATTCTCAATCCAGTGGTCAGCCATGGAGATTCCCCAGTTTCTGCTGCGAGTCCTCGCAGACATAACACCTTCCTTGCAATCGTGGACGAAACGATGAGATGAAGGAGGTCGAGCGATTGGACAAACCATGGGCGCAACACGCACGGCCATCATCTTGTGTTGCATTTTGCTCATGATGCCTTTTGCGAACGCTCGTTCAATCGAGCCAAGTGAATGGGATGGCTGGGCCGTTGTCGAAGGAGGATACAGCATTCTTGTGGAAGAATATACTGCGACTTGGTGTCCACGTTGTGCTGAAATCGACCCTGACCTTGGTATCGTTGCAGAAGAGCACGGGAAGCGTGTAGCGATGGTCTCCTACCATCCGGACGACGGAATTGATGCGTTTGGACCAGATGCAGCACAACATCGTATCGAACGACTCAAAACTCAGGATCGGGAAATGCCAGGATATCCATCATTTATGGTCAACAACGGGGAGATTCGTGAAGATGTGTCCTCTTGGCCTGACGTGCAAAGTGACATACTTAGGGCCGAATCAAATCAAAGAGCGTACACCAAATTAACGGTGACAGCTCAAACCAACGAAACGCATCTCACGGTGACCGTTATGCCTCCAAAAGGGGACGAAATCGTCAACGACACACAATACAGTATTCTCTTTATCGAGCACAAGAAAACAGTCCCAACAGGATTTGACAATCCTGGCGAAAAGCACCGTGACAGAGTTCTTGTCGGCCTAGCAGAGTTCCCGATGGATGGCGAAATGCTCGCAATCGATGCGTCCATAGAAGCGCCCTTTGTTGCCTCATACCCAACCCAGAACATGGATGAGTGGTCAGTCATTGTCGTTCACGAATACACTGCGGAAGCTCTCGAAAATCGTAGTATCATGAATTCACAACCCTTTGGTGTTGTTGAACTCGCAGTCCAGTCGAGTGCTCTCGAGGAAGGGACAGAACTACCGGTGATCTTACCAGTCATGGTGTTCTTGGCCGTTGGCATCCTTGGGCTCGTGACCCTACAATCGAAGGAAAAGGTAAGAGAAGAAGAGTAAATCTAACAATATCTTGATGAAAATCGGAAAATAATGCCGCTTTTCGGAAATTGATGAGTCAAATGACCCATTCATTGATAAGGTATCACGTCCATGTCATATCATGGAAGAAACATTTGAGGCAAACACACAGGATGACTACGTGAAAGAATGGATGGTTGAATTCATTGCCATGGTCAACGGCGACAAGCATCATCACCTCTCGGTTCTGTACGGAACCGACCAACAAGATGTACAACGTGCAATGCTCCACGAACTTCGTCGAATTTACACCGATACGGAACGCATCGATGTGACCATCATCCGCTGTGAGGAAATCGAAACCGAGGATGAAGACACCTTCTTCGAAGGAATTTTCATTCCTTAGACACGAGGTCCGTAATCGATGAAAATCTCTTGTCCTTCAAGCAGAATAAAGTGATCGTAGCTGTCGACAACGTTGACATTCCCTTCCGTATCGCGGACGCTCATGGTCATGGCATGGGTTTCATTGACACGATAGTCGAAGATGCCTGTTTCATCGAAGTGTTGACCCCAGATGTCAAAGAATACACCAAGTTCGACATCTTCATTGGTTTGCATTTCGAGGTGGAGTTTGCCATCGGATGAATGCGTATGTACGACGTGCATGTTCGCACCGGATGTGTTGCATGTCCCGGTATTGATGCCTGTATTCTCCGGTATTGTTGCGAATTCTCCATTGATGCGAATTGAGAGATACATGTGGTCATGACGCGTCAAGCCACCATGATCAAGACATGTTGATGCAAGAGGATGAATCTCGTCCAGTGAGGTTGGACCGGATTCAACAGGTGTTGCATCCACGTTGTCTGCACCATCATCGGAATCAAACGAGATGTAGCCTGCTTGGTAGGAGACGAGAATCAATGCTACAACAGCAATGACGACAATCGCAACGTCACGATTCAAACCTTCACTTCCTGGAGGATTTCTTCAGTTCTGGAGCCCAATTGTCAGATTCATACAGTTTGAACAAAACGAAGAAACCAACCAAAGCGATGAGGTTTGTGATGTGTGCAACGGTGCAGAAAGGACAGATGAGCCCTTCCTTAATCTCGTAGCTGACAAGAAGTGCAATGACTGGAAGTCCAGCAATCGTAGCACCAAGTCCTCCCTTGATGAACAAAGGCGTTTCAGAGGACATTGGCTCTTTGGCGATGGTGATGACGAACCACATGAGCAAAGTAAAGGCAACCATACCAATCAAGCCCCATGGTTGACCCAACATAGGATCGGTGTTGTATGCAGCGTTCCCAATGAGGCCGTCACAGTTCAGGATAGTGTCGCCTCCACAGACACTTGCTCCCTCAGAGAGTTTGTTATGCATCCACAGTGTTTGGGCTGATACTGTAAATCCTCCGAGACACACAAACAGCATCCCTGCGAGGATTTGTCCCCGGCGTGTGGTTGTCGAGGGGTAGCGAGAATGGAACATAGAGGCTAGGCTTGCACCCATTGGCGTCATCAGCAATACACCGAACAGAATGATGGCACCATGTATCGAAAGAATTGCGTATTCGTTCACTCTTACTCACCTCGGTTTAACATGGTCAATTGTTCGATGGCTTCGTTAAGTTGAACGTAGCCATCATCAAATCCATTGAGAGGCGTCGATGCTTCTTCTTTGGGATCCCATCCAAGTGAATTCGTTGCTTGGTTGCTGTTCCATGCAACGATACCATCCGGCTGGACAAGGAAGTAACTTGGTGTTGCAGAAACGTCCCACTTCTTGGCGATGCTGATGTCTAGATCGTCAACGAAGAGGAAGTTGTTGTTGTACTGGGCACGGAACTCTTGCACCTCATCACGAGAGGATTCTGCCACGAATTCAACTGCAACAGCGATGAAAATCACATCAGGACCTGGCCACTGTTCCGTGGAATACATCTCAGACCATTGTGCAACATCTGGAGCTGACTGCTTACAATAGCCGCAATCTGTGTCAAGGAATTCGACGGCAATCCAAGGCGTATCTTCGCTCGAGTTCCATGTCCAAGATGTATCGAGTAAGCCCTCGAAATCAAACGAGGACCAAGTGTTGCCATCGTATGCATCACCGCTAAAAATCGGTGCACGCTCGCCTATTTGGGTGCCTGAAGCAACCGGGTTGGTCGTGAATGCGACAATCAGAAGGCCTGCAAAAAACATCGACATAACGATGATTCCTGCATCAGAACGGGCGCTAGCGTCTTGGTCATAGAGCATTGACTTCATGTTCTCACCAAGTTTAGCGAATCCATTCTCATCCATAAGGCCGATGGTTTCGACCGAAGGATTTGAATCAGTTTTCAAGACCAATTTCTTTGATCAACACACGAGCAGTGTGACGAACCGCATCTTCACTGTTGTATTTCACGTTGAAACCTGTTGCGAGCATTTTGTCGATGCCGAGCATGGCACGTGGAATGTCTCCTGCCCAGCCACGTGAACCGCCCGTGTAGACGATGGCTGCATCTGTGTATCCGGTCTCTTCGACAACGATTTCTGCAATGCGACGTACACTGCACGTATCGTGGCTACCAAGATTGAACAGATTGAGAGGCTCGTTTTCAGTTTCCATGACATGGAGAATGGCATCCACACAATCGCCGACTTCCATATACGATTTCTCTTGACGACCATCACCTAGAACTTCCAATTCGCTCGGGTTTCGCTTCAGTTTGTGAATGAAATCAAAGATGACGCCATGGGTTCCTCGATCGCCGATGATGTTGGCAAATCGGAAGATGTACCCTTGCAAACCAAAGGTTCCAACCCAACTGCTGATCAAGGATTCACCTGCAGATTTACTCGCTCCATACAGGGAGATTGGCATGCAAGGACCATGATTTTCAGGTGTTGGCATTGGTGCGTTTTCGCCGTATACGACCGAGGATGATGCGAACATGATGGTTGGAACGTTGTGAATCCGCATTGATTCAACGACGTTGTATGTAGCGAGCGTTCCTTGCTTCAGGTCCGTATCGGTAATTTGTGTACCGAGACGAATGTCTGGATTCGCAGCAAGGTGATAGACGACATCAACACCCTTGAAGTGTGGTGACATGGCATCAAAATCGGTGATATCAACATCGATTTGGGTGACGTGCGAAGTATGGTGAGCAAGGAACTCCGCCTTTCCACTCGAGAGATTATCAAGAACGAGGACTTCATCCCCACGAGCAACCAATCGGTCAATGAGATGTGAACCGATGAAACCGGCACCGCCTGTTACAATGCTTCGCATGGAATGCCGTATCCTTTCTCAATGTCAAGGTTTGCTCTCAGGAAAAGCAAGGTTTTCTATGCGAGTGGGGGCGTGTTATCGTTATGCGAGTTGGCATCTTCTTGATTCTGCTGACTTTGCTCGCTCCATTCTCGTATGCACAAGCAACGACAAATGCCGAACGATATGAGTGTACGCCGAATGAGCTGAGTTTTGGCGTCAACAATGCCTTCGTCCGTGCGATGAGCGATGGTTCGACCGATGCCTCGGATCAATGGCTCGTGTACATGCCGTCAATGTGCGGTCAAACCGAAGAACAGTTGCGTCATGCACTGGAATTCGATCTTGAATCGGTTGAACAACCCAATCAAATCCCTGGGGCCTTCATCCTTCATCTTGAACAATCCATGGACATCAGAGAAGAACTCCTTGCAATCGACGAAGTTGTCCGATGGTCAATCATACAATCTCACGATAATCAACCGAGATTCATACCGAACGATCCCTCGTTCTCATCCCAATGGCATCTCCGAAACATTGGCCAAGGGTCAGGGACAGTTGGCGAGGATGCTAACGTTACAGGCGCATGGGATTCTGTTCGAGGCTCAAACGTTCTTATTTCCGTCGTTGATGATGGCGTAGACCATCAACACAGCGACCTCTCACCAAACTATCTGGACGCCGTCGACTGGGATTACTGTGGAAACG
>JBMYNT010000022.1:0-28287 GCA_049598575.1 Candidatus Poseidoniaceae archaeon | reverse complement strand
ATTATGTATGGAAAATGTGAGGAATGTGGAAGTAACGACTTGAATACGGATATTAATCGTGGGGAAGTAGTTTGCAACGATTGTGGGCTTGTCATTGGAGACCACACATCGGCGACACAAAACGATAATGCTGGAACAATGTGGGGCGAGCACGGATTCAACACCCCTACCACGGATGAGTCAAAAATCAAGACAGGTAGCAAAGGAAACGGCCTTGGCTCTTACATCGGCAAGCCTGGCGAAGCGAAAGGCAAGTGGAAAATCCTGAGCAACATCAACAATCAGGGCATCAAAGATATGCACCCGATGGCGCAAGCAACCATGGATGCTGCCAAGGAGTTGGCTGGTAAAGACAACGCAATGAAAGCGAAGAAGGTCATCACACTCGCAACAGTCCCTCTCGAAGGAGAGAAGGCAAAGGCCCTCAAGGGGGTTGCAAGCGACGAGGAGATCATCCTCCCGAAGAATTCCGTCTGTCGAAAGAAGACCCGTGGAGGAAGTACGCAGAGCAACGAACGTTTGCTTGCTCTAGCCTGTCTACGTGCTCACCAAGAGCGAACTGGCAAGATTAACATCGATTGGCCGCAGATGGTGGAAGGCACAGGAGTGACACTGAAGCAAGTCGTCGATGCTGCAAAGGTTGTCATGAAGTACCTCAACATATGTGAGAATGCTGGACTCATTGAGATGAGGGCCGACCGACGTACCGTCCAATTTGAGTTGCGAGTTACTGAAATTTCGAACACATCATTGCGACTCAAGCAGCTGCTTGATGGTCTTGATGAATCCTTGAAATCAATCATCATGGATGACTACAATCAACGCCTACTACGTCTTGGTGAGCCGACCTTGGATGCCTCTCCTTTCTCCCAAGAAAACATCGAGGCCAAGGTGCTTTGCGCAATTCTTTTCCAGATTGCATGCGAATCTTTCGGTGTCGAGCAAGGCCGATTGGAGAACATCGCTCAGGCGATTGGACGATGTCGAAACACCATCAAGAACCGACTCAAGGCTCTTCGACAGAAGGTTGCTTCAGGTGAACTCGTTGACTACGGAGTCTTGTCAAAGAATCATTGAATCGTTGAATGGATTATCTCATTAAGGAGAGCCAATTCCTTCGACTCATGACTCGTCTGCTTGTCATTGGAATCCTTACCGCTCTCATAGTATCAGCCGTGCCTATCTCTCATGCTGCAGAGATCAAGGAACTTGAAACAGGCATACTCTTTGGCGGACTTCATGGTATGGCGAATGAAACCATTGCTGCCAATAGCACCCTCGAAGACCTTCCTGCAATCGCAGAAGATTACACGGCCACATGGTGTGGAAACTGTGTCGAAGTCGGTAATGCTCTCGAAACCGTAGCAGAGAACGTGAGCATGGAAATCTATGCTGTCCATCGGAACATCTACGAAACGCAGGATCCATTGGGGAACGAAAATGTTGACCAACGGTTCAGAGATCGATATGGATTCTATGCACCACAGTTCAAACCTCCAGTTGCTGGAATCAATGGGAAGTATGCACTGCAAGGAAGCAACCCTGTTGGCGACTCTTTGGAAGCGGACTTTGCTGAACTAGCGACACAACCTCGAAATCTTGGTGATGGCTTCGTAACTTTGGCATGGACACCAACAGGTGAAAATTCTGGAACAGTGGCTTGGAGTGTCGACCAGTCTACCACTGCAGAGTACAACGTTAGCGTATGGATGGTTGAGAAGGTCGCCTACTTCCCAGATGGGACGAACAATCAGATCTACTACCATCACATTGTTCGTGAAATCATCGATGTTGGAACCGTCACCGATACTGGCCTCAGTTCTGGCACTGCACAGATTACGTATGCAGATGCATACGACGATGATGATCTTGAAGTTCATCTCATGTTCCATGAGTACATCGAACCGGTTGTTGTCGAGGAAGAAGAAAAGCCTGAGCCAGAGGCGGAAGATACACCGTTCCTTTCCATGCCATTGACAATTTTGGCTTTGCTAGCCGTTGCTCTTCGACAACAGCGTCAGTAGAAGTCGACCATGTTTGCATGCAAACGAGCATCGACCTCGGGCATTCGATCCGGTGGACGTCCAACTTCGATGAAGCGTAGAATGTAATCCTCAATGTTTGCAAAGCCAAATTCTTCCGTCATCGGTTGCATCAGCTCTCGCAAAGCCTGTCGAGGATCTGCGATTGGGAAATCCCTACGAATATACACTTGATTCAGTTCTCGATAGCGCACGTGTCGATAGCCAAGAATCTCGAGCATTCTTCTAAGTGCATCTTCTTCTTGCGCAGAACGAATGGTTAGCCGTAATCGGCACCCCTGCATCCGGAATACACCGCGCACCCCACCTAGCTCCACTTGATGGCCTATGGGTTGCAACGACAACGCTTCCCAAACCAAAGGCATTGTACGATACCAACGGTGAAATTGGTCGTCGTGTGGCTGACGTCTCTGTTCTTGATCATCCTCTACGTGAAGGAGAATATTGCGATGATCCATCACGTGGTTTCGATACTCAATGATGTTGTTTCGAATACGTTCAATATGTGGCGGGCGTTCGTGTTGAAGGTAGAAATCGCCTTCCTGAATTCGTCCCTCATCAAAATCTAATTCGAAATCAAAGGCTGGGTTTAGGTGGCCAGGTGGATCGAAACTTGCATCTGCCACAGGACGGATTCTCCAATCGTTGACAACGGCCTCATCGGGCATCAACTCGAGGGAGTTCAGATCGATGTGTTTGGGCCCTCCCTCCTCACGGAAGATGAGTGGATGCATGGGGAATCGATACCCCTCTTCGCCTGCTTTGTAGAATGTCCGTGGGTCAACTCCGCTCTTGTTTTGCGGGAAACCAATCGGTGGTTGTGTCATCAAATGCATTTGGAGACTGTTCACCCGTTTTGCTGTTGTTACATCCGAAAGAAGTGAGAGGACAACGATGGCGATGGTATCACCAATCGGTATGTCTCGATGGTATTTCCCAGTATGAATACAAATCGAATGACGTTGTGTGGCCTTTTTTCCTACACCGTGGATTTTGAACGGAGCATTGTGTGCACCTCTGCTGATTCGGATTTCATAGAAATGCCCTAACATTCCTCGGACGAGTAAACGATCTCGATGCACCCATGTGTCGTTTGGAAACTGCTCAAGCACACCTCGAAGAAACTGCATAGAACGACGGAATGGGACGTCTGCAGTCTCAGCGTTTTCATAAGCTGACGACCAATTCATTTGTGTGGCGATGAGCCATTCGCCTTGTTTGGAAGCATGTGGGGATGAGCCCCACGAAATGAGACCTGCCAACAGTCCAGGATGGAATGGGATTGGTGCCCGTCGCACACTCCCATTTTTCGAAAGTGTACGCAAACTTAGGACACCTTTTGTGCTCACCATGAACGGATAACTCACATTTGAGTGGTCTGCGTTCTTCGAGACTTCTGCCCAACGTTGCACCCACGGCCACTTTGATGGAGGTAGCATTTTGTTCTCGTTGTTTCGAATAAATCGCCGAGCGAACTTGATTCTTTGTCGAGGTCGGCGGCCAGAAAGACGACTCATCAGTTCATGCGTCCACGTTTCTTCCTCTTGAAACATTGATTTTTTCTTCCTACGTTCATTTTGATCGAGAAGAAATGAGGATTGTACAAACGCATCGAAGGGAGAGAGAAGTTCACGCTCCATATGGCCAAAAAGACGATGAAAGCGATGCATGTATCGTTGTGGCCGACCCTGCAAGTCGATTGTTTGGTACAATCCGCTTACAGCAAGAAACAGTTTGGTCAAATCCCATCCTTTTCGCTCATCAGGATTCATTAGGAGAAGGAGATATTGTTCGGTAGGAATTCTCGCTTCATGCGATCGGCCATCAATCCACATTCTTCCATCCACGAACGAAAGTAGCGTCCCGTCGGACATGAGGAATCCTTCCTCTAGTCGTTCTTTTTCGTAACCAGAGATTCCACTCCGGTTTTCGAGTTTCTCAATGAAGATTTTTTCTTCCTCCTCCGGAAATGGGGACATTCGAACTGGATCCATTTCTGGATCATCGAGACGGGCCCAATCAACATCCGGCGTGTGAGCCATAAAACGCTCAAGATTCTTCCAACGTTTTCGTAGCGACCGCACTGGCCCACCAAGTACGTCAGCCATTCGTTGATGCACCTCCAATGGCAGCGATGGTGCCCATTTACTCTCTTCAGTCAGTTCAACACAGCGAATGCAAATCGAACAATTTGTGTCAATGTTTTCATCTTGGCAGATGCCACAGGCTTCACCAATCATACAAAAATTGTATGTCGAGGTGTTAAAAAGTTTCAATTCAGGTTCGACAACACTTCAATGACTTTGTCCACATCCTCGTCGGTGATGTGAAGATGGGTTACGATTCGACAGTGGGTTGGTGAAATGTCAAACATATCGATGCCTGCTTCGGCCATTTTTTGGGATACTTCGTTCGCTGAATACTTGCTTGCGGAGAAATACACCATGTTGGTTTGAACAGCATCGAGATCAACCGATACGTGATCCATTTCGTCAATGGCTTGTGCAATGGTTCTTGCTCTCCGATGATCATCTTCCATCCTCTCAACGTTGTTCTCTAGCGCATAGATACCAGCCGCAGCAAGAATGCCAGATTGACGCATTCCTCCACCGAACATCTTGCGCCATCGGTGCGCTTGGTCAATGAAATTTTGAGAGCCGACGAGTACAGAACCAACAGGCGCTCCCAGCCCTTTCGACAAGCAAATAGAAACAGAATCGTAATCTCTCGTCATACGATGTAGAGGAGTTTTTGTTGCGACTGAGGCATTGAATATACGTGCGCCATCGATGTGCGTTCCACAATTCTTAGCTTCGGAAACTTCAGCAATCGCATCGAGAATGTCTTGCTCGTAACAGGTTCCTCCGCCTCTGTTGGCCGTATTTTCAACGCATACAAGGCTACCATCTGGGTAATGGGATTGTGAACCCTTTTGCTTACGAATGGATTGCTCGACGAGTTCTGGTGTCAAGAGACCGTTTTCTCCAAGAGGTAGCGCAATACTCGAACCACAAAGTGCTGCGTATCCACCCCCTTCGTAGAGATAGATATGGCTGTAGCGCTCAGTGACGATCTCGTCGCCTGGCACTGTATGCGTCTTCAATGCGACAGCATTGGACATCGTTCCAGAGGGGACGAACAAACCGGCTTCCTTACCACACAACTCTGCCACCATGGACTCCAATTCCTGAACAGTAGGATCATCACCCAGAACATCGTCACCAACTTCTGCTCGAGCCATGGCTTCACGCATGGCATCGGTTGGTTGAGTGACGGTATCCGAACGCAAGTCAATACGATTGGAATTGATGTCTCGCATAGTTACTCCACACCGTTTCCCATGTTCAAAGAATCGACTTAGAGGAGTTTGAGCTCCCCTGTCAACGCATCGAGTTTCTCATTCTCATCTGGACCCAAGGCAAGGACAGTAAGAGATCCTGCTGGAATCTGGGTGTGACCTGCATCGTGAATTTTTGATGAAAGAACATTGTGTTGTTTTGCTTCTTGTTCAATCTGCTCAATGTGGCGAGCATCATCCGCCTTCACACAGATTTTCTTCTGTCCAGTTGAAAGCCAAGCATCGAGAAGTTCGGGCCGTACTTCGCCTGATTTGAGCGTTGCTTTGACAGCAGCATGTCCAACCTGAGCCGCTATTTTTCCCTTCCCCATTTTCAATTCATGATTGATGACGAAGACCATCTTGAGCGATTGATCTCGATGGACATATCGCTGAAACTTAGGAGCAGTCAATCGATGAAGAAAACTTCGAAAACCCATCGTATGACCTCATTCGTATGCTTTCAGATTCCTGAAAAGAGAATCCATTGTATGTCTCGGACCTGGTCCAACACCAAGGACGGTAACTGTTCCTGGTGCAACCTCGGTTAATCCAGCATCCTTGATGAGAGAGAATGGAAGTGACGCGTCTTGAACCTGTTGCAAATAGTATTCCAATTCATCTTCATCCTCAACTGCAAGACAGACCTTACGTGAGGCCGATTCGAACCAACGTTGAACCATTCGTGAATGTGTCTTCTTCGCCTGTTTGAGAGAGCCTACGGCTGCATGTGCACACTGTACTGCGAGCTTTCCAGGTGAGAGTTGGAGGTCGGCTCGGCAAAGGAATGCCATCGTCGGTGGATCAGAAAGTGCTGACATGCTCATTCTCCTGTTGGACGAGCCAGTTGTGTGGTTCGTTCATCGAGAGCAGGCGTTCAAACCATTGTCCAAACCACATGGCAAAGAAGACATTGCCGAGGAAGTGCAGAAGGTCGTAGAGCAGTCCATTTGCAACATAAAGTCCGAATTCAATCATCGACATGCTTGAATCAAGTATTGAGAGTGAGACAATGATGCTGAAAATTGAAACACTCCACAGCGATGCGAAAAGAAGGCGGTTCATCGAAAGATTTCCGCTCGAATCATGAACGGATATCATCGATGCGACAGCCGCAACCGAGCCCCATCCAATCATTTGGAAGAGACTCCACCAACCATGTCCAAGCACTGCATTGCTTGCGAGTGTGACGAGGATGGCAAAAGAAATGCCTCGTTGAGCACCAAACTTCGAACCGACCATAACAGCCATGATGGTCACGGGCATCACATTCGGAATGAAACTCAGAACTACACGGGAGAAAGTGGCCAGTCCGACAAACAAAAGCAGCGGCCAAAACCAAGACTCGGAATTCTTCTGAGGTTTGACGAGCAACCATATTGCGACTGCAAAAAATGCGGCATTCAACAGCCCCATTGCAATTGGAGAGACGGTAGGCCCATGGGTGCCTATGGCGCTCAACATGTTTCACCGACTTGGCGGTGAGCCTTGAGTGTTACCGCTCAGGCAGGTCTCCATTCAACGATTGAGTCCTCGTTGAGTTGTGCGTCAGCCATGCCAAGCGGAACTCGGTTTCCATCGATGGTGAACTCCCAGCCATCGCCAATCGTTTCATTGAATGAAACGACATAAGCACCGAGATATTGTTCCTCAATCTCGGTTGAAATCCCTAAAAATTCACACCCTAAAAGGGTCAGTTCGTATACCGAATCTTGTGGTTCGAGCCCACCGACAACATGCTCTGTTCCGTTAATTTCGAACAATATCACCTGTGTGCCTTTCCATTCATTTGGCCAAGACGAATCCCATTCCACATCACGATCGGGCGATGTTTGTTCGGCAAGTTTCACAGAAAGATCAGGAACGACTGCGATAGCGAATACAAGAAGAAACGCTGAGCCTATTTTTGCAAATTGTTGCCAGTCACGTAAAGCAAAAACGAAACATGTGAGTAGGAACAGACCGAGTACAGCAATGAGATGTAGTAGCCCAACAACGTCGGTTTCTGTGGCCTCTAGTGAGTGTTCATTGCTCGATTGGAAACCAGTTGAGAGAATTCCTGCATCGTTGCCCAAGGCAATCACGCCTTGAGCAAAACCAGGTGCAGCAGTCCCGTACGTGTCGAAAGTTGTCGTTTCCATTCGAATCAATGATGTTTGGTTGAAGACCCCCCAGCCGCCATCAGGAGTGTTGGATGGAGCCCAGATTTCAATCTCTGATTCAACAATACGTATCGACAGTTCTCCATTGGAATGGAACGGTACAACCGAATCAACTGTGCATGATTGTCCATCGCAAAGAAGGGAAATCCATTCATCACTTGTTGCAGCATAAATGCGGTCATTGTGTGCAAGGGGCATGGCTGGTGAACCGCCCATGTTTGCTAGAATAGACCCGTTCAGATAGATGGTTGAGCCTTGCAATGTTTGCATGTGAACAAACAAGCCATGTCGGGTATCGAGTGGCGCGTGGCGTATTTTTCCATCGCCAAGAAATGTGCTTGTAACATTTCCATTCCGATCGACCTCATGCAAATAACCATCCTCATCACCATAGGCATAACCGTGCTCGGTCATTGCAACTCCATTTCTCCAACCAATGTTTCCTGTGTCGATATCGAACAACTGCGACCCATCTGCAAGACAGAAACTCGACAATCCTGTGCGTGTTGGAACAATCACTTGGTCACCATCGAGAACCATCTTTCCAGTGATTCCTATGATGTCGACTTCGGTTTGATTCTGCCAAACAAGAGAGCCATCTGTTGGTGAGAGGGCAGTCAGTTTTCCATCCGTCCAACCGACCAAAAGAAGGTCGTTCCATGCACCGCACGCCCCACTGCCACCTTCAACAAACAAGAGAGGTGCCATATCATGCTGAAGCGATGTTTGCGAAGTATACCTCCAGATCTCGTTTCCTGTTTGAAGTTCAAATGCTGCAACGAGTGGCCGCTCCTCGCCCGTCCAGAATCCCGAAGTTCGCACATAGACGGAATCGTCGACCACGAGAGGTTGTGTTGAAATGTAGCCGGCTTCAAATTCATGCGACCAAGACGATTCAGAGTTGGCCTGAACCAAGGGTAGCATGAACAAAGTGAGGACGAGAATTGTTGCAACACGCATCATGAATGCCTCTGAATCATTGCCCGAAGTACAGCACTGACTTCCTTTCCATCGACACCAGGGCAAGCACCCATAACGACTCCCATGAGGGGGCCCATAGCGCCCATTCCGCGTTCTTGAACAAAGTCAATGCGTTCGAGAACGATCCCCTCAACAATCGATTCTAAGTCGCCGATGTCGGCAGGAACAAGCCCATTCTCATCGGCATATGCTTCAACCTCTTGTGTCGTAACGTGATGTGCTTGAGCGAAGTTGTCAACCACTTGTTCAATGCCCTCTCGAGTTATCCCTCCTGCTTCACGGACCGTGAGGATGGTGGAGAGAACTGCAGGTTGAACAGATTCATGTTCGAGGAGCAAGGTCCCCCACGCCTTTGATTTCGATTCATGATGATCAAAGAAAACATCATCCAACTCTCGTGAAAGAAGTTGTTTGCATTGATCTTCGGAGAGTTCTGTTTGGGCGAGGCGTTCCATTCGCTCTTCTTGTCGCATTGGCAAATTCTCGATGATCCCTTGCCAGAAATCGCGGGAAATGGGGACTGTTGGAACATCCGTTTCAGGATACATTCTCGCTCCACCCGGCAGTGGACGCATTGGCGTCGTCGTTCCGTCATCAGGAGCACCTTTCTTCACAACGACGTTTCTGACTTCTTGAGGGATGCGATGGAAAGCAAGTCGTGCCCGACGACCAACCGACTCGAGTGCAAGACGTGCTTGCCAGGATGGTGCAAGACAGAGAACAAACGCATCATTTGATGCAAGTTCAAGTTGCTTCCGGACGCCTTCAACATGCTCTTTCTCGATACCATAAGCAGGAAGTTCATCTGAATGGAAAACGCCACGAACGCCTGCTAGTTTCGCTGCCCCTGCTAATTCACGGCCCAATCGCGGAAGTTGTGCGCCCTCAACATCGATGGTTTTCGAACCAATCTTACCTGCAAATCCCTTCAATGGAATCGAAAGCATGGTGTATCCCTTCGCAAGTCCCTCAGTGACCATCCTGCTTTCACAGGATGCAAATGCATTCGTTACATCGCTGTACTCGAGGGGAATGTGTTTGGCAACTGCTTCTGCGACTTCTGATTCTATGCCAATATCATCGAGGTTACGATTTGGTGGAAGTGGAGGCAATCCAAGAGAGGAGCGAAGCTCGTTCGCAAGACGATACATGTGAACTTGTCGAACCATCTCCAATCGAACGATTCGAGGAATCCAACCAAGGTCTTGACAGCCTTTGATTTCAACGCGATCACCACACGCAACGCTGACGTTCAGATCTTGACGAATAGAGCCAAGACCCCGGCGAACGCGCCGAGTGTCTCGTAACGTTCGGCCAAGGGCCATGGCGGTTTCTTTCGCATGTTCGGGAGATTGAATATCCGGCGATGTTGCAATCTCAATCAGGGGTACGCCGAGACGGTCAAGATTGTAGATGACCTGTTCGCCGTGATCCGTGGGGATGGTATCCAGTTTTCGTGCACTGTCTTCTTCCAAACAGAGAACGTCGATGCCAACATCTCCGGTATCGGTCTTGAGTGTGCCATCGGTTGATATCAGAGAAGTACGTTGAAATCCGCTTGTGTTTGAACCATCCACCACCGTCTTTCTCATTGTTTGGACTGCTCCAACTGGCTTGGCTCCAAGCATCGCTGAGACGGTGAGTGCAACATCGAGTGCATCGGAATCGTGCGAGAGTGGTGGGCTTTCATCCAACTCGATCAGGCCCGAATTAGGTGACTGAATGTACACAAAGGAACGGTTTCGTCGCTTCTCAAAACGAGCTGCAACATCGACTTTACCTCCTTCGCCACTCGCTAGTCGTAGTTTACGGGCATAGCGTGGCCAGTCTGCTGGAACGGTATCGATGGTCACATCGAAGAGTTCTGAGGGTTGACGGGAGTGAAGTTTTCCAGTAGCAAGTTGTTGATGGACTTCAATACCGCACATGAACCCCAATTGTTCTGTATCGAAGGTTGAGGCATCGGTGACATCACCTTGTGGTTCCTGATGGGTCACATCTGCCATGAACTTCCCACGCATCACCCCTTCAAGAGATGATTGCTTCGCATCTAAACAATTTGGAGCGTATCGTAACCAGTAGGACGCATCAATCGACCGTTTTGATTGAGTTTGTCAATGACTTCCTCGGCCTTATCCCTCGAGATGTCAAGACGTTCCGCTTCATTGAGAACATCGACGAGTTGGGCGAACCCTTCTCCATTCGCAGACAAGCGCTCAACGATATCGAGTATGCTCCGTTCTGCATGACGGGCTTTGTCTTTCTGGTTCGAAGCAATAGCCGTTTCATCGAAATTCTCGCCCATGAGATCGTAACGCCATGTCTTCGTTAACCGGACAGCTCGCTCAGCATCCTGAATGTTGGCAGTCTCAGACAGGCGGATTCGTGCACTCGCTTCAGCAAGTCGAGCGAGCGCTTCAAGCGCACGTGCGGTGATGGCGACCGAATCTTGGAATTCACCGGATTGTTTTCGCGTCGACACGTAGTACTCAATGATGTGCTTCTTCGCTTCTTCGTCCAAATTTGGATGGACAGTTCGCTTCGCATAAGCAACGTATTTTCGAATGAATTCTCGGTGGAGATGTCCGTCCGTATGGCTTGGTTTTGTCATTACGGAACTGAGTTTTCGCGGATCGGGTCTTGACCCTTCATTGACCAAGAGTTCGCTCGTTCCGGAGAGTCTGTTATCGACAATGTGCCCAGCGATTTTTGCGTCTTTGTCTTCAGATGGCTCGTCGGTCAACAACCAAATGACATCGAAACGCGAAATAAGTGGTGGAGCGAGATTGATTTGTCCTGTAAAGGGAACCTCAGAAACGGGTTGGAAACGGCCTGCCTTCGGGTTCGCAGCAGCCAGAACAGCACAGCGAGTGCGAAGGCTGGCATTGATTCCTGCTTTGGAAATTGAGATGGTCTGCTGTTCCATGGCCTCGTGCATGCTCGAACGGTCGGCTTGGTTCATCTTGTCGAATTCGTCAATAGCAGCTAGCCCTTGGTCTGCAAGAACAAGAGCACCTGCTTCAAGTGTCCATCGTCCGTCAGCACTCGCATCTTGAACTGCTGCAGCGGTCAAACCCGCTGCAGAAGCAGACATACCTGATGTGAAACGCCCACGGGGAGAAATATTTCCCATGTAAGCGAGAAGTTGCGACTTCGCAACCCCCGGATCACCCATGAGGAGGATGTGGATGTCTCCACGGTTTCTTGTACCATCTGGATTGAGTCGTGCCACTCCACCAAACAGTTGGAGCATCAGGGTTTCCTTGATTTTCTCCATCCCAAAAATGGATGGAGCAATGGATTCGGAGATGCGCTTGTAGACATCTTGATCAGCAGCAAATGCCCGAATCTCAGCTTCTTCCTCATCGCTTACAACAATCTCTTCAAGAGCGAGATTTTGTCGTTCAAGGGATTGAACACGCATGAAGATGTCGAACACTGGCGTGTCCTTACCGAACTTACGTTGTGAACGAATGAACAGAACACCATTGGCTTTCACACGGTCACCTGGATTGACTTTTCCGGTGAGGTCATGCTCCGCGATACATGAAATGCGTTCTGGCTGGACACCACCACGAACCTGTTCGGGCAATTCTTGCAGTTCAATAAATTGCGAATTCGTCAATGTTGAACGCTCTTGCAGCAACTGGAATCGAGTTTGTCGATTTGTAAGACCACACCCCCCATCGATTTGTGAACATTCCATTGGGTTGATCAATTCCTGTTCGTTTGGTTGTTGGATGGTAATGAGATGTTCGCATGCTACACACCTAAAAGTTGCAGAGTACATTCGTGGACGGACTCCAGAAATTTTCGTGACCACCGCATCAATGGAAATCATCAAACCGATATCATCAGAGCGAAGTTGTGAAACGGTGCGTACTTGGTCGCTTGGAAGATGGACAATACGTACCCATGGATTGATGGTTCCATAACCAACGTCAGCGAGTAGTTCTCGCAGCGCTCGATTCGATGCGTCATCGTGAAGATCGGGTTGTTCCAAGATGCTTTGAGCAAACGTTGGATCGAATCCTTCGATTGTTCGGTATGAAACTTCAAGACTCTGAACATCTGGCCAAAGTTGAGCAATGTTATGGACATCCTCCGTGAAATGGGCATGAAGCAGTGTGGACCATCGCGCTGTCAAATCAAAGTCTTGAATCATCGTCGCACCACACCAAGGAGTTAGATATGGAAGGCTACCGTTCTTAATGGTTCCATTTCAACTTCTGCTCCCCTTCGTTTCCACTGGAAATGATGTGGCCTTCATAGCCTCTTTTTCGACAATTTTCAGAGGAAGTGGAAATGTGCCAGACTCAATAAGTTCATATCGGTTTGATGTGAGCAACTTCCATGATTATCTTCGCACATGGGATGGAAGGCACACCGAATGGAGGTAAAATCCGCTCGCTTCGAGGAGCAGGTTTTGAAGTCATAGCACCTGATTTCCAGGGAATGGCACTTGCAGAACGGGTGGAATTGCTTCAGCGGGTTTGCGAAGAACATCGTGATGCAAAACCAGTGCTTGCAGGCTCAAGTTATGGCGGATTGACTGCATCGATTGTTGCTATGAGAATGCCTGATGCGTTTCGTGGGCTCCTCTTGTGCGCTCCTGCCCTTCACCTCGATGAACCACCTGTCAATGAGGACACAATTCTTGTCGCTCCCAAGGGTATGAAAACCATCATCATCCACGGAGTTGGCGACGATATTGTCCCAATTTCATGCAGCGTTGCGTATGCTGAACGATCTGGAAAAGACATTGTAGCCTTTCATCAAGTGAACGATGGGCATCGTTTGGCAGGCTCACATAAGCAAATTATTGACGCTGCTCAATTGTTGATTGGCGAGACGATTGATTCATGAATTGTCTTGCATTGGTAAATCCATGAGCGACCCTATGGATTATGCCTCAAGCGGCGTCGATATCGATCTTGAAGGTGCAGCCGTCGCCTCGCTCATCGGTTCGCTTCAGCGTTCAACTCGAAAAGCTGGAACACCTGGAGCGCCTGTTGACTTGCCTGGCGGTTTTGGTGGATTGATTGAATTTGGTAATCATCTTTTGGCGATGGCAACAGATGGCGTTGGGAGTAAGCTGCAGATTGCAACTGCAGTCAAGAATTGGGACAGTGTCGGTATCG
Source organism: Candidatus Poseidoniaceae archaeon (assembly GCA_049598575.1). Classification (GTDB taxonomy): domain Archaea; phylum Thermoplasmatota; class Poseidoniia; order Poseidoniales; family Poseidoniaceae; genus MGIIa-L2. The sequence continues at coordinate 14,624 of JBMYNT010000022.1, read as the reverse complement.
ATTGTATGGCGATGAACGTCAATGATTTGTTGTGTGTCGGTGCTGAACCCATCGCGTTTGTTGACTACATTGCAGTTCCAAAACCAGATCCTGAAGTACACGCTGCAGTCGGCGCTTCTCTCGCAAAGGCATGTGAATTGGCGAATGTTACACTCGCCGGTGGAGAGACTGCCTCGCTTCCTGGAATTGTTACAGAACTCGATCTTTCCGGTACTGCACTCGGATTCCTTGACAAGGACTCAGCCATTACTGGAGAGCGCTTGGAACCAGGTGATGTGCTCATCGGACTACCATCATCTGGCATTCACTCAAACGGATTTTCTCTTGTTCGTAACATCATCGATCGCACGGGCTTGACATACACCGATACATGCCCTTTCAGCGCTGAATTCTCCGGACGAGAGATATCAGAAAGCCCTATGCTGGCAGACGTCCTCCTTATTCCAACCAAAATCTACTGCTCTTCTGTTGTCGGATTGCTCAACCATCTGAAATCTGCCCAAGGTTCGGTTCATGCAGTCCACGGAATTGCACACATCACAGGTGGCGGCCTGTCCAATCTTCTCCGCCTGCATGATACGCTTGGGTGGCACATCGAAACACCGATGCCAGTACCCCCTGAATTCACATGGCTGCAGTCTCAAGGAAACGTGACCGATTTGGAGATGCATCGAACCTTCAACATGGGCCTAGGGATGGTTCTTGCCGTGGCAAAAGACCAAGCAGATGTCATCCTATCCTTCATTCAACAGCACGAACCAAACGCTACCGTCATTGGTTACGTTCATGATGATGCGCACAAGGTTACGCATTCAAATCCAGAGATTTACTTCGAACATTATTGAAGCGGTGCGGTCAAGAAGATGAATCATCTCGTCCTACCATGGGCGAATCCTTCACAGGCAATGAATCGCCAAACGATTGGCCTGGTCACATTTGGTGCGAAGGACGAACGTTTGTGCATCTCAAAGAGGGTCAGCCTCGCCCCACGCACATGCCGAGAGGTCCAGCGGCAAAGTCGGGGACTGGATTCATGAATCCGGCAATGGCTCCTGCTCGTACACGCTCTGTCTTGTTGTTGCAAGATGCTTTACAACATGGTTGGATCAACGGTGACCGCCCCATTCGAGCATTGGATGCACTATGTGCTACAGGAATTCGTGTCCGTCGATGGAGAAACGAAATTGCACCTGACCACCAATCTCGACTCCATATAACTGCCAATGATTTGGACAAAAGTGCTCTTGACTGGGCTTTGGCTTCGATGGCCTCCGATGAAGAGATTGAACATGTCTCGCAGGTCGACGATGAACAAATCCAGCCTGAATTCATCGAGAAAAGTGGAATCAAATTCCAATGTTACGATGCCCGGATGGCCATGGTTCAAGGCTCGTTCCAATGGATTGATGTCGACCCATTCGGTTCTCCAATCACGTTCATCGATGGAGCCCTTCAGGCCTTGGGAAGAGTTGGTGTCCTTGAGGTAACAGCGACCGACACTGCAGCACTAACTGGATCATCTGCATCGTCTGGTATGCGTCGATATGGTCACAAAGGCATCGTCGATTTGTATGCGCATGATGATGCAGTTCGTGTGCTACTCGGGACCATTGCGACAAGAGCTGCTCAACTTGATCGAGCCATTGAACCAATCTTGGCTTTGTTTGATGGACATCATGTTCGGGTATCCGTCCTGGTTCGAAAAAGCAAACAAGGTGCTGATCGAAATAGAGAATTGATGGGTTGGAGAGTTCGAACAAAAGACAAACCATACTTGTTCACAACTCACCCTACTCCGGAACAATTGGAACACACGAGTGGACCAATGTGGATTGGTCCATTGTGGAACGAAGACATCTGTTCACGAATGACGGAGGACAAGGCCGTTGAAACATGCTTGGCTACGTCCACTGATATCGAGCGTGGGGCAGCGCTCGGCCTCGAATGGACGGAAGCAGACCAACTCTATGCTGAACGGGAAATACGGCGGTCTGTCCGCCACATTGCACGAGCAGCACCGTTGTTGTCACGAGATCACTTGCTGCTGGCTTTTGACGAACTTCCACGCTTCGCAAATGTGGGTTCACTACCGACCATGGAACGGCTCATCAGTGCCCTCAATGAAGCAGGGCATTTGACTGCACGAGTACCTGACTTACGCCCATTTGTTGCAACCTTAGCACCGTTTGAAGCGGTCATCGAAATCATGCAGTCCTTGCAATCAACCGAATGAAGGGTCATTGATCTCTTCATCAGGTGAAGGCAGCAACGGAGTTGCGCTCTCAATGATTTCTTGAACAGATTGTTCGATACTACGAGCATTCTCAAGCATTTTTGAGAGAGGGATTTCTTTGCCTGTCATCTCTGTAATGGCTTCGATGGCGACAGCTGCTGCACGAACATCAGGATACATTGGACTTGCTTCTGACAAGAGCGCCGTAATGTCCAGATTGAGCCGATCACCTTCACTGAGAAGGAACCCGGTAATGCCGGATACGACGCCGCGCTGTATTGATTGTAGATCGAGTGTCTTCAGCCGCTTGCGAGCCGCTTCGTTTGCACCGACAGCGAACAATCCCTCACCGTGGATTTGTTTTTCTGGCTTGAGAATTCCATCGATGATGATGAGTTGATCAAAACCTCCAACCCTAAACCACTCGAGAACGGTTGATCCAAAAGCAATGTCTTGTTCTTTATCGAATTGTATTTCAGCAGTGAAGACACCAATGCCATCGCCCTGATACACGCGAACGGGGTGGCGAGGAACCTCGTTTTGAATCAAAGCAACAGCAGGAAAGTTCTCATCCATAACCGTCCCAAGTTGCGTGAGGTTGAGCGACTCAATGATGTGAGATGCAGCGATAACGCCGACCATTCCTGCTGTGGTGAATCCACAAATCGCAACACCGCCCGTGGTTGGGTCAACACCAGAACGTAGAACCAAATCGTACGTCCCGAATTGCTGTTTCATAGTCACGCCTCGTATCGTTGGTTGACTCGTGTTTCAAAAATATCTCGTTGCTCATTCGTTGTACTCGGACCAGTCTTCTGCACCTTCTTCTCGATACCACCATGTGCCAACTTCGTCCTCGTACCATTCGGTTCCATATTCGTCAACAGAGATTCCATCGTCTTCCTCCGCCTCTTCGATTGGTTCATCTTCCTCGACTTCTGGCTCCTCTTCGATTGTGTCTGTATTTGAGGATGTAACTTCTGAAATCAATGAATCTCCAGGGCGTTCAATGATCTCAGGTTCAGCGGAAATGGTTTTGTCCTCAAACTCATCCAATGGTTTGCCTTCAGGAATCTCCTCTGGCTCGTCTTCCTCTTCTTCGCCAAACGCGTCCTGTTCTTCATAGAAAGCCTCATCCTCAAAGTCAGCTGAAGCCTTGCGATAAAGAACAAATCCAACTGCAGCAAGAAGTAGAACGCCGGCGCCAATTCCACCAATGACAACCATATTGGAAGAACTCTTTTCCTCCCCATCTGGATTTGTTTGGACCTCAACAAAAAGATCAGCAGTCCAAGTGACAACATCATTCTCGACAACAGACTCTAGGCTCGCGTAATCCCGAGACTTCGTCAGAACTTGAATCGCAAACTGATTTTCAACTCCTGCATCGTTTTGTCGAGCCCAGAGCGGATCCTCGTATTTTGGAACGAAGGATACTGTCTCGGTTCCATTTGCAGCGATGCTGACCATACCTGGCTTCTTGAACAAAGATGGTAATTCAGTAACAGAGACCTCAACTTCAACAGCGAATGGGTTTGGATTTTCAACCAAACAATCGATTGGATCATCGGCGGCTTGCTTGTTCGTTAGGATGGTTGCGCTTTCACAGGCAATGGTGACGGATTGGATGGATGTTGGAACCCATTCAGTCACCGTCTCGTTTGTTTCATTCTCCTGCACTGGGACGACGTATTCGTTTAAAGAAACTGAAAACGATGTTGTTCCGAACATGAGGCGCCCTCCAGCATCGACGGTGAAATCGATACGAGAGATGTTCGCAAACGATGAGACAATGCGAATCTTTCCTGTTGAAATTGTTTCAGAACCACTCATTGTAGCGTTCTCTGATACTCCATCAAACGCGTCCCAGAGAATTGTCGTACCTTCGAGGGAGTTTTGATGGGCTGCATTGACGGAGTCGGTAGCAGTTAGAGTGATGTTGATGTCAATGGCGTCATTTGCATCCATATCGACAGAAGCCAGAGGACCAGCAAGCTCGACTGTAATGGCCGTTCCCATCGATGCAGATGCCATGGCAGAGGCATACGGTTGTGTATCAGCGACTTCGATTGCTTCCATTGAAACGTCGATGCTTACAACACCGTCTGAAGTTGCTGAATAATCGAGCAAGGATTGTGGGATGCTGCTATCGTGAAGATCCTCAACATCAATCGCAACCCATTGGCCATTGCTGTCGCTTTGACCATTCAACGTGAGTGAATCTGAACCGTACGTCATAACCATCTCAAGCTCTGCGTTCTCAATCGCCACTTCTTGTTGCATATCGTCAAGATAGTACGCATACAGGCTAACAGACAAAGGACTGTTTGATTCGAGGACGTTTTCGCTCACTCCCACTGGTCCTGAGGTCACGGTAAGTTCCAGTTGACTGTTGATGTAGGTGTTGTTGAACGAGGTTGTGGGTCCAGCAACGGGCAGTGGCAACGTTGCATTATCGTAGCTATCGATTGCTGCGATGGCGACCCAGTACTCCTGGCCGTCTTGGATTGCCATGGATGCGGTTGATCCGGATGCATCAACGTATTCACTGGTGGAGGAAATCTCAGCCTCGGTGACAGAGGATGACACGGTTGCTACTGCTTGATAGGTGACGCCATCGAGAACGTAGCCCTTCGCTGGCGTCAACTCGTTGTTGAGGCCCGTGGCATCCAAATCCGAATCTGCTACATAGACCCTGTATTCCACAACGTTGGAATCCGTGCTCGCATCCCAAGTTGCTTTCAATGGAGCTGAAGCAGTTTCCATGTCAAGATCAATTAGCTGGACGTTTGTCACTGCTGCAGGAGCGGGGGGATTTGGAATGGTAACTTCCAATGCCTGGGACAGGTTACTTACGACTCCAAACGAGTGAATGGATCGAACGATGTAACCGTATGTCGAACCAACATCTACGTTCGAATCTGAGAACGTGTTCTGACCTACAACAACCTCGTAAGGTGAAGTGTAATCATAAGAGGCCGTTGGCGACATTCTGAACACTTGGAACTCTTGAAGATCAATTCCAAACTCTGAAAGCGCTTGCCATTCAATGGTTACGCTCGATTCTGTGAGGGATTGAACCGATAAGAGAGGGGTTGGAGGTAGCGCAATATTTGGGGCCCCGAGCGTGTAAGACATGCTCAAATCTTTGGCGTCGAACTGACCAGATTTTGTTGTCTCAACTGGTAGCGTCACAGTAAATGCACCAGAACCTGGCAACATTTGCTGGTTGAGGGAATTGCTCAATGAACCTATGGTGCCAGCGCTAGTTGTCACCGCAAACTCGATGTCGTAAGTGATTTTTAAATCTGTGAAGTTCGCTATACCATTCGATTTGCTCGATATCGACATGAGGTTGTCAACCATCTCAATGCCAAAAGCATCTGATGTACCCGGGTACGCTGGAAGGTAAGGAGAAATTGCATCACGAATGACGTTATCGTCATCTGTAATCGTTAGCATACCTATGTGAGAAAGTGTTGTACTTGAGTAGCCCTCCACCCACAGGTCATCGTTTCCGTCAACTTCGGCATCCAATGAAATGTTATGCCATGCGCCAATAAAAACACCTTTTTGTCCTTCTCCTGCAAGAACGAATTGATCCATGAGGCCATCGTGATCGATATCGGAGAATTGTATATCCGTTGGAACAGAGTAAGGCATCAAAGGTGAGTTGCTAGGAGTGCCCAATCCAAGTGCGTCGATAGAGCGGAAACCGATGTTTCCTTCAATCGTTGACGGATTTCCATCGGCAAATTGGGGATTCGGTGTAAACAATGAAACCGATCCATCATTGTCGTGGTCGGCAATTGTCGCATTCAGAGTATCCAAAACGTGCAACATTGGGGTTTGGATGAATGATGATTGGTTATTCAAAACGAGGACTGACCCTGTATCTCGAGGCGTAAGGAAATCGATATCTCCGTCACCATCAACATCTCCTGCAACCGATTCCTCAGAGAGGTTTCTGAATTTCACAAGATTTGTAATCAACTGTCGCGATTGGTTGTCATAGGTGAGCACCCTTGCATCATCCCATGCATCGGATACAATGATTGCATTTTCACCTCGATCGAAAAAATCGGCCACATGCAATGTTCGCATTCTAGCCCTTCCATCCCAAACGTTGTATCGGTATACGGGGACGTCGTTGAGTGACCCTGTGGAGTTGGAAACGGCGTCGTATGTCGTCATTGCGACTTTACCCTCTCCCATGTATCCGTGAATGCTGACAAAATCAGCGCATCCATCATGATTCATATCTGCAACTTGGACGTCAAGAGGGTCGCTTGAAATATTTACAACAAAGTGCGCATCATAGCCCTGCAATGTTGAATTGTAAAAATGAACACACATAACGGAACTGAATGACGCAAAGGTTACAACATCGTCATGGCTATCGTTGTTCATATCAGCTACTCGTATTTGCGTGGAATTAGCACAGGTTGGAGTCCAATTGGAAAGGTTGTACTGCATCGACGTTTGATTACTCTCGACCACGGCAAAGGCAGTGTTGACGCCGGTAGTGGTGTTTGATGTAGAAAATACGAAAGCATCGGTCAAATTATCGCCATTGGAATCGCCTAATTTCATATGCTGAACAACCCCCACCGAGACAAATTGTGCATCAATTTGGGGCGAATATGTGATGTTTGCATGGCTGGACTGGAGGGTGGCATTTTTTGGTAAGAGGATAGGGGTTGGCATGCCCGAGCTGTTATTCAATTGAGTATTGTCGTACGTCAGCCCCGTTTGAAACGTATTCTGCTGTGCTAAATCGCCGTATCCCGCAACCGAATAACTCCAGATAATGTCGCCGGTGCTACTGTTGATCCAAACCTTTCCGGGCGTGTCAGCAGCAGAATTCCCCTCAACAGCGAACGAAGCATCTTGGAACGTCACGTTTCGCTCAAGGTCCAACTGAAGGGCTGTAGAGGTGTTGTTTCCATCGGATGTCACCGTTATGGAATTCGCACCACCTGCAAATGTACTCACTTGAGTCGTTCCACTCGCAAAGGATTGTGGAACAAAAAGGACTGGGGTGAGGAACAGCGCTACGAAAATAAGCGTTTTTTTGTTGACTCGTGATTCTTGCATGGTGCCACCTATACGAGGACAGCACTGACCTCTACTTCAAATCGATGACTGGATTCGAGTTGCACCCTATTTTTCGACTGAATGCTCCGAATTCCAATCACTGGTGCTTATACAAACATTATCAATGAGGGTATCTTTAGACGAACTGTTTACCATGGTTACACAATCGAGGTTTACGGTCACCGCAGGTGACTTGGAGATCGATCTCAGCGGAGCTACCGTTGAGGTCGATGCGCGTCTCATTCAGATGCGTCATGATGATACATGGTCCATCGTTCTTGAACGGCTACGTGATGCCCGCGACGCTGCAATTGATGCTGCCATTGACGCTGCTCGAGACGTCGGATTGCCGGAGCGAGGTTCTGCCTTCCGTGCATTGGTTGAGAATTGTTCACTCAACAAGAAACCCGATCAAGTGCTTGCAGCAATTCACTATCTTCGTGACGTTGAAAACGTCTCTGACAGCCCACCGAGAGTTGTCAATCAATTGTTCTCTGATGCTGGCATTGAACCACCAGGAAATCTTAGTTTGTACCTGAACCGGCTCAAAGAACGTGGCTTGCTCATGGTTCCACTGGAGTATGGCGACAAAAACCGATATTCACTCCTGACGGAAGCCGGTAGGGCACACCTCGATAAACAATCAACATCCTGAGTGCCATATGGTGATGTCAGGTGGCGGGGCGGGCGACCCCCGAGATGACCCAGACGAAACCAAATCTGAAGTTATTGATTGTTCATATCAAAACCATGCAAAGGCCATCTTCCGAAAAGGTCGGCATCGTGGGTCGACGTTTCGCCGAGCAATCCTAGATGAAGCCGATTTAACCGAAGGTGACTTTTCGGATTGTGATTTCCGTCGAGCCTCCATGGTTGAAGCTGATTTGATGAAATCTGCTTTTGATGGGGCTGATTTCCGAGGAGCGGACCTACGCAAAGCCCGGTGCAATCTCTCCAATTTTCGGAATTGTAAGCTGAAAGGGGCAGACCTACGTGGCATTCGTGGGAAGTATGCTATTTGGCAAGGTAGTGATTGGTGGAATGCAATTCTCAACGAAGATTTGGAAAAAGCACTCGCTAAAAAATGGCCGCGGCCATCCGATCATTCTGACTCATCTTGAACAATTCGGACCTTGTTTGCCTCATCGAAAGCAAGTCTTGCTCTTGCATTGATTAATGGAAGCAATGCTAATGCTGCAATAAAGAACGTGCAGATGCCACATGCATAACCAAAATATTCTGCGTTATCTCGAATTGTGCCATTCAAGTGCTCGCTCGCAGCATCATAAAACACCATGTTGCCAACAATGCCTCCAACAAATGCGACCAATGCACCAGACAATGCGATTTTACCCCCAATCGGTTTCATCCTGTAGAGTAGAATGCCTCCGATGATGCCTGTTGCACTACCTATTGCGAGAGAGAATCCCCTAATCTGGTAGCCGTTGTTATCGTTGACATCTTGGTGGTAAGCCTGATATTGTTCAAATGAAACATTGTCTCCTTGCTGATTTGGCGTTTCTAGGATTTGCTCCATGTAAGCATCTGAAACCTCCTCAGTGTTCGCTAAATCAAGATCGGCCTTCGCCACGAAACCAAGGAATATTGAAAAAACAATCAAGAGAATTGCCACTGTCTTTGGCCCTTTATGATCGGGACGAATGGCGAACATATCAGTAGCTTCACTGTTCATCATTCGCCTCAATCCTTCGACAGTTGTCCAATCCTTGTCGCAGATCCTCGGGAATGGATATCCGCTTCATGCTCTCCATATTGACACAAACCGTGACTTGTGTTGATGTCCAGAGCAATTCACCGTTTTGATTATGAAATTCATAGCACCATGTACACGATGAGTCGCCAATGGCTTCAATCCAAATTGTAGCAGTAATAGTGTCTCCATAACGGAGTGGTGCATGGAAATCGGATTCCACGTGAACCACAGGGAAACCTATCTTTCGAACCAAAAGAAGATCAGCATAACGAATGTTGCAAATAGGTACCCATGCATCCTCAAAAAAGCGGTGTGCTAGGTCAAAAATTCGAGGGTAATAGGCAATGTTTGCTAAATCAACCATCGGGAAATCGACGCCCCGTTCAAGTTGAACTGCCATGCACCTCCCAACGCAAGTGGCAACATGAACTCTTGTACAAACTCAATACCTTGTAACCCGTTGTGCTTATATCAAGTCGGCAGGTGGGACAAATACCCCGGCCCCTTGGGGTAGTTTGGATATCCTTCGACCCTGCGGAGGTTGAGACCCGTGTTCGAATCGCGGAGGGGCCGCCAAATCACGACACTGCTTGTTCAGCACGGTCGTTTTCAATGCGTTGAGCAACTGGTGCGTGGTGCTTTGCAACTTGTTGCATGAAGTATTCATCAGAAGCGTACGGTTCGTCATGGATGAGAACTCTTGGTGAATCGGAGAGCAATTCGAGAATGGATAGAACGTCATCATAATGGTAATTGTACTCAAAATTGGTTGAGTCTGTGACCACCTTTGTCCACTTTCGTTGATGCTTTTTCTTGAACCAAATGGTAAATCCGTTCACAAGCGGGTTGGCATCGGAAACTCTCCATTTCCATCCGTGTGTCCCTTTAATTTCAATCGCAGATTCTTCCGGTTTGTATTCTCCTCCAGTGGTGGATTCGATCCATGTCTTCATCACGTCTGAGGCTGGGCTGACACTCAAACCATAGAGCATGAGCATCGCTCTTCGCAGAGGACTGTGGTCCTTTTGCAGAATGAATTTATCATCGTTAAGCAGCATCAAGAAATACGAATCAAGAACGTCGCAACCTGGAAGCTCGGATACGTTCTTGTAATCAGGTTGAATGCAAACATTCGTCTCTTTCCCTTTGAGCTCGCCTTTTCTTGTTGTTCTTGTTGCTTGGAGCCCTCCGCCACCTATGAATGGGTTTTTCAGTTTGGACAGAACGGACTTCACAGGAATGGTATACGTTGCAAGATTACCAAGGACGATGATGTTTTCAACATCGAAAATGATTCGCTCAGGGTTCTTGTTGATGGTCTTCATCAAATACTCAAAAGAGGTTTGCATGGCCGTAAAACTTGACTCAATTTGGTTTTGAAACTGGTCAAGTTTTGACCTTTGGTAGATCCATGCAGGTGAGGCTGTCTCTTCGATCTCTTCTGCCATCAGAAATTCGTCGTCCATACCTTATTGAGCATTCCAGAGTATTTGAACTCACGAAGGCCAGTGAACTATTTCCCAGTCGTTCTTTTTTGCAAACTGTTCGAGCGATGATTCGGGATTGACGGCAATCGCATGCCCACAAACTCTCATGAACCAAGAATCGGCATGCGTGTTCCCATACCCGTAACATTGTGAAAGATCGTGTCCATGTTTTTCAGCATCTTGCTTTACAATCGGAACCTTCCCTTTTCGCCGAGGGACAGACCAGCCACGTTCGGATCCTGAGAGCACTCCTGTTCGAATCTCAGGGCCACACCCGTACACCTCATCCATACCAAGAACACGCGCCATTGCCTCTGCCATCGGCGCTACGGTCGCTGTAACGAGCACGAGCCGATGGCCTTGATTACGATGCCAGTCGAGTTTCTCCCATGCACCCTGAGATACCCTTTCTTTCAGATACGTCGTTGCAATCTCTTCAGAATACTCTTCAAGAATGCGCCATGATGCAAGAGAGAGATGTCCGCGATTCCGTAAAGCGTCGTAAGGTGCTTTCCCGGTCAAGAGTCCAAATGTTGCACCGAGCGTCCATGCAACCGTTGCATGGGGGATTCTCCATGGACGACGTCGAGCAAGAACTCCCGTCAAGGTCTTCTCACTTGAAGCATTGAGCAGTGTGCCATCAAGATCGAAATATGCTGCGACCTTTCGCTCCTCGCCCATGCTGTATGCACATGATATCGATTCATGAGGTCGTCGGTTCCAATTGCCCCGAATGTTGAAATCAAGCAATCTTGAGCGTCAACCATGCAGCGATTGGTGATGTTTGCACTCGTCGCTGTACTCATCCTCCCTTTTGCAGGCTGCTTGGGAGAAAACGAATCCAATACGACTGCATCGACACGGACGCTCGATGTCGAGTGGACAGAAATTCCATTGGAAACCAAATCAGAGTACTATTCCGATGAAGAAGCGGTTTCTTGGCAGCTTTCTTCCAATCTTGTCGAGGAGGATATTCAAAATGCTGGAGGCATCATCGTTGGTATTTCGATGTTGCTGGATTATCCAAACGAAGACGAATCGCCCAATGCCGGATTGTGTACAGGTCTCGAAGACAACGTCGAGGATATCATCTACGGAACATTGAGCAAAACCGATTGGACGCTCACACAGAACGATGTCAATCCAGGATCGCATGTAGTCAATTTGACATGGCACAACCAATCCTTGCTCGAAATGGAAAACATCTCGGGAATGAGTGATGATGAAATCATGCGCCAAATCGATTTCGGGATGGATGCATATGGTGCCTACGACATCACAATCATGGTCGATGCTGATGCCTTCAATGGTAACTTCTGCACCCATACGGACAACGGTGAACAAGTTTCGAGTTCGATCAGTCTGCTCGTTCTCGATGTTGCAATTGAAGGAGGTAGTGATGTCTCTGCATTATCCGTTGGAGATGGTACTGTGTCAATCGTTTTGTTTGTTCCATGGTTTGTTGGAATGTTCCTCTTGGTTGGTTATCTCGTCTCGCGGAAAGAACGTTATCACCTCGGCGTCATCCTTGAAGAAGAACCCCATGTGGAAATGAAAACCTCCTCCTCCGAAGGCAAGACGTTGGTAGAAAGTTATCGAGCAAGAGTGTTGACCCTTTGTGCATTGTATGTCGCACAAGGGATTCCATGGGGATTCATCACCGTGACCTTCGTGACATATCTTGCGGTTGAAGGCGTTGCAGCAGGACAGTTAGCCTTCCTGCTTACGCTCGGTACGTTACCATGGTCGGTCAAGTTCCTTTGGGGGCCAATCATTGATCGCTTCCAGTTCCCAGAAATGGGCAAGCGAAGGCCTTGGATCTTAATCGCCCAAAGTGGAATGATTGTTGTTCTGAGCTCGATGCTGCTCATTCCTAACATGTCCTCCAACGTTACCGTTGTCGGTGTGATGTTTCTGGTGTACAACATTTTCACAGCACTGCAAGACGTTAGTACCGATGCGCTTGCAGTTGATGTTTTGGAGCCGCATGAATTTGAAAAGGTCAACAGTTACATGTTCACGTCAAAGGCCGTTGGTGGAATCATTGGTGGAGCAGGCCTTGGTACCATCATCGGATTCGTTGGCATCAAGGGAGCCATTGTTCTCCAAATCCCTATCCTCGTGGTCATCATGCTTGTGCCATTGTTCATGACCGAACGACCTGGAGAGAAACTGTATCCGTGGAGTGAATCAACAAAATCAGATGTTGAAGAACAAACCATTGAACAGAAGAATTTCAAGGAGATTTTCAACAACATCAAGATCGCATTTTCATTCCGATCGGCGCAACTAGGCGTTCTGCTCAGTCTCATTATTTCGCTGTCCTACTTTTTGATTCCAATTCTGCCACTCTTGTTCGTTCGTGAACTCGGTTGGACCGAAGAGCAATTCAATGCTACAAAAGGTGGCGTGATTCTCATTGTCACCATGCTTGGTTACATGGTTGGAGGTCAGTTAGGAAAGCAGTTTGGTGGCAAGGCCATTATCATCTACGCTGCTTTCTCAACGGCTCTTATCACAACGTTTTGGGGCATGAACGAATCGTTGTGGAGCAATGGATTGTTCATGATGACTGTGTGGAGTTTGCAGACCTTTGTTTGGGCCATGGTCTCCATCAACATCTATTCGCTCATGATGCGTATTACATGGACCGAAGTTGGAGGTACGCAATTTACAGGATACATGGCGATGATGAATCTATCCGCCATCATTGGCTATCAATTAACGGCACCTCTCGCTGAGAGGTTTGATTACGCTACCCTGTTTTACATCGCAGCATTGCTTGAAACGGTTGTCATTCTGGGGGCTATGTTCATCGATCCTGAAGAGACAAGACGGGAGATGGCGAGACACGTTCCCGAATGATTCAATCGAATTACAAATTGATTCGCCATGGGGTTCGCTGGGTGAATACAAAAATACTAGATGATGATTTTCTATGTTAATGGCAAGAAACTGGAACAAAATTTGGCGCTATCTTCACCTATCACTTGGACTGCTTTTGGTCGTGTACCACGCACGAATCGCCTATTACCACCAAGGCATGTTTGGTGTAACCACTCTCTGGTCAGCAGAAGTTGATGAATTCGTATCCATTTACTTCATTTTCTTCGTCATGTGGACAGGGTTGGCAAAATGGCCCATCTACCCCTGGTACAAGAAGCGCCAGAACCGCAAGAAGCGCGAAGCAAAAGAAGCAGCTGCAACTGAGTGATCGCTCAAACTTCAATCACAGATTCACAGCTTGGACATCGGACCTTTCCGGAGAATCCTGCTGGAACTCGGAGTGATTGTTTGCAGTTGGAGCAACTGAGTTTCTTCTTTCCTGAATCCTTCGAGGACTTGGATGTATTGTCGATCATTCGCTGAATACCTTCTGGCCATCCATCCTTGAGTTCTGATGGAGCAACCAAAAGCGGTAGAGCTGTAAGAATCATACAGAATGCTGAGCAGAAAAAGGTGTATGCTGGGGCGGTAAAACCGTCCAATCCAATCGAGAGTGGGCTCCACTCATCGTTGTATACGAACGATAACAATCCAGAAAAGACCAACGTTCCGAGCACGAGATAGACACCATTGCGATATCCAGCAAGGATCATCATTCCACCAAAAACGTAACTTGTTCCTATAAGGAAAGCCAAGATGGATTCGATCACATATTCATTCATGAAGTCATCCCAAAACATTCCCAAGAAAAAGACCACGCCAATTCTGAAAATACCGTAGATGAGGATGAATGTACCCATCGTAGAAGCGAGACCTGAATTGCTGTTGTTTCCGACAATAACGAATTGTGTTCCTTGAGGAGTAACAGCCATTCCACCTGCAGTATGCATTGGAATGACCTGAGGAATTGCTGTTGCTGCAGGAGCGACGCCCCCGGATAGAGCTTCATCGTACTCCATCAGTCGAATAACGACCTCATCTTTTCTTCCGCCGACTTTCAAGCCCCGTTCTTTGCACAGTTTTTTCAAATCGAGCAAAGTCATCAGGTCGTAGTTCATGACTGCAACAGATTCCTCTAGGCTTTAAACTACGGACCTGCATTGTATTGGCCTTCAATCAGTTTCATCGATTTCTAGACAGCCATACA
>JBMYNT010000021.1:26761-28529 GCA_049598575.1 Candidatus Poseidoniaceae archaeon | reverse complement strand
CGGCCATGGGCTGGGTAATGGTAGAATCTGGCGGAGGAGCATTTTCGTCCCAAATGAAATCCCTCCATTCCCCGGATGCAACAACGTGGTGGTACTTGCCCTACGACCAGTTGAATCTTGATTTATTACCTAGCCATGATTCGATTGGAATCATTCTCATTGAAAGCGAAAAACAGGCCAAGAGACGGCCCTATCACAAGCAGAAACTCTGCTACATTCTTTCCAACATGCGTCATTTTGCGATTGAAATTGTTCGCAAAGGAATTCCAGTTGTGTACGTTTCAACCACTGAACAATACGACGAACCTCTTCGAGCACTGGCTCAAGAGTTTGGGCCAATCAACATGCATCGTGCAGCTGAGCGCGAGTTACGATTGACATTGTCCAAATTGATTGAGGATGAATCAATCATTGAGCATCCACATCCAGGATGGCTCACGCCTCAAGATTGGTTTACTGAAACGGTTGGAAACGAACCACCGTTCCGCATGGATAGGTTCTATCGAAGGGTTCGCAAAGAGAAAGGTTGGCTGATGGAAGGCGATTCCCCAGTTGGTGGAAAGTTCAGTCATGATGCCGATAATCGGCAACCATGGAAAGGTGAGCACGAACCTCCTCAAGCCCCACAATATTCAATCGATGAGATTGATGAAGAAGTGATTGCATTCGTCAACAATCGATTTGCTGAACATCCAGGTGAAGCCCGTTTGAACCACTTGCCAACCAGTTACGACGATCATCGAAAAGCGCTGGATTTCCTTTCGGACATTCTGACCTTGTTTGGCCCCTATGAGGATGCGATGACCAAAGAGAGTAGAGGGCTGTTCCATTCCCGCCTTGCTTCCTCCGTGAACATCCATCGGGTTCTGCCGCAGGAAGTCATCGATGTTGTCGTCCAAGCAAAGGTTCCATTGAACTCACAAGAAGGATACTTGCGGCAGATGATTTGGAGAGAATACGTCCACCATGTTCACGAAGTGACAGATGGATTTCACCTCCTCGATGTCAATACAACAACGCCGCCAAACCGTTCTGCAGGATGGCAGATGCAATTGGCAGACGATGACACTGCTCACCCAAATCATCTCAAACAAATCAAATCCTTGCCCATGGCTTACTGGGGCCAATCATCGGGTATGGACTGCCTCGATTGGGCTGTTGAAAGCGTCATGGATGAGGCATGGACACACCATATCCCTCGGTTGATGGTCCTTAGCAATCTTGCTCAATTGATGGACATTGAACCGCGTCAATTGACCGATTGGTTCCATGCAGCCTTCATCGATGCTTTCGATTGGGTTGTCGAACCGAACGTTCTCGGTATGGGAACGTTTGCTCTTGGAGATGCAATGATGACCAAACCATATGTTTCTGGTTCTCCATACATCAAAAAGATGGGAGACTTTTGTTCATCCTGTGAATTTCATCCAGCGAAAACCTGTCCAATCTCACCGATGTATTGGGCTTACTTTGAACGGCACAAGGACGCATTTGCTGGAAATCATCGATTGGCTATGACGTTGCGAACCCTTGCAAAGAGGTCTGATGAAAAGAAACAGCACGATCGAGAAACCTTCGAGCACGTTACACGCATCCTTGGTGAAGGAAAATCACTGGCAACACAGACCAAGTTGTAGGCTTACTTTGGCCCCGTCATTTCTTCTGGTCGAACCCATTCATCGAACTGTTCGTTGGTTAACAGGCCAAGACCAATAGCACTCTCTCGCAAAGTAAGCCCATTTTCGTGAGCGTTTTTGGCGATCTTTGC
>JBMYNT010000021.1:0-26662 GCA_049598575.1 Candidatus Poseidoniaceae archaeon | reverse complement strand
ATAGCACTCTCTCGCAAAGTAAGCCCATTTTCGTGAGCGTTTTTGGCGATCTTTGCGGCTTTGTCGTAACCGATATGATTGTTGAGTGCTGTTACCAACATCAACGAGTTATCGAGATGTTTCTGGATGTTCTCTTCGTTCGCTTCCAATCCATCGATGCATCGTTCTCCAAAGGCTATACAAGCATCACTGAGAAGTCGAATGCTGTGCAAAAGGTTGTAGATCATCATCGGCTTGAAGACGTTCAATTCGAAGTTTCCTTGACTACCGCCGATGGTGATAGCAGTGTGGTTGCCCATCACTTGGCAGCAAACCATCGTCAGCGCTTCGGATTGCGTTGGATTGACTTTTCCTGGCATGATGGAGCTTCCAGGTTCGTTTGCAGGAAGTGACAATTCACCAATACCACAGCGCGGACCTGATCCAAGCCACCGCATGTCGTTAGCGATCTTCATCAAGCTTGCAGCCAGTGTGTTGAGCGCTCCGCTTGCAGCAACAACCGCATCATGCGCAGCCAATTGTGCGAATTTGTTCTCAGCACTGACGAACGGAAGTTGTGTCCTGTCTGCTATCTTCTCGGCAACCATTTGAGCAAATTCTGGGTGAGAATTCAACCCGGTTCCGACGGCCGTTCCGCCAAGGGCAAGTTCAAACAAATCTTTCTGAGCGAATTCGATTCGACGAAGATCGGCTTCAAGCATGTGGACATAGCCACTGAATTCTTGTCCAAGTGTCAGCGGCGTTGCATCCATCAAATGTGTGCGACCAATCTTGACAATTCCATTGAATTGCTTTTGTTTTGAGCGCAATTTCTGTTTCAAACTTCGCACGGACTTGAGCAAACGGTGTTCGATTTCTTCAGCAGCTGCAATGTGCATGGCTGTTGGAAACGTATCGTTGGAGGATTGCCCTTTGTTGACATGATCGTTCGGGTGAACAGGGATTTTGCTTCCAAGAACGCCTCCAGCAAATTCGATGGCTCGATTGGCGATGACTTCGTTGGTGTTCATATTGGTCTGTGTTCCAGACCCGGTCTGCCAAATCCGAAGCGGGAAATGGGCATCAAGGTCTCCATGCATGACTTCTTCTCCAGCATCAACAATCCAATCTGCGACTTCCCTGTCGAGGATGCCAAGGTCTCGATTTGTTCGTGCTGCTGCAACCTTGAGGATGCCAAAAGCACGAATCAACGGACGCGGCATAACATCTTCACCGATGTCGAAATTGACCAACGAACGTGCCGTTTGACAGCCATAATAGGTGTCACCAGGGACCTTCATTTCGCCCATCGTATCGGTTTCGATTCGGAACTCTTCATTGGATTGAGGCGAACGTGGTCGTGCTTCTCGTGACCGTTCGTGGTAGGTGCCCTTGTCGTTCAGCCGATTCTTGATGGCTTGAACAATCCACTGACTACGTCCATTCGATTTACCTCCACCTGTCCAGCGGTCGAGTTCTTGTGCGACGTCTTCAGGTATGCTGACAGAGACGATTCGGCGGTCTCCAACGTTGTGTTTTCCCATGATTAATAACCGAAAACGGCCGTTATTAAATCAACGCTATTGGAGGTTTAGGACAGGAATTGAACTGATAAACCTCCTTCACTTGGAAAGAGCATGGAAGAACGTTCCAACTTTTTGCCAAACCTAACGACTGGATATGGAGCCATGCTTGTTCTTTGGGGCGTTGCAGTATCCATTCTCTCAGAATCAGACTCGATCACTTCGTATTTCCCGTCGATGCTCGGTGCACCGATTCTCCTCTCCGGCATTCTTGCAACTCGCAACCCAGAGAAGCGCAAATTGTGGATGCACATTGCTGTCACGTTCGGTTTGCTTTGTGCATTGGGTGGAACCCGATTCTTCATGGTCATGTCCGATGGCCTGAATTATGCAAGCTCCTCGATGTTGATGCTGCTCGTGACGGGTTCTGCGTACACATTCCTTTGCGTTCGCTCCTTCATTGAAGCTCGTAAATCCGGTGCGCTCGCAGCAACGGAATAATCAGAATTTACGTCGACCTTTGACCGTAGGTGCGGACGTGTTGGTGACGTCGAAGTCGTTGTCGTCCTCTTCATCAACCTTGACAGAAACATCAATTTGAACTTCTCGGGAAGTGCCTTGCTTAGATTCCATCTTATCGATGGTTTTCATCAGCATAGCGAATTCCAACTCGAGATCTTCGAGTGCATCACTCAACTTCTCGATTTGACCTGCGAGACGTTGTGCGATTTTTCGAGCCTTGGACAAGGTTCGGTCGTTTCCCATGTTGGAACCGTTCCATCAATCGATTATCAATGCATCGAATCCAAATCAACATCGTTTGGACCGATGCCAATCGTGATTTCTCCATCGTTCCATACGCCTCGATACATGAGCATGGTCTGGAATGGCGTTGCAACATCCCCGTCTTTTGTCACGGCGATAACACCTCCGCGTCCACCGATTGGCTCAACAACATCGAGAACATCTCGACACGCTTCATCAAGACTCAGTCCAGTCTCAAACTTCGTTGCAAGACGGTGTGCTGCACATGTTCGAATGAAGGCTTCACCAACACCTGTGCACGAAACGGCGATGTTCGGGTCCGCCCATGTTCCTGCACCGATGATGGGTGTGTCGCCGATGCGTCCTTTTGGTTTGCCCGTCATACCACCGGTTGACGTTGCGGCTGCCACGTTTCCGTTCTTATCGAGTGCAACTGCTCCGACCGTTCCCATGCCTTCCATATCGTGATCGAGAACTGAGTCGTCTTCATCGGTTGCACCAGGGCGAGCGTTTTGTTCCTTCCACAGGTTCCATTGTTTCTGTCTGAGTTCGGTGATAAGCCAGTCAGGTTCGACTTTTTCGACTCCTTTCTGGATTGCAAATTCGTCGGCAGCCTCACTGTTGAGCATGACAGGCCAACCTTGTTTGAGAATGCAGTTTGCAGCACGAATGGGATGACGAATTTGTCGTACATTCACAACGGAACCTGCAGCACCGTCTGAACCGTCCATGATGGAGGCGTCCATGGTAACGGTTCCATCTTCATCCAAGACTGATCCGATTCCAGCATTGAACAAAGGTTCGTTTTCCATCAATTCGACAGCTTGCGTAACGGCTTCCAGTGCGTCGATTGTACCTGATGCAAGAGCATTGCCAATGGATTCTAAGACATGACGCATGCATTGAATTCGTTCAGGATCGAGCGAAGTTAACCCCCGCCATTCACCATCGCCACCGGCCCCACCATGAATGGCGAGAACGGGCATTGTATTCACTCTACGACGGAGCAACGAATGATTTGCTGAGGTTGTGCCGGGCGGTCACCAGGGAGTTTCTGGCATCGCTCAATCGACTGGACAACGTCCATGCCTTCTGAGACCTGTCCAAAGACAGCGTGGTTTCCGTTAAGCCAAGGTGTTGCAACCGTGGTCAGGAAGAATTGGGAGCCCCCAGTGTTTCGTCCAGCATTGGCCATGGAGAGAACACCTGGCTTGTCGTGCTTGAGTCCGAGAGCGGATGGCTCACAAGGGATCTTCCAGCCAGGTCCGCCGGTTCCAGCTCGTCGAGACATTGGATCTTTGGAGTGTGGGCAGCCACCTTGAATCATGAAATCCTCGATAACGCGGTGGAAGTGAAGTCCGTCGTAGAACCCGTCTTCGACGAGTTTGACGAAATTGGCCACAGTATCTGGGGCACTTCCGTGAAAGAGTTCGATGGTGATGTTTCCTGCTGATGTCTCCATGAGTACGTGCATGATTCAACCACACGTGCGTACCTCAAGAGCATTTGCTTTCAAAACTCAAGCGATGGTAACAGGTTCAGAGTGCACTCTGAATCCTGGATTCGTGCCATCGGAAGGCAAGACGCTGCATGCGACTTCATCGCCCGTGGTTAGTTCAGTCGGAACAGCATCATCAACGGTTCGTGCACCGTTCAGATACCATCGTACTGTTGAGGCATCAGCATCGTCCTGAGGGTCGCTGAAGTCGAAGGTGCACGTCAGGTCATCCGAAGCAGTTGGTGCTGCAGGAGCGATGCTGACGTTCGCAACACTCGGTATTTCACTGAGATTGGACCAAAGCACAATGCCTTCAGCTCCGATGTACAATGCCATAGCACTACCTCCTCCGGGCAGAAGATCGCCCATTGAATCGTTTCCACCTCCAAAGCCAACGGTCGCAGCATTCCAGATTCCAAGATGTTCTTCTGTGAAGACATCACCCTCAGACGGGTAGCCGTACATGCTCATGTTGGCGTTGTTGAGTGCAAACAAATATTCCATTGTGGACAGCCCTTCCTCGGTCCAGACGAAGCCGGTTGGGGCGATGGCGACAATACCGCCTTCGCCGATGTAGAGGGCCATTGAACTGTTTCCTCCAGGCAGCAATGCCTCGAAGGAATCGTTTCCACCTCCAAAGCCAACGGTTGCAGCATTCCAGACACCGAGATGTTCGTTGGTGAAGACATCGCCTTCGGACGGATAGCCGTACAGACTCATGTTGGCGTTGTTCAAAGAAAACAGATACTCCATGGTTGCAAGACCGACAGCCGTCCATACGTAGCCAGTTGGCTTGTGTTCAACGATGCCATTCGCTCCGACAAACATCGCCATAGCCGTTCCACCACCTGGAAGGAGATCATCGAAGGTGTCGTTCCCTCCACCAAATTCTGTTGTTGCAGAATTCCAAACCGCAAGGTGTGTACCATTGAATTCATCACCTGCAGATGGATTGTAATAGACACTCATGTTGGCGTTCATTGTTGAAACCAGGTAGGTCATGGTCGCAATCCCTGTTTCACTCCAAACATATCCACTGTGATTTCCATCATCCGATGCAAAACTGGAGAGCAGGTTATTCAGCCATTCTTGGTATTCCAATTCGGACCAATTTGGATCAATGCCTTGCTTTTCTGCGCAGATGATGTTGTCTTGGTGAGAGGGGTCATGGTCGCTTGAATTTCTTGAGCCGTATTTGTAATTCACAGCAATACAATCATGGTATTCTCGAGAGGTGCCATTGAACGATGGGTCAGGATCTGCATAACTCATGTTCCATTTGATCATTCCACCTGCGACGGAGATCAAAAGAACGCTCACGAGACAGACAGGAATGAACCATTTCGCCCGTTCTCCTCCAAGAAGGAATGCAATCGATGGAAGTTCTTCAATCGTCATTTCTTTCGAAGCGGATTTCTTCTTACGCTTGCGCTTTGCGACGCGCCTTCGGGCAGGTTTCCTTTCAACCGGCTGCTCATCGATCGCTTCACCGCCCTCTTCAGCAGGCGCTTCTTCCGCTTCGTCCTGCATGATGTCTTCTTCATTCGCTGACATTGTTCAACCTCCTGTTCAATCCGAATAGTGCGCCATAGAGCACGAGAATCATCAGTATTGGAACAATCAGCCCCGAGAGACTCGTTGGGCCAAAGATAGCGACGAGGACCTTGAACAAGAACGCTGCACCAACGATGAAATTGACCATCCAGAACAACATTGTAACGTTACCGGGATAGGCCCATGAAACGTTGATTGTTTCTGCATCGGGTTCGAGAGCATCGATGAGTTTCTTTTCCCAACCCGTAGTAAGAACCAGACCACAAATCAAAGCAAAGATGATGTCGTTGTTGAAGAAACCGAGAATCTGCAACAGCTCTTGCAAGATTTCGGTGAAGACAGCAGCGATAGCGACAAGGAGCGCAAGACTGAGGATTCGGAACATTTTCTTCTCAGCATCGGTTTGGATTCGAATCAAACCAAATTTAACCGCATGCATCAGTGCAACGCACGGATAAATGAGGTTCTCAGTAAACCCAGATGTCAAACCAAAAATGACGAGCGAAAGCGATTCCATTTCCGCAGTGACGATGAATTCATTGAAGTTGCCATCGTTATCGTACCATGAATAATATCCTTCTGGCGTTGGTGTACCGAACATTGTACTGAAGTCGGTCAATCCCATTTCGATGGTGATGAATCGAATCAAGATCAATGCCCACATCACCAAGAAGTAGACGGCGAAGACACCAGGAACACCAAACGTCCGTTTCTTTCTGATTGCCAACATGAGGTGATACACGCCAGCCAATCCGAGGCCGATCATCATGAAGGAGAAAATCCCCATAATTACAGAAGTGATGATGTGCGTGGCTACAAGGCCATTGAAGCCATGGGACACAACGGACCAGTTCATGAAAAACAGATACCACCAGGTATGGGCACTTCCGTTGAAGAAGCCCGGCACGAGGAACACCATGAAATCGCTGAAAATGACTGTCGCACCGAGCGCAAAATAACCCGTTCTTCGCAATGCAATGTCCTTCTTGTCCTTTGATTTTGGATTCGGTAAGAAGAGAAACAATCGTATGCCCATCATGATACAAATCATCGATGTCATCATGAGAAGAAGGATTGAGAAGTTCGAGTTGAATCCTTCATCGATCGCATAGTTGTCCATGTATCTTGCAAAGATCAACAAACCAGCGAAGACTACAACCATCCAGGGTCGTCTCAAGAATGGAATTGGGATAAGCAACATGAGCAGCGTTCCAATGATGATGAAATTGAACCATGAAGCGATGTCAAGGTATCGTGCAATATCCATGTTTGCGCCTGAATAATTGAGCCAGTCAAAAGCTGCATATCTGGAGAGGTCTCGTTCAACCAAATACAGCAGAAGCCAAACGACCAACCAAGCTCCGATGCGCCTGTCCCATGATTTGTTGTCTGTTGGAAGTGATGAAGCTTCTTTCTTCGGTTCATTCTCATCTTTTTCTGAGGAAGAAAATCGAGATGTAATACCAGAGAAGAATCCGAAGAAACTGTTGATGATTTTATTCCGGCGTTCAATTCCTGGAATCAAAAATAACAACACAAACATGAGGACAAAAATATTCAGGATGAGTCCGATTTCATCCAAGTACTCGATACCAGTATCCGCCACGAATCAATTTCCTATTTTGAGTATAAATTACATTCCCCATCCAAAGATAATTTTTCAAAGTTTGAATGTATCATTGGCGAAACCACACCTTCAAGAATAGAAGCCCGATGTTCGATGTATGACCGATGTACGAGACATCGAAATCGAAACCATTGATGGGAACAAAACAACACTACGCGAACTCGGCGGAAGCACCTATCTCATCGTCAACGTCGCAAGTGCATGTGGCTTTACTCGACAGTATGAGGGCATGCAAGCATTGTATGAAGCAAAGCAGTCCGAAGGACTGGTTGTTGTTGGATTCCCGTGCAATCAATTCGGTGCACAAGAGCCAGGTACGCATGAGGAGATTGCAACATTCTGTGAAACACAGTTTGGCGTGACCTTTCCCATGATGGCGAAGATCGAGGTCAATGGCGATAACCGCCATCCACTCTATGCTGAATTGTGCAAGGTTCCTGATCATGAAGGTAAGGAAGCCATCAAGTGGAATTTCAACAAGTTCATCGTCCGTGAAGACGGTTCTGTTGAACGCTATTCTCATCGTACCGAGCCTTCGGAATTGCCTCTCTAAACTGCATTTTGACTGAAAATCTTCAACGAGATTCAAATGCAGGGCCACCTTCGTTGTGGATATGGTCAAGCAACTTCCATGCATTCCAACAGGATGCTCAGCATGTTGCCGTGAAACGACCATGCCCGTGACAGAAGCTGAAGCAAAGCGTCTCTCGCGTAGGACCGGAATGCCTCTCGAATCGTTCACGTGGGAAAACAATGGAATTCTTACGCTGCTCAACGATGAGAAGACGCGTGCTTGTGTGTTCTTGCTGACAGCGAGTTCCGATGTCAATGCAGAGGGTATATGCTCAGTCTATGAGGTCCGTCCAGAGGGATGTCGAAAGTATCCAATCGTCCTGAATTCGAACGATGATGCCATCTTGGACGATGGATGTCCTCATCGTCAAGATTTCCCTGAACCAAGTGAATCCGATGCGATCGAATTGCTCAATCTTGAGGAACGCTTGTTGCGTAGACAATGACGCGTCCTAGCGATCGATGGACTGAAACGTACCATGCGTTCTCGTAGTACCATCCCGTTTCATTGAGCATCTGTTCAATCGTCTCCCATGCATAATGCTTCAGTGGAGGACGCTCGCTCTTCTTGAGCGGTTGATTCAGGTGTTCGGTTCGTGGTTCACTTGGCAGAATCAAAACAAGTCCGCCATCCACAACCTCTCTCGCACTCGTCAAAGTTCGTTGGAGGAGAGCATGATGGTCCATCGATCCCTGGGAGTTGCGCCCGTATGGTGGATCAAGAACAACACCGGAGAAGGATGCCACATCATCCGTCAGTGTTGCTTTGATGTTCGTGGCATCGCCTAAGATGAAAGGATTCAACTCTGAACCGGCCCACTCAAGATTCATTTTTGCACCTTGAATCATCTCTTCATCAAGGTCCATTCCGATGGCATTTCTCCCACTCATGATGGCTTCAATGGTGAACCCACCTGTTCCTGTCATAGGATCAAGGCAGGCTCCATTGGTGAGTGGTCCACAGGCTAGGTTCACAGCGAGTCGAGCAAGACGTGGCTCCAAACTCACTGGTTTGAAGAACGGTCGTTGGCTTGCCCGACGTTCAATGCTTGAGTCGCCTTTGGGTCCATGATTCAAGAGCCATCCGAAAGTCACTGTTTGGGAATGACCATCGAGTAAGAGGCCGAATGTTGCATCAGGATTCTTGAGATCGATTGAAGCTCCTGCACGACTTAGAATCCCGCCAACTTTTCCCGCAATAACGGTGCGAGAACATCCACTGATCCCTTCACCGTGCTTCCAAGCATGAACTGCGCAAGATGCTTCATTGTGCGGAAACTGTTCAAGATATACTGCAATGTGATTCAAAATGTGCTCTTCATTCGACCAATCAATGTTGACACCGTTCATGAAGACGGCTTCAATGCCTGCAGAAATTTGGAGTTCAGTCGCATCTTTGGAGCACTCGAGTCCAGCAAGTCGAGGTGATGAAAGTGGCTTTACTTTACCTCGTGGAAAGAGAGTAGACAGTTCTGCCTGTGCGAGTGCAGGGTGCCATCCGCGCAGTGAAACAATGCACTCGCCCATATGCTTCCCTGTTGGTGCTTGTTCTTCACGGCACCGCATGCGAACCATGACATACTCTCGTCCCTAACCGATGGATATGGGCTGCAATCTTCGTGACCTCGCTAATGCTGAAGATATCAATCTTGCAGAGCTTAAAGGCAAACGCGTTGGAATTGATGCATTTCTGACGGCGTTCCAGTTCCTTACAACGATACGAGATCGATCGCCTACCGGCGATGGGGGGCCCCTTCGTGATTCAAAAGGACGTGTTGTAGCACATCTGATGGGTATGTTAACACGAACCACAACCATGCTTTCGCTCGGAATCCAACCTGTGTTCATCTTCGACGGACCGGCTCCAGAATTGAAGGCCGATGAACTTGCAGCACGTCGAGAACGTCGACTTGAAGCGGAAGCTGCACACAAGCAAGCACTCGAAGATGGTGATTATCAAACCGCCCAGAAAATGGCACAGCGTATTGTTCATTACAGCCCAGAAATGGTCGACGATACGAAACAGATGCTCGACTTGCTCGGCGTTCGCTGGGTCGATGCTGCTGCAGAGGGCGAAGGTCAGGCTGCCGTTATGGCTGTCAAGGGGCAACTCGATGTCGTTGCAACACAAGATTGGGATGCACTCCTGTACGGAAGTCCGATTCTCGTACGTAACTTGATGAGCGATGGTAGCAAACGACACGGTCGAACGGTTCGTGCCCAGAAGATCATTCTGTCTGAAATGTTAGCAGAACATGACCTCTCGCGTGAGCAGTTGGTCGATTTGGCCATTATGATCGGAACCGATTTCCATCCAGGATTGAAGGGTATTGGTCCAAAGACTGGAATCAAACTCATCAAATCGTTGGGAACGATCGAAGCCATTTGCGAAGAGAAAGGCAAGGAGATTCCAGAACGCCTAGACGAGATCCGTGAGATTTTCCTGAATCATCCTTGCAATGCTGTTGCAGATGATGCGCTGAATCCTGGTCAAGTCGATGTGAAAGGACTGATTCATTTCTTGCAAGAAGAGCGAGAATTTAGTCAGCGACGCATCGATGAAGCATTGACGAAGTTGCGTAAAGCCAATCTCATCCGCGAAGGTGGACAGACCTCGTTGTTCTCATTCTGAGATTAGGCTGGGTCAAGACCGGGAAGCATTTCAAGATCGGTCGTTTCAACGTCGACACCCATTGCTGCGAGACTTCGTGCAAGCCCTTCAGCTTGATGGTTCGCAGTAAATCGCTCAAGAATTCGTTCACGCCCAGCCTTTGACCATGCAATTCGATTTGACGCATCACCAGCCTGCTCAACAGCTTGAACCCATTGCTCGAGACCTTCTTCCGTGCTTGGCCAAGGCAATCGTCGCCCATTGAATCCGTCTGTTACCGTGTGTGTGAACGTAAACCCACAATCGCTGACGACCAAGGCAGGTGTTCCAACCATGGCTGCTTCCATTGGTGTAAGGCCAAATCCTTCGGTTCGGGCTGTTGCAATCAAAGCGTGTGCATTTCGCATGAGGGCAACAATTTCCATTTCATCAATACGTGGCATGACGAGCAATTCAGCCCCGGCCTTGTCAGCTTGACGTTGCATCTCGTCGGTTTCGCCTCCTCCAACATGAACGAGAGGAAGGGAAGATGCGGCAGCAACCTGAACCGCTTCCTTGCTCCCTTTCATGAATCCTGCACGTCCGATGGTAAGCAGGTATGGGCCCGTTGGTTTATGGTCGAACGCTTGCCATGCGACGCGTTCTTCTTCTGTTTCCTCTGATGGCCATGCGGTTGGATCGATGGCAGGCCAAAGAACACCGACTTCAGCAGGTCGTTGCTGTTCATCTCTGAATTTGACATCCCCTGCAACCCAATCCTTGCTTGTAGGCCAGCCATGCGATGAGGCGAGCAATCTTGAACTGGTCGGAGTGTTGGCTGAAACAGCAGATTGAGGGCGCTTCCAGAGTCGTTTGTGCCAACGCTGATCCCATCGTCGCAGATATGTCAGGGCTAGGTTTTTGACAATCAAAGGATAGCGCAACTGACCATCCATATCGCGTTGAAGCACATCATCGTAGATGCCCTTGTCTCGCTCATGAATGTAGACATACAATGGGCAGTTGTTTGGGACGATATCAAGAACTTCCATGCCGCCTGTGCTCAGAACAACGTAACACGCATCAGCAGCATCGAGCGCTGGTTGCAATTTGCTTCGCAACTTTCGCCAAGATTTGAGTGCAGAACGGCCAGCACGGGCGGTCACTTCAGCGATGGGGCCTGTTGGTAACTGCCAAGGAACATCAGGCGTGATGACTTCAATTCCAAGCTGTTCACACCGGTCCAGAAGGAGTTGAGGAGCATTCAGAGTTGCTACCGTGATGGACCATCGTTTCGCATGTTCTGGTAAGGCTACGATAAGGTCGCGTTGCGCACCACCGAGCAACCCCATGTTTCGATGCAGAATCACGAGTCGAGGTTTGCTCATGTTCTCACCCGTCTGTACACGTTGAGCAAATCGTCGACCACGTTTGACCAAAGATACGGTTTGGAGGCTTCATGACCATTTTCAGACCACGTTTTGATTTGCGAATCATCGGCTTCGAGTAAGGCGTTGATGGCTTTGAGAAGGTCTTGTGGATCTCCTGGAGCGACCGATAATCCTGCATTTGGTTCGATTACCAATCTGCCCAAATCATTGACATCAGCCATCACCGTTGGCGCACCAGCATGCATCGCTTCTAGCAAAACCGTTGGCAATCCTTCGAATCGAGATGGAATCAAGACGCCTTTGGCTTGCTCAAACAACCATCGCTTTTCAGCATCTTCGACGCGACCTAATTTTGCAATCGAATCAGGATAGGTCGAGGAAGCGATTCGCTGTTCCAACCATTCGTTCAACTCTCCGCTTCCAGCGATGGCAAGACGAGCCTTCGGTTCACCCTGTTGACAAAGCAAGTCCCATGCGTCCATCAGCACATCGAGTCCTTTCTGTTCGCTCAGTCGTCCTACGAAGACGAGGAGAGGAAGATCCTCGGAATTACCGGGGAGTGAAGACGGGCGGATTGCATCGTCAGCAACAGGTTCGAACCCATTGGGGAGGACATCGATTGTTTTGCTCACGCCTCTGTTCTTAAGATGATTCGCATAGTACGGCGTGAGTGCGATACGGGCATTGGATGCTTGAAGCGTTCTTCGACCCTGAAGCGCCCAGCGAATACGTTTCAGAATCTTTCCTGAAAGACTGGTTTTGATGTAATCGTTGTGGAACGTTGTCACCACTGGAATCTTTTCGTCACGAGCGCGCTTAATTGAACGTCGAATCAGAACGGGCAAGGTATCGTGAAGATGAACAATGTCGAAATCCATGTCAAGATCCTTGATCGAAACGACGGGATCGACGCCTCCAAGAACGCGCTTGGGTGGTAATCGAATCACGTCCACACCATCTCGAACGAACTGTTTCTCCTCATGTTCGGGAATATCGGCACACCAAACGGTGGCCTTGTGTCCCCGTGCAACCAACTGACGAGCAATGTGCTCGACGTGTTGATTCCCCCCTCCAATGTGAGGCCAGTACCAAACATGCACCAGAAGAACACTCAGGGGCACATCCACGTTCGAGGGTTCCATGATGCGAATGATTCGTCTTTGCTACATTAGCCATTCCCCCTTCTGTCGATACATGGTGCGAAGAATCTGCATGAATCGGAGTTTTCAAGTCGTATCGTGAATTGTTTGTCATCATGCGAACCCTGGTTGCACTCATTGTGACTGGGTTGTTTCTCATGCCCGGGTGCACATATCTCGAAGAGGATGTTGCGGTTGAAGATCAAATTGCTGTTGATCTTGTTCAAGGATGCACAGATGAAACTGCAGAAAACTACAATCAGAGTGCTGAGGAAGACGACGGCTCTTGCATCTATCCGGAACCAATTTTTGGATGCACAGACCCAGATGCCATGAATTACGATGAGGCTGCTACGGACGATGATGGAAGTTGCGAATTCATGGAAACCATTCCCTGCAATGGAATGGTGATTCTCTGTCACCGGCCGTACGATGAGGTCACGTTCCCAGAAACACACAATGCGTTTTCAACGCATGAGGACAACATCTTCTATCCAGCAAGCAACCACCGTACCGGATTCCAAGCTCAATGGAATGCTGGGATGCGTGCTTTCATGCTCGACACACATTACCTCAACGATGTTGACCAAAGTGCAGCGAATGTCCGATTCTGCCATGGAGATTCAAGCCGTGGGTTTAGTCCATGCACGTATGGAAACGTCGACCCATGGGCTTGGTTGGGCAAACTCGAATCTGAAATGCAGTCCGAACAGCGAGATGTTGTGACACTGCTTATCGAAAATCATGTCGAAGCTGATCATCTCAAAGCCTTGCTTGATGATGTTGGATTGTCGGAGATGATGTACATCCATGAATTGAACACAGAATGGCCAACGCTGATTGAACTCATCAATATGGACAAGCGGTTGGTTGTTTTCTGGGAACAATCGGGCGACACTACCCATCCTTACTTTCACGATTTTTTGACCTTTGGTTGGACGACAAATTATGCTGATGACAGCACATCTTCAATGGACTGCAATCCTCTCCGAGGCGATGCAGCACAACCCGTCTATCACATGAACAACTGGCTGAAGAATCAAGCTGGCCTCTCCGACCCAACACGCTCAGCAGAAGCCAACGATGTTGATTTCATGGTTGAGCGAGCGGAAGAATGCATCCAAGATCACGGGAAACGGCCGACCTTCATCGCAGTTGATTGGTGGGAAGACGGCGATGTTGTTGAAGCAGCCCGATTGGTGAACCTCATTGAGGTTGCATGAATCTTAGTGGACTTGCTAGCGTTGTAACGCCGTTCTCATCGAGAAGAGCACCTCGAGCTAAGCTCTGAGCGTCTGCAAGTGCTTCTGAAACGGTGTTGATTGGTGCACAAGGAATGCCTTGCAATAGGTGTTCCAATTCGGCTCGAGTATACTGTCCCACCCAACTCTGAATCTGCGCTTCAATCTCTGATCGGTTTTCGATTCGACCTTCGTTTGTACGCCATTCTTCCATATCAGGAATTTCTGAAACTGCACAGAATTTGGACCATTGTGCATCGGATCCTATGGCAACAACAAACCAACCATCCTTAGCTTCAAAGGCTCGATAGGGGACGAGATTTGGGTGTGCAGAACCCATTCGAGAAGGATCGATTCCACTTGCAAGAACGTTCTGTGCTTGATTGGCTAAGGAAGCCACTGCGCAATCCCACAAACTGACATCGATGTGACGAATGGTCCCCGTTCGTTCTCGGTCAAGAAGGGCTGCAAGGATGGCGTTTCCAGCATACAATCCGGTGATGATGTCGATCCATGCCACGCCAACTTTGACCGGTTCGCCCTCAGCTTCACCAGTGATGCTCATGATTCCGCTTCTTGCCTGAAGGGCGAGATCGTAACCAGGTTCATCCCGGCGTGGTCCAGTCGCACCGTATCCCGAAATGGAGCAAACGATGGTATCGCTCGGAAGAGGGCCAATGATTCGTTCAAGCGTACCTGGTTTGAAATTCTCAACGATGACATCAGCCCATCCAATCAGTTCGAGCAATCGATCTTTTTCCTCTTTCAAGTTCATTTGCAGAATGGTCTTTCCTCGATTGCAGCACAGGAAATACGCAGCGACGCGCTCACCATCGAAATCCCTAGCAAAAGGCGGACCCCAGCCCCGTGTATCATCGCCCCAAGGTGCTTCGATTTTGGTGACATTTGCTCCCAAATCAGAGAGCATTTGTGCCGTGTATGGGCCAGCGAGAATTCGTGAGAGGTCGAGAATGTTGATTCCATCTAAGATTCCGCTCATGATACCTCCAGACATCCGAGAGAATTGAACCAAACCCTTTGGTTCGATGGAACATTTGCAAAGAACTCAATACCAATCCGTGGCTGGATATGCCATGGAGAGGAGGCATTGGAAAGTCGTTCTCTTCATCGGAATTGCATTTCACGCCCTCGCTGCTTTCATGATGCCTTTGGGACTTGATGCTCACGTGCATGCCACGTACGTCACGGACGAGATGAATGATGGAGAAGGCCACCTTGAATGGGGCAAATTGAGACAAGACTCGAATCAAGGTTCAGTCCCTGAGGAAACATCTTCCAACGACAGGTGGTTTGCATGGCACTTGCTCATCCAACTCTGGTTCACGATTTTTGGCATCTCCATTGGCGTCTTGCATGTCCTTTCCTTCATGATCGGACTGGGTTGTCTTTCGACCATATATTTGTCAACCAAATATTTGTTTGAAGAGGAACGTGCATTGCACATCACAGCCCTTGCATCGATTTATCCTCCATTGATTCGGGCAACTGGAAGATTCTATCAGGAATCGGCTATTTTGATGATTGTCACCATTGCAATGTGTTGTGTCATCAAGGCTTTGCAAAATAAGAGCGATTACAAATGGTGGATTTTTCCTTCGCTGTCTGTCTTTGTCATTGCTTCGTTCAAAGGTATGCCGTTGTGGATGCCACCCGTTGCTCTTGTAGGATTCTATATGGTCCAACGAGTGAGTTTGAACATCCTCGCTTATGTTGTTGCTGCCGTATGTGTGGAATTGTTCGTGGTCTACAGGAACGGAGTAAGCCCAATGACAATTGACATTGTTTTCGCCTTCGCAGCATCCACACTAGGTGCAGTTATTTTCCTCTATGCTGCAGTTTTGCTCGCAAAACCTTCTCCAGAAATACGCAACAAAGATGCACTCATTTTGCAAAAAGGAACCCATCTTGCTCTCGCGAGTCTGGTCGGTTGGGTCGCTGGTTTGTGGGTCAGTGAAGCCGCTCTCTCTGGAACAGGCCTCCTTGAGACAATCCTCGTATTGAGAAACAACCCCCGTTACCTCACGCTTCTTCTTGTTCCATTGCTGTACATCCGATTTTTGAACGATCCATCTTATCGATTGATTTCAGAGAAAAACAAGCGCATTGCGTACGTCTTCCTTGCAGGAATGATTGCGATCAACATCGCCGTTCTATCCTTAGCAACAGGAGAACGCGGAACGGAACAAATTGGTGAACAACTCAACGCCGAAATCGAAGAAGGGCAAGACATTCTCTTCCTATCGGATTCAACGTTCGCCATGCATCGAATGTACACCATGCATCTTACACTCGATCCTCAAAATGACAAATCGAATACGGCGATTTGGCGAACAACAGCAAGTGGGTGGGAAACTGAACTTCAGCAGTGTGAGGCGTTACGCAATGTCCATTGGATTGTTGTCGATTATACCGGTCTCGATGAATTACCAGAAGGATGGAACGTTATCGAAATCGATTCACAATCGACAATCAACGAAGGATATCGGTTGTTCGAATGGAGCGGTGAATCGGCCAGATGTATCTGATAGTACCCCTTTTTGCCGGCTTATTGTACGCTGAATATGCAATATGCTGTTAGCGAGGGGTTCAAGTCATGTCTCCTCGAGGGTTGTAACGGAGGGACCATGATGCGACGCTCCGGCGCTCACAACTCTTTGCCCGATGAGGACCCTATTCAGACCCAGGAGTGGGAACTTTCTGTCAAGGAAGTCGTCGAACAGCAAGGTACACAGCGTGCAGAGCGATTGCTCCACAGTGCGATTGCAGCCGGTGCTGATGCGGGTATCGACATCGATACGACGACAACACCGTATCTGAACTCCATTGCTCCCGACATGCAAGGTTCCTATCCAGGCGACCTTGAGATGGAAAAGCGCCTTCACACCATCAACCGCTGGAATGCGATGATGATGGTCACTCGGGCCAACAAATATGTCGATGGTATTGGCGGTCACATCTCCACCTATGCATCTGCATCTCACCTCTGGGAAGTAGGACTGAACCACTTCTATCGAGGAAAGGATGGCGATGGCTGGGGCGATCACGTCTACTGGCAAGGACATGCTTCACCGGGAATCTATGCCCGTGCTTGGCTTGAAGGTCGTTTGAGCGATGAGAACGTCCACAATTTCCGTCAAGAGGTCGGAGGTGCTGGACTTTCTTCCTATCCGCATCCAAGATTGATGCCTGATTTCTGGGAATATCCGAGTGTCTCAATGGGACTTGGTGCCATGACCGCCATCCATCAAGCGCGATTCAATCGTTATCTTCACCACCGAGGATTGGCAGATACCACGCTTTCACGCGTTTGGTACACGATGGGTGATGGCGAGTCCGATGAGCCAGAGTCGCTTTCTGAGTTGGCGCTTGCTGCTCGTGAAGGGTTGGACAACATCGTCATGACGATGAATTGCAACCTACAACGACTGGATGGACCTGTTCGTGGAAATTCGAAGATTGTTCAAGAACTTGAAGGTCGATTCCGAGGAGCTGGTTGGAATGTCATCAAAGTGTTGTGGGGTTCCTCATGGGACGCACTCTTTGCAAAGGATACGAGCGGAACGCTTGCCAAGCGACTTGCCGATCTTGTCGATGGAGATGAGCAACGATTGTTCACGGCTGAAGGTGCTATCATTCGCAAGGAATTGTTTGCAGGTGAAGAACTGACGGCCATGGTTGCTGACTATTCCGATGAGGAACTTGAAGCGCTGACCGAAGATCTCGGCGGTCATGATTTCCTCAAGATCCATGCTGCTTATGCAGCAGCATGCGCCCACAAGGGCCAACCAACGGTCATCCTTGCTCGCACCATTAAGGGGTACGGGCTTGGTCCTGCTTTTGCAGGCCGTAATACAACGCACCAGAGAAAGAAGGCAGATGAGAACGATTTGCGTTTGATTCGAGATGCGATGGGTCTTGATTTCACAGATGAGGATTTGGAAAAGCTTCCATTCATTCATCCCAATGACGTCCCAGATGTTGTCGCTTATGCGAAGAAGCGACGAGCAGCAATGAAAGGTCCAATGCCTGAACGACGCGTTCCTGAAATGAATCTCACATTACCCGAAGACGTAGTCTATGCCGAATTTGATGATGGAACAAAAGGAACATCGCAGGTTTCGACAACGATGGCATTCGTTCGTTTGATGCGCGGTTTAATGAAAACCAAGGAATTTGGAGAGCGTGTTGTTCCATTGATTCCGGATGAAGCGAGAACGTTCGGTATGGATCCTCTGTTCTCTGAATTTGGAATTTATCACCCTGAAGGCCAATTGTACAAACCGGTCGATCACAAGGTGTTGATGAAATACAAGGAATCTGCAAAAGGCCAGATTCTCGAAGAGGGCATCAATGAAGCAGGTGCTCTTTCATCGTTTATCGCTGCTGCGACATCGTATGCGACACAAGGTTCTCCAACCATTCCATTCTACATCTTTTACTCGATGTTTGGATTCCAGCGTGTCGCTGATTTGATTTGGTCTGCTGCAGATTCCCGTGCACGAGGCTTCCTCATTGGTGCTACCTCCGGACGAACGACGCTCAATGGTGAAGGCTTGCAACATCAAGATGGCCACTCGCTTCTGATGGCGCATTCGAATCCAGCTGTTCGAGCGTACGACCCAGCCTTTGCTTTCGAATTATCGACCATTATCAAGCAAGGCATCGTTGAGATGTGTGAGCAAGATGGCGATGTCATCTACTATCTTGCTGTTTACAATGAGAACTACCCAATGCCTGCGAAACCGAAGGATTGTGAGGAAGGCATCCTCAAAGGATTGTACAAATTACGCGATGCTCCAGCAGGCGATGGACCAGTTGTTCGCCTGAGTGGATCTGGACCAATTATGCTCCAAGTTTTGGATGCCGTTGAGAAATTGGAGACGTTTGGTGTACGTTCTGAGATTTGGTCAGCAACGTCCTATGGTGAGTTGCGACGTGAAGGAATGGATGTATCTCGATGGAACCGATTGCACCCAGGAGACGCGATGAAATCGACATGGGTTGAGCAACAATTCGGTGAAAGTACCTCGCCGATCATCGCCGTATCGGACAACGTTGCTGCTGTTCCTGAAATGATTCGAGAGTGGGTTCACGCACCGTACACTGTACTTGGAACGGACGGCTTCGGTCGCTCAGACACCCGTCCTGCGCTTCGCCGCTTCTTTGAAATCGATGGTGAAGCCGTCGCTCTTGCAGCTCTCTCGTCGTTGGTACGAGAAGGCCAATTGGATGCTTCTGTTTACGCCGATGCGATGGCGAAGTTCGAGGTTTCGACCGAGCGAACCGACATCACAAGCCTTTGATTGGTGGCGTCCATGTTCCGTTCTTTCTTGCGTGATCGAGGATATGCCAGTAGATCGTATCGAGTTCAACTGTTGAATCTTCAACATGATTGATTTCTTCGACAGTGAGAGGCTTTGACAATCGCTTCCATGCTGCTTTGGCGTTCCAACGTAATCCAAGGATGTGTTGGGCAGGGCCACATGTTGGAAGCGTCCAACGTGTCTTCCATGGTCGTTCAACGAGGGATGTTGATTGGACAGCACGTTGTGTGTTTTTCCACGAGTTTCCTTTACCGAATTTCTTGTTGACCAACCATGACGGATTGATCGATGAATCAACACGGAATCCATGTCGTTCAAGGACTGGGAACATCCACGGGGCTACGTAGCCAGCGGGAGCGCGGAACCATTTTCTGAAATGGTCCGGAAATTGATGCTCGAGAAGTCGAACGGATTCGGCTAGGTCTTCTGAAAATCCCTCAACATCTTCCTGCCATGCAGACCAACTTCGATGGTGCAATCCATGACAACCAATCGAAATTCGTTCACTGTACGAATCAACCAGGGAGTTCATCATCTTCACAAATTCATCAGATATGCACTGGTCGGCAATCACGAAAAGTGTGACAGGATGACTGTGTGTGCTCATCCAAGCATGAAAGCCGTCAATACCTTGTCGAAATTGCATTGAAATATCCGGTAAGGATGTGTTTGGTTTTGAGCGAGTTGGATGCCCTTGATTCGACGGAACGTGACGAAGGTCATCCGTATCGACGGTCAACCACGTTCTTCGCACACCCTTCACATCCGGGGCAGATCGATAACGTGGATTTTGTGAAGGACCGTTTTGTTGTTCAATTCGATGCCAATGAATTCGTCGATGATTTGACCGTTCCACCGCTGGCAGATTCGTTCCGCTGTTACAAGACCTGCCTCGTTTCGAGGATGGACTGTAATTTCAATCCTGAAAACGGACCCCCTTGACTCAAGCCATCCAAGCACAGCATCGACTGCATTCGAAGCGATGCGTCGGTTGCGGAATCCTTTGCGAACCCAGTAGCCAAGGTTGTAGTTCGAGTGAACCAATTGCATTTCATCTCCAAGACCAATCAATCCGATGAAGGTGTTTTCGTCATCATGAATCGACCAGAAGTGGACACGGTCTGCGTTTGAGAGATGTTCCAAATCGTGCAACATGTCTGCGAGTTGGCGCGTGATGTCTTCGTCGCTGCGTAGCCAAGGCAAGGCTGCCTTCGCCGACTCGGGATCTTCCGTATACGCTTCAATGACCATTGGCAGGATGGCTTTGGAAACAGGGCGTAGAGAGTACCCTCCCTCCAAGTCAGGAAGCTTCGGTGTTTCTGGCATGTGGCATACCTCAGGTGGACAAATGGGCGATGGCGTTCATCACGTTCTCATCGTTGGGATGGACACGTCGTGCCATTTCAAGCATCCAATTGAGATGTTCGGCACGTCCGGCTTGTTGTAGAATAAGGCCAATGTGGTACAACAACGATACATCGTCACCAAGGCGAGGTCCGAGCGCATCGATGTTGTGTTCTGCTTCAGCAATGCGTCCTGCTCGGAGCAATCCAAGCGACTCAACTACGATTCGATGCACTTCTCGAGGATCCATTGGTTCTCCAGCAGGCCATGGCCAGATGCGCGTACTCGTTGGCACATCCGGAGCAACAACGTCGTCCTCTGCAGGCTTTTCGATTGTTGATTCGACATCATCGTCTTCAGGGAGTTCGGGAATTGCATCGTCTTCAGGGAGTTCTGGTGCTTCAGATTCTTCTGGCAACTCTGGAACAGTCTCTTCCTCAGGCAATTCGGGAACTTGTGGCTCATCCTCTTGAGTATCATCAGGAATGTCAGGAATGGTGAGTTCTCCAGGTGGAAGCGGGAGGTCTTCATCGGTCTCAGGAAGTTCAGGAATGGCGTTCGGATCTGGACCAACAGTTCCTGTAAAGTCGACATCGTTCTCGTCATCAGCTGTCTGAATCAACTGACCTTGGCCAGTGTGTACCGGTTCCTCAACTTCATCAAGCGGGTTGGCATCCGGAAGTTCGAATCGCTCCTCGATGTCAGGCGCGTCTTCGGAGGTTAATTCAACCTCTTCACGAGTTTCGAACTCAACCGTTTCGGACAAGGTTGGGCCCTCACTGTCGATGAATGAGAATCCGTCACTGGAGAGAGGGTCGTCGTATTGATCCACTTCGATGGTGACATCTTCGAGGTCAAGGACTGCCTCGACAGCGAATTCTTCCTCCTCTTCGTTGTCATCACTGTCCATGAGTGTCGAAAGGAGGTCATTTTGAACATCGGATGCAACCTCAAGGTGCTGATCGCGTGCTGGTTTGTTTAGGTCGTAATAGCACTGTACGCATGTTGTTGCGTCAAGCTCGTTTTGAGCGCCGCAAAATGGGCAAGGATTTCCCTCCTCAGCCCCATCCTTTTTGCGCTTCCAAAACATGGTCTCGCCTACTTTCTCGGTAGGCACTTGTGGTTTAAGCATCACCATTCCATGGACGACGAACGCATCATTCGCCATAGTCTGAAATGATGGCAACCAGTGGAGAAGGCATGGGCGAGCGAGGAAAGGTTCGACGGATGGACAGTTCCTCCTCAGGGATGGATGTTGAACCTGAAGGTGAAGAGGGGGGCACCTGGCGCCGAGGACAAGACCATTTCCGCCATTTCACATCACTGCTTGAAGAAGAGCTGAAGGAAGAGACATCCATGATTCAGGAGCGTTGGTCATCCTGGTCGCATCATCGATTGCAAGCATCCGGGCTCGCTCTCCTCGGTTTGAAAGGCCGAACCAATGGAACGCTGTTTGGAGAAGACATTCTGGTGTTTGAACATCCTGACCGCCAACATCTTGGGCAACATCGCTTCACACATGGTGATATTGTCGTCATCAGCCGCTCAAAGCCAATCGGTGAGAAAACCATCGAAGGGATCGTCCTTGAGCGTGGACCAACGCGTTTACGAGTGGTTGTTTCGCAACGACCAAAAGATCTCAGAAAAGGAACATGGAGGCTTGATCGTGGTGCGAATCGAGTTGCCCACGACCGTATGCAGGAGGCACTCGAAATGTTCCATTCGGTCGAAGGTGATCGAGGTACAATCCTGCGCGATGTCATCCTTGGACAAGTTCACGATCCGGAAGACAATGCTTCCATGCCTCCAAAGATTTCAGGCAAATTCAATCGTTCAGAGCGCATTGATGTTGCTCTAAATCCATCTCAAACCGATGCGATGGATGCAGCGATGAAGCGTCGCGTAACCATCGTCCAAGGTCCACCTGGTACAGGAAAAACCCACACGGCTGTTGCAACCCTCGCTCAACTTGCAATGGAAGGTCGTGGGCCGATTCTGGCAACTGCAGAATCCAACGTTGCTGTGGACAACCTCCTCGAAGGCTTGTTGGATTTGGGAATTCGAGCCGTTCGAATCGGGCGACCTGTCAAAGTTCGTGAAACATTGCGCATGGCGACGCTTGATGCCCAGATTGAAGAACATCCCAAACAGGACGAACTCGCCATTATCCGCGATGAAATGGACGAAGTTCATCGTGCCTTGCCCAAGTTGAAGGGTCGTGAAAAAGGACTTGCCCATCGAGACATTCAGCACAACAAGAAAGAAATGCGACGCATTGAGAAAGAGATGATCGCATCCGTATTGGACAATGCACAGGTCATTTGTTCAACCAACATTGGTTCAGGACATCGTCTCCTCGAAGGCCGACGCTTCCCCATCGTCTTGATGGATGAGGCAACGCAAGCGGTTGAACCGAGTGCATTGATACCCATTTCCAAAGGTTGTCGTCAACTCATTTTAGTCGGTGATCACAAGCAACTCCCACCAACGGTCATTTCAAAAAAAGCAGAGCAAGGCGGATTGGGGCGTTCCTTGTTTGAACGACTCATCGATGTTGGCATTCAGACACATCTACTCGACGTACAGTACCGAATGCACCCCGTATTGCGGGAGTTTCCGAGTGCTCGATTTTACGATGACCGTCTCAACGACGGCTGCACAGCGATGGAGCGACCTGCTCCTGCAGGCATTCTGTGGCCTGACTGGGACCACCCTTTTGCATTCATCCCAATCGATGGTGTTGAAGACGAGGAGCAAGAAGGAGGAAGTCGTAGCAATCCAATTGAAGCTGCTCGAATTTACGATTTGGTTCAGGGTTTGTTGGAACCTGGTGATGTGCTGCCTTCAGATATTGGAATCATTACACCATACAGTGGCCAGGTTCGTGCCCTTTCGGACATTTTTGACAGCAACAAAGAGCGAGAACAAGGAGGACGATTCGCAGGTCTCGAAATTAACACGGTCGATGGGTATCAGGGCCGTGAAAAAGAAATCATCATCTTTTCAGCCGTACGTTCAAATCCAGACGGTATCGTTGGATTTCTGAGCGATCAACGCCGCCTCAACGTCGCCATCACCCGAGCAAAACGCGGCCTTGTCGTCGTTGGCGACCCGCAAACTCTGCGTTACGATCCAACATGGCGTTCGTGGCTGGATTGGGCTGAGGAACGCGGTTTGTTTGCGTGGCATTTGGTCAATGGCTAACACGCAGGTTCAACAACGAACAGCCATTGGGATGCGTATGGCGGAAAGCCCAGTCACGGTTTACCAAGGCGGAACACTTGCCCAGCAAGTGCTTTCTTCTGCTCCCGAAGGGATGCTGATTGCACCCGTATGGCGCCGAATCGCAGCCTTCGCGATTGACGTCATCGTCATGTCTCTTCTCCTCCAGGTGATGACTCGATTCACCTTCCTAGAAATTCTCATCAGTTGGACTTACCTCGCCGAGGGTGCTCGATATGCTGCAACATTTCTCGTAACGTGGGTACTTTTCTTTGGTTCGTTGTGGTTGTATTGGAAATACACAGGGCGTGCGTATGGCCGATCCCTCGGACAACGTGCGTTCCGAATTGCCATCGTACACGACAATGGCACTTTGCTTGAAGTGCACCATTTCGGACCACGAGCCTTTCACAAACTGCGCTACCTCATCCCCGTTCTTGGGTGGATTTTCGGCGTTCGAGATGTTCTTCGTGCACGCTCGAAGACGGCAGAATACCGCACCTCCATCGATCGTAGCAATCATACAGTTGCTGCAGTAGATTGGTCTCTTCCAAGCGATACGCGCCTGAACTTAAAGTGATGAACCGTCTACGAGGGGTAGGTGAGAGGAATGAGTCAAGAACACTCGGCAACAGCTGGCTCGCTTTCGGTTGTTCTACAAACCGTTCGAATGGAAATCGATGATGACGATGAGGACATCGTCGAAGTCATGCTCAACCTGACCAACGAATCCGCGATTCCGATCGGTGGAATTTCGGCGAGCATCAAGACAAGTCTTGGTGCAACTGTTGAACCAACCGAAGGTGTATCGTCCATCGGCCCCGGGCTTACACGGTCGTTTTCCTTCGCTTTCAAACTCAGCGATGGTGACTGGACCTTCTCCCTTTCTGGCCAAGGCCAGTCACTTTCACTCGGCCCGTACGAAGCGGACTTCGAGTTCCAACAGGTCAAGTCAAGGCAAATTGGTAATGCAGTCGGCTCAAGCCTCTTTTCAGGAGCGTTCGATGCGAATCTTGGAGACTTTGGAAACGTTCAGGAGCGTGAACTCATCGATGCAAGCCAAGTCCAGATGTCTTCGTTCTTTGGCGAAAATGCTGAAGGCGGGTCAACGAAAATCAGTGCAGGAACCTTCGGAAACGCCGAAGAGGACGGTCCAAAGACGCCACCATGGGAGCAAAAGAAGGCCGAAGCACCTGTCGCTGCAGACCCATTGCTCACTACTCCAACTCCCGATCCGCTGCTCTCAACGCCTATTGTAAGCGAGCCAGCTGCTCAGCCTGCTGTTGATTTGTTGACACAAGTTCCACTAACGCCGGTACAATCTGAGCCTGCTCCATCGCCTCCTCCTTCACCACCAGTTGAACAACCTGCTCCGGCTCAAGAAGAACCAGTCGTCCAGACAGAAGCGACGCCACCATCGTTACCGCCAGGCCCTTCTGGACCGCCTTCAGGCCCTCCATCAGGACCGCCGAGTGGTCCACCTTCAGGTCCACCAAGCGGGCCTCCATCAGGACCACCGAGTGCCCCGTCTTCAGGCCCTCCATCGGGTCCACCTTCAGGTCCACCAAGCGGACCTCCATCAGGTCCACCGAGTGGTCCGCCTTCAGGCCCACCAAGCGGCCCACCAAGCGGCCCACCAAGCGGCCCCCCATCTGGTCCACCGAGTGGTCCGCCTTCCGGTCCTCCTAGCGGCCCTCCAAGTGGTCCACCAACTGGGCCATCGGGCCCACCAAAAAAGCCAGAATTCTGAGGTTGTTGCATGAGTGATGGATTTGCAATGGAGTTGTGCGGCAATCAAGCCTCATGGCAAATCGTTCCAGATGGTGTAACATCGATCGATTTGGAACACGTCGGCGCGAAAATCATCGAAAGTGGCTTTGAAGCAGGGGTTCAATCAAGAATGGTTTGGACGTTTACTGGTGAGGCGGATTTGACGTTGTATCCAAGCGGAAAATTGCTCGTGAAAACGGCAGATAAGGAACTCGCAGAATCGATTGCAACCAAACATATGTCCATTTGGACCCGTGCGTGATGGTATGCCAATCATCACCGATGAACAGGTTTCCTACATCAACAACGGGGGCGTTATTGCCTATCCAACGTCAACGCTTCCTGGTTTAGGATGCCTTCCGACCAAGGAAGGGCTTGACGCACTGTTTGAACTCAAATCTCGGTCGTCCGACAAACCAGTGTCAATCGGCGTTGCTTCGCTTGATCAAGTAGCACATATGGTTGACATCGATCCTCGGATTGTCGAATTTGTTGAAGCCTTTCCTCGGGGAGGTCTATCGGTCATCTATCCTGCTCATCAACCTCTTGATGCTCGGATTGGTGGTCAATCCGTTGCCATTCGTGTTTTTGATCATCCATCCGCGCGTGCTCTTGCTCTGGCTGTGGGGCCTGTCACGGCAACAAGTGCCAACGAGGCAGGTGAAGAACCAGCGAACACAGTGGCTGAAGCCGCATCTGAATTGGGTCTTCCTGATGTTGCTGTGGTTGCAGGAAATCGTGAAACAGGCCCAGGAAGCACCTTCGTTAAAATCGATTTTGATTCCGATGAACCATTGGTAACTATTATCAGAGAAGGCGTTGTACCTTCGCGTGACGTGGTCACTTGGTGGAAGAATCGACACTGAAATATTGGAAAGATGCAGGGCACGTCGCACGTCGTACACTTGAAGCAATGAAGCTTGAACTAACGCCTGGAAAGACCTTCCACGAAGTCATTGAATCTGCTGAGCGCTACATCCACAGACACGGTGGAAAGCCTGCGTTCCCAGGTACGATTGCAGTTAACGATCTTGCTGCTCATTTCACAACCGACCATGCAGTCAACCAAGTTGAGGGCTGGGACGGAGAGATGGTCCTGCA
>JBMYNT010000020.1:0-30158 GCA_049598575.1 Candidatus Poseidoniaceae archaeon | reverse complement strand
TGGAAAGCCGCATGTCTCCATTGACGAGTATATGGAACACATCAAAGGCCCAGACTTCCCAACGGGGGCAACCATTCATGGAATTGATGGAATCATCGATATGTACACCACCGGCAAGGGCCGTTTCCACGTTCGTTCGCGGTGCGACGTAATCGATGATTCAAGCGGAAAGCGCATCATCGTCCATGAGATCCCGTACCAAGTGAAGAAGTCCGACATGCTCGTTCACATCGCAGATTTGGTATCAAAAGGATCCGTGATCGGCATACGTGACATTCGTGACGAATCATCGAAGGAAGGTATTCGTGTCGTCATTGAAGTCAAAAACAATGCAGATCCTCACGCTGTCTTGAATCAACTGTTCAAATCAAGCCGTTTACAGGAATCGTACTCGGCCAACATGATGGGTATCCTCGATGGTCGACCTGTGTTGTTGACCCTGCCGACCATGCTCCATACTTATGTTGAGCACCGTGAATCTGTTATCGAGCGACGTGCGAAGTTCGAATTGGAGAAGGCCGAAGCTCGTGCTCACATTCTTGAGGGGCTTGTCAAGGCACAAGACCGCATCGATGATGTCATCGCAGTCGGTAAAGCCAGTTCAAGCCGAGACCAGTTTGAGGCTGTCCTTCAAGGAACGGAGGTTATGCCAGGTATTGCAGCGTTTGACTTTACAGAGCCACAGGCCAAGGCCATCGCTGAGCGACGTCTGTATCAATTGAGCCGCCTCGATGTCGAAAAGGTGCAGAACGATTACGATGAATTGCAGATTAAAATCGCTGATTTGAAGGACATCATTGCTTCCCGAGTTCGTCGTCTAAACATCCTCACCGAAGAGCTTGATGAAATGGTTGAACGGCATGGTGATGAGCGACGCTCGGAAATCAACAAGATGCCTCTGTCCATGGACCGAGAAGACTTGATTGAAGAGCGTGCGATTGCGATTACGCTCACCGATGACAACTACATTCGACATGTACCGGTTGAAACATTCAGAATCCAGAATCGTGGCGGAAAAGGCCTCAAAGGTGTTGCAACGAAGGATGAGGATTCTCCACAATCCATCATCACGTGTTTTAGCAAAGATCGATTGTTGATTTTCACCGATCTTGGCCGTGTGTATGGTCTTAAGGCTTGGGAGATACCGCAAGGAAGTCGACAGAGTCGAGGTACACACATCCGTAATCTGCTCGAAAACTTGCAAGATGAGGAGAATATCGTCAGTATTCTGCCAATTTCAAAAGAACTCGTTGATGAAGTGACTGAAAAATGCCTGAAAATTAAACTTGAGGAGGGCGAAAAACGACCTCCGTCAGGCTATTTCTTGCTCTTCGCAACCAAGTTGGGTCTGATTAAGAAAACCGATCTGCATGAATACGTCCGAATCAATCGAAACGGAAAGTATGCACTTCGATTCAAACTTGAGAACGATTCCTTGGTCAATGTCCAACAAAGCGTTGACAGCGACGATGTTGTAATGATTTCAACAACGGGATATGCCAGCCGTTTCAAGTGCGATGCCATCCGCACCTCTGGCCGTGTATCTGGTGGTGTGTATGGAATCAAGGTCGCCG
The DNA here is from genome assembly GCA_049598575.1 of Candidatus Poseidoniaceae archaeon. Lineage (GTDB taxonomy): Archaea > Thermoplasmatota > Poseidoniia > Poseidoniales > Poseidoniaceae > MGIIa-L2. The sequence continues at coordinate 28,584 of JBMYNT010000020.1, read as the reverse complement.
ACCGAAAGGGATCAGGTGGAGGATTTGTTGCAGGTATGCTCGCGATGAGCGATGCTGATTCGCAAATCCTGACCATCTCAAAGTTCGGAATGGCGAAGCGTAGCCGCCTCGGAACAGCAGACCGCGTGCCTGATCTCGATCGAGATGGAAACGAACGCTTCGATGATGACGGTCAGCTGAAAATGATGACCGATGGTTATCGCTCGACCAATCCTGGCGCAAAGGGTGTACGAACCATGAAACTGGATGAAGAATTCTCTGACGAACTTGTGAGCGTTCGACGCATTCCAGATATGAACGACAATTTGTTCGTCTTGACCAAGAAAGGTATGATGATTCGACTGGCCGTTAATCAAACAAAGGAAACCTCTGGAAAATCGACCAAGGGCACTCGCATCATGGAATTGCGTTCGAAGGATAAATCGTCACATGATGATGAAATCATCTTCACTGCTCGCTTGCCTGCGGAATTGATCGAAGAGGACGAATTTGATGCCATGGATACCGATGGTGATGGAGTTGTTTCTCGAGAAGAATTCGAGGCTGCACAAGCAACAAAATCTGATCTGGACCTCGAAGAAGAATGACACGGTCTTATCGACGAGTTCAAACATGATTCATGACTGGTCGGTATGTGCGGGGGTTTTCCTCGTAGGTGAATTGTTATGGATGAGCGTTCATTGATTTACGATTGGAACACGATTGAATACGAGTTGAACAGGAATCCAAACAACCATCCACATGGCGTTTGGTTCGATGATGAAACCTTGCGTGATGGTCTCCAGAGCCCATCTGCACGTAACCCAACCATTGAGCAAAAAATTGAATTGCTCGATTATATGGAGAAACTCGGCATTCAGAAGGTCGATCTTGGACTTCCTGGCGCTGGACCGTTCCACGTCGAACACATCGATGCTATGCTGACCCACATTACAGAGAACGATTACCAAATTCGTCCAGGTGCTGCAGTACGAACACTGATGCAAGACATCGAACCACTCGTCGAGTTGCAAGAAAAGCACGGAATTCCAATCCAAGCTTCAGCGTTCCTCGGAACAAGTCCAATCCGCCAATATGCGGAAGGATGGACCATGGACAAACTCCTATCGACCATGGAAACGGCGGTCTCCTTTGCTGTTGAAAACGACGTACCTGTGATGTTTGTTACAGAGGACACCACGCGTTCGAATCCTGAAGACATCAAGAAAATCTACCAGCGAGCCATGGAACTCGGTGTCCGTCGAATTTGTGTTTGCGATACATGTGGCCACGTGACTCCAAACGGTGTCAAGAAATTGCTCAATTTCATCGATGAGGAGGTCATCAAGGACGGTGGATACGACCGTCGAGATATCGAAGTCAATTGGCATGGTCACCAAGACCGGGGTTTGGGTGTTGCCAACAACATCGCAGCTGTTGAAGCAGGTGCAGATGTTGTCCACGGAACCGCACTTGGTCTCGGTGAGCGAGCAGGAAATGCACCTCTTGACCAGACCTTGGTGAACCTCAAATTGATGGGAGCCATCGAAAATGATCTTACCGTTCTTGGCGAATACATGCAAAAGGCACACGAATTTACCGAAGTTCCTCTTCCTCGCAACTATCCCGTCTTTGGACAAGATGCATTTGAGACTGGTACAGGTGTTCACGCTTCAGCCGTTATTAAGGCCATGAAGAAAGGTGACCACTGGCTTGCTGATCGAGTTTACTCAGGTGTTCCAGCAGGCGAATTTGGCCTCGAACAAGTCATTCGAATCGGCCACATGGCTGGACGGTCAAACATCATCTGGTGGCTTCAACAGCGAAATTATGAGGTAACGGATGAACTCGTTGCCCATCTTTTCGATGTAGCAAAATCACAGCGAAGATTGATGGACGATTCCGAAGTTGTTGCAGCCATCGATGCCTTCAACAACCAATGAGTCATCTATTCTTCTTCAACATCGTTGGCCATCATCAGGGCAACAGGCCGAGTTCGCTCGTTCTCATCCAAAATCAATCGTGCAATGATGATGATTGGAGCACCAATGATGGCTCCAGCAATGCCCCAAACTTGTGAGAACAACATCACAGTCAACAACAAAACGAACGGTGAAATTCCAATCTTTGACCCTGAGAGATTTGGTTCAACAAACGATCCAAACACTTGCTGATTTCCAATCAGGAGGACAATCATCAACAGTGCCATTCCAGGATCGAGTAGGATGACTCCGATGATGACTGGGGGAATTGTAGCGAATAAGGCCCCTAGGATTGGAATGAAATCCAGCAAAAAGCACAAAATTCCAAACAAAAACCATCCAGGTATGTTAAATGCATAGAGAATAATGGCCATAACGAGAGCTTGTCCTGCACTGCAGGTCACCTTTGAGACAACATAAGCCTGAATCGATTCCGTCGATTCGCTGACAATTTTCTTCGCTCTCTCGTAGGAATTTGGAAACGCTGCTCCGAATCGTTGTGCGATTGTGTGCTCTTCCAAGACGATGAACAAAAGGAATATCAGAACCGTAATCATCGTACCAAAGAAACCACTCAATGTTCCTAAGATACCGAGTACAAACGCTTCGATGTTGCTTGGTGATGCAACGCTAGCAAGAAGTTCAGCATCTGAAAAAATGACCTCAAGACCGTAAAGATTCGAATCCGCTAAGTTCGCTCTCTTTTCTTCAAATGCTTCGGTGATCCTTGGGACTTCTTCGATAAAGTCTGAAAGATTCTCGTACAAAAACAACGACGTAAAGTAAACTGTAACGATAAACGTTAGAAGAACTGTACCGTATGATACAAACCGATTTCCAACCTTTTCATAGATGAATTGTTCAGGTGGCTTAATCATGAAGAACAGCAGGACTGCAATAGCCAATGGCATCAAAATGGATTGCAAATGAATCATTGAGAGGTAGACGACCAACCCAACAATAGCTACGCTTGCAGCTGTGGTCCTTTTTGAGTCTATACCGACCTTGGATAATTCTTCCATGCTGGCTTTTTTGATGGTGCCCATCTAAGGTTTGTCCCGAATGATTCGTCCACACCTCTTTTTCGGGAGTGATTTTGAATTCGCAGTTAGTAAATCATAGGGTACCCACTGCTCAGGTTTCCGCTTCCTCTTCGTTGTCGTCTCGGTTTGCCTCTTCGAGGGTGGCTTCAATCCATCCACTGTCGACACTACCGCCATCCCATTCTCCACGAACTTCAACTTCAATTTCTTCTTCTTCCCGCCACACAGGCTCATCGAGAGATCCTTGTGTGATAAATCGGCCAAATCCATCGACTTGCTCTTCGAGCAGTGACATGTGCTTTGAGACTGGTAGAAAATGACCAACAGGCATCCCTGCTGCTACGAATGGGTTCGTGGCAATACAAATCATGAGCCCATCCTCAGGAGCGAGGATATCGACGGACAGGCCAGGTGTGGCTGGATCGGAGATACGAGCTACGACATCACCTTCTTTCATGATTGAACCACTATCGACGAACAAATCAAGCAGGCCACCTTCACCGGCTCTCAACCATGTTGATCCACTTGCAAGCATTCTGAATCTTGGTCTGTGCGGCTTCCCTGGAACCATCTTGAGTTTTCGAAGGACGTTCATGACTCCGTGTACTGCGACTTTGACCGATGCTTGATCGAGCCAGTTTGCGCCTCCTCCTTCGTACGTTATTGAAGGAATGTCTTCCTCATTTGCATTGAACCTTAGCGATCCTTTCGGAGGTTTTGAATCAAGAAGAATTTCGATCCCAAAGGCTTTCGCAAGAATGTTTGAACCAGCATGTGCGAGATCAACTCGGAGTTGAGGCATGTTTGAACGCCCTTTTCCTGCGCTATGTAAGTCAATGATTGCATCCGAGTCTTCGACCAGATACTTCCATACTTGAGCAGCAACTCTTCGGGTCGATGAGCCCTTTGAGTTGCCAGGGAAGTTTCGATTCAAATCTCTTCCATCTGGGAAATATCTGGATTTTGATCGGTAGCCAGGCATGTTCACAACTGGGACAATTCGAATGGTACCTGCCAATGTTTCGGGGTCGAGTGGCTTCTCTGGGTCGGTGAATGCTGTACTTAGCAAATGCGTACAAGCAGACGGGCCTGTCAGTTCATCGCCATGCATGCCTCCAAGAATGGTAATCGTAGGACCAGGTCGCTTGCCATGGATGATGGTCACAGAGGTTGACCATGGGTCACCGATGGTAACTTCGAGCAACGGAAGTTCAATCGTTCGAATGGTTCCTCTTTTCACCAGTTTTCGGTAGAAGCGATAATCACCCCATTCTGAGTTTCGATCCCATTCTGTCCTGTCTTCGATTTGATGCTCATGCAGGGCCTTTTCGATGGCCTTGCGACGGGTCCTTGACAATTCATGGGCAATTCGAACAGGCTTGCGCTTCGTTTTGCGAGCCATGTGTTCAACTCCTCAGTTCTCCAAGCCGGCAACAAGGTCAGCAAGAACGGCATCAACATCGCTCGCTTTGGTCACACCAGAGGCGAGCAAGACGCCATGTGCGCCGAGTTCAACAGCGGTTTTGACGTCCTTTCCGTCCTTCACACCAGCGCCGCAAAGGACTCGAACCTGAGGATTGATTGCACGAACGGCATTGACCGTGTCCGAAACAATAGCAGGATCTGCTGTTGTCACTGAAATGTCTCCGCCTATGAGTTCTGGTGGTTCCACAGCAATGAAGCTCGGGCCGAGATCCGCTAGTCGATGTGCTTCATCAACATCGGCTGCGCATGCACACATCGGGAACTCATCCGGCAATTGCTGGATAAGTTTTTGGACATGTTCGATGTCGACTTTGTGCTCTGCATGGTTGATAATTGTCCCTTGAGCACCCCTTTCTATAGCGTTTTCGGGTTGAAGCCAACCTGTGAATGAACCTTGTCCAACCGGGTCGAGATGCTGACTCCAAACTTCCAAGGAGGGCGCTGCTTGTTTGACTGCATGAAGGTCAAAGGCAGAGACGACTGCAATCATCCTCACATGATCCTTTGATGCTCGTTCCATTGCTTGTGCCAAATCGACCGCCTTCTGACCCATAGCCGTCGCGTAGGTTTTGAAATTGACAACAATGAGGGGCTGCATGATAATCCCACACACTAATTCTTCTTGATATCTTCCGTTCTATCACTCGATAAGCGGCCATTGTGCATCGGATAGAACGGTATTGTCTGGAACAATCGAATTGTGATCGACAACCACGTTGTCCAATGCACAATTCTTTCCAATGGTTGAGTTTCTTCCTACGAGTGTCTGGTTGAGTTTCGAGTTGGTTCCGATTTGGACGTTGTTGAGAAGGCTGCATTTGTTGAGTTCAGCAGACGTTATGGATGCTCCTGTTGAAAGCATGCTCTTCTCGACGATGCTATCACCTTGGATACTGATGGAATCGTCTGCGTGCCAATTTGAATCAATTCGTTTACCTCTTTTCCATCGCTGGTGTGCAATGCTTGCTTCAACACCAATAGACCAGCTTTGCGGGGTTCCCGCATCGATGAAATAGCCATCAAAGGAGAAACCGTTCAGTTTACCCTCTTCAGCGAGGACGGGGAATACTTCGCGCTCGAGGGAACTACGACCCAAAGGGATGTAGTCGAAGATATCGTCTTCGAACAGATAAGATCCGGCATTGATGAGATTTGAAAAGACCTCTTCTGGTGTTGGTTTTTCTTTGAATTGCGTGATGCGGTGCTCCTCATCAAGACCTACGATTCCGAAACGTGTTGGGTCCTCAACTTCCCAAAGTGCCAATGTGCCTATGCCACCGTTTTTTTGATGCAAATCAAGCCCAACTTGCATGTCCAGAGATGAGATTATGTCACCATTGAGACAGACGAATTGTCCTGAGACGACGTCTCTGCAGTTGCCGAGTGCACCTCCTGTTCCGAGTGGTTCAGTTTCTTTGACGATTCGAACATCGTAAGAGACATCAGACTCTTTGAAATATGCTTCAATGTCATCAACTTTGTATCCACCCGCTACAACAACCTCGTCGACTTTGTCGTTCGGTACAACTTCCACAACGTGCTCGAGAAGTGTTTTGTCCAACATTGGTAGGATTGGTTTTGGAATTTCATAGGTCCAGGGACGCAATCGTGTCCCGAAACCTCCTGCCAAGACCACGACCTGCATGCTTGAGGCGCACTGTTTTGGCTTTTCAACTTGTAGTGTTGGTGCGTTGGATGATTGAGACAACGTAGCCGCACAGTTCAAAGGCGTTCTTTTGCTCGGAAGAATTAGTGATACAATGAATATCCACGAATACCAAGGTAAAGCACTGTTCAAAGCCCATGGCGTGAAGGTTCTCGATGGCGTCCACTGCACAAGCGTTGCAGATGCACTTCAGGCCTATGATGCGCTTCAGTCAAAGGTTGTTGCAGTCAAATCTCAAATCCATGCTGGTGGACGTGGCAAAGGAAACCTGTACTGTCCAAACACAGGAGATCTCTTGATGGAAGGGGGCGTAAAAATCGCTTTTTCTCGAGAGGATGTTGAGACGTATGCTACCAACATTTTGGGGCACGTCCTTGTGACCAAGCAAACTGGCGAAGAAGGCAAACTCGTCAATCATCTGTACGTTGAATCAGGGTGCGATATTGCTCACGAGTACTATCTCGCATTGCTGGTCGACCGAGAAGAGAAATCAGTTCTCATTATGGCCTCGACGGAAGGTGGAATGGACATCGAGGAGGTCGCTGAAGAAACTCCGGAATTGTTGCACAAGGTCAACGTTGATCCCAATGTAGGTTTGATGGGTTATCAAGTTCGTGATCTTGGTCTCGCACTCGGACTCTCTGGTGCAGCGCACAAGTCGTTTGGAAAGATGCTTCGTTCTCTGTATGAACTGTTTGTCCAAGAGGACTGTGCAATGGTCGAAATCAACCCCTTGGTCCGAACAGGTGACGATGAGATGGTTGCTTTGGATGCCAAGGTCAGCTTCGATGAGAACGCAGAATTCCGTCACAAGAACTGGGACGATCTACGGGACCTCTCCGAGGAAGAAGATGTTGAAATCCGAGCGAAGGAAACAGGTCTTTCCTACGTCAAACTCGATGGCAACATCGGTTGTCTGGTCAATGGAGCAGGTCTTGCCATGGCCACCATGGATGTCATCAAACTGTACGGAGGAGAACCTGCTAACTTCCTTGACGTTGGCGGTGGAGCCAACGAGGAACAAGTGAAGACAGCGTTTTCAATCATTCTTGAAGACCCCAACGTCAAAGGAATCCTCGTGAACATTTTCGGTGGAATCATGCGCTGCGACATCATTGCTCGTGGTGTAATTGCTGCAACAGAAGCGCTCGACCTCAATGTGCCACTGGTTGTCCGCCTAGCAGGAACCAATGTCGATGAAGGCAAGGCGATTCTTGCAGCTTCGACCCTCAACATTCATCCTGCTGATGACTTGGCAGATGGTGCGCAGAAAATTGTACAATTGATTGGAGGTGAGGCCTGATGGGAATCTGGATTGAAGAAAACGCAAAGGTATTGGTACAAGGAATCACGGGAAAGCAAGGCATGTTCCATGCCGATAAGATGGTCGAATACGGGACCAACATAGTCGGTGGCTGTACGCCTGGAAAGGGTGGTCAAACCGTTGAACTCCAAGGAAAGGATTTCCCAGTTTGGAACTCAATGTTTGAAGCGATTGAGGCAACAGATGCTGATGCAACCGTCATTTACGTACCTCCTCCATTCGCTGGTGAAGCCATCATGGAGGCTGCCGATGCTTTCGACCAAATCAAGGGCGAAGGCGTTGTTGTTTGCATTACGGAAGGCATTCCAACCCTTGACATGGTCAAAGCAGTTGCGTTCGTCGAGAATCGCCCAGGAGTGCGATTGATTGGACCAAATTGCCCAGGTATCATCACCCCCGGCGAGAACGGTGGAGCAAAGATTGGAATTATGCCAGGACACATTCACGCGAAGGGACGTGTTGGCATCGTTTCAAAATCAGGCACATTGACGTACGAGGCTGTTGCTCAAACCATGAGCATCGGTGAAGGACAATCCACCTGTGTTGGAATTGGTGGAGACCCCGTCAATGGGACCGGATTCATCGATTGTCTAGCAGCCTTCGAAGCAGATTCGCAAACCGAAGCCATCGTCATGATCGGTGAAATCGGTGGAAATGCAGAGCAAGAAGCCGCTGCATGGGCCAAAGAAAACGTGAGCAAACCAATCGTTGGATTCGTCGCAGGTGCAACAGCTCCTCCAGGCAAGCGAATGGGGCACGCTGGTGCCATTATATCTGGTGGCAAAGGGACTGCCGAAGAGAAATTTGCAGCCTTCGAAGCCGCAGGAATCGCCTGTGCAAAGGATCCATCCGAACTTGGTGCAGTTCTTCTCGAAGCCTTGAAGAAAGCCGGATTGAGAAACGAGTGATATGAGCGAAGAGAGAAGCAAGGAACTTCTCGCTCACTATGCTCAGAATCCAATTGATTTCAGTTGGATTCCATATCCAAATCAGCACTCCTACCGTTGGAGAACCAACAAAGGTCGTTGGGTCACTGCCCGTCGACGTATTCGAAACCACCAGACATTAGCCAAAGCCATCGGAAAAGATGTCGTCAGCGATCTCTATATCTCGACTTCAAGATGGCTCAACCCAATCGACCTACCGCGTCTTCGTGACAAAGAGCGAGCACATCCAATTCTCCTTGACCATCTCATTGTCTTTGACATCGATGTGGCTCCATTGAGTCTCAAGAATCTCGAAGAAGCGAGGATCACTGCCCTCGGTCTTTACGACTACCTCGCTTCTGATACTTCGATGGAGTTTTTGAGTTGTTCTTTTTCAGGGAGCAAGGGATTCCATCTCTTTTACTTAGATTTGGACAGAGATAAGTTTGCGATAGAGGATCCAAAAGAGCGAGAAGAGACTGTCAGGGATTCACGTAAACAATTGCTTACTCGGGTTCTTGAAGAGGGTTTCAACGTCGATAATAGAGTCACGGCGGATACGAGACGCATCATTCGTTTGCCTGGTTCGATTCATGGAACTACTGGCTATCAGTGTACGGTTCTTGGGTTGGAACAACTGAAAAAACCGTTAAACGATTTGCTCGAAGAGATTCCACGCATTGATTCGGCTCAAAAAATACCTAAACGGGCTCGAAAGCTGAAAAAGAAGACCAAGAAGAAACCAAAACAACGCAAAACAGTTGTCGATACCCGAGCAGTACAACAGTACATGGTAGAAGCAAGCACGCACGTACCCGGAACAAAAGATCGCTCAGTCATCATGTTATGGCTACCTCATGCCTGGGGTTCTGGCCAAAAGGCATTGGAAACTGCATTGAACATGATCAATGAAGAAAAATTGGGTCCTTGCTCGTTTTGGCAACAAGGTGATCGTATCCTGATGCTTTGTCCATTGGCTTTACCTCGGGCTCAAGTTGTGAAACTATTCACCTCATACAACATGAGTAAACGTGCAGCGATTCTCAAGGAACGTGAGCACGATTGGATTCGAATCACGAATGCTATGGACGAGGATGCAGATTGGCAAGATGAACTACAACCAATCGGTCTTTATGGAGATGAAGTAGACTCAAAAACGTCTTTTTCTTCTTCCCATCTTGAGCTTGAGAGGAGAATGGGCATTCCTCGTCAGGTTCCATCCTCTGCGACCTTCGCTGGAAATCAAGAACCGACGTTACGAATCGCTGTTCGGGAATGATTCTTTATAGGTCTACAGTTGAAGCACCATTTGTCTCCAATGGAGTCTTCGGACAATGACATGCACCTGCTGGGCAGGTATGGATAGACTCAATCGGCCATGGCGCTTGGAGACGGCGCCATGGCCATCTTGAGGTGAAGCGATGACGGAACAAAAAAAATCCAGGTTCGGATCCTTGTACCTGCTTGGACTTGCTTTGTTTTTCTTTGGAGGGGACTTCGATATAATGGTCTATCTCGGTATGTTTACAATCATCTTTACAAGCCTCGCACACCTTATTTTCAAGATTGTTACCCTCCAGGAAGGATTCAATGCTGGAACTCAAGGCTATCCTCAAGCAAGGCGGCCGATGTTCAGTTCGCAGCGACAACGAGGGAATTCAAGTTACGATCAACTCATTCGGAAAATGCAGGTTAGTGATTTGAGTGGAATGAGTGTCGCTCAAGCAGCCTCAACCTATGCATCGTTCTTCAAATATCCAGCCGTATCAGCCGAACCGTTCTTCTCGAATCCTTATGTGAGAGAAGTTCTGAATATTGGTACTGCTCAAGGTAGTGCTCAAGTTAGTGCTCAGACCATAGCAGGGTCACCTTCTTCCACCTCTCAAGCAAAACCGACCTTAGATGCTGCTGCATTTTGGTCTTCTATGCCGCAATCATCGACCGAATCCACTGAGGTGTGTTCAAACCCGACATGCTCTACACCCGTAACGGTGTTTGACTTTCGATGTTACAAATGCAGGAATCGCTTCTGCTCAGCGTGCAAAGGTGACAAAATCACCTGTCCGAGTTGTTCATAGGAAAATCTGCTTTTCCTTGGTCGCATTCTTTGGTCCAAGATTTTGCTGTCGAATGGCTTCAACACGCAGTTTGCCTTCAGCACTGTGCGCATAGAATAATTCTGCTGGACTGATGAACTCCTGCCAATATCGCAAGAAAATATCTGCATCAGCACGTTTGCCAGCTAATATTTTTGGGACAGAGTGATACATCACAAGTTTGGATTCGATCGGGCGGAAATATTTTGCAAGAACCTCTGGTAGAATTTTGGTTAACCAAGTCTCATTGAAGAAACGCGAATGTCGAGATATGACATATCTTGGGTTTTCCAAAGGCCCGAGGACCTCTCCGAGTGCTTCTGAGAAGATCTTGGATTCCTCTTCAGTGCTATTTGTGAGGTGCATCCTCATCCAACCGCCTCCACGGTCGCCTCCTGACGCTCGACATGTGTTTGAAATGTGTCCTGTGTGAATCAGACTGTTTGAAACGACCAATGCCATCGCTTGAACGAGGGATTGTCCACTCCACACACTTTTCGATGAAAACTTGAATCCTGACCCTAGCCCAAAGTTATCGTCGTTTGGCATCGTCTCAATTGCAGACCTTGGATGTGCACTGAATGGTTGTCCAATGCCCCATAAATCTCTTGCTTTCTCCCGATTTCTCGAACGCATAAGCATTTCTTCATTGAACAAATTCATGCCTTCGCTGATTCCCTCAGGTTCAGCTTCAGTGAAGGCTGCGTGAACGTGTCCTACGCCTTTTTCGATCGCTCCATCATCACAAACGCCGTACAATTGTTTGTGCTTCTTTTCAAACCGAAGGTAATCTTTGTATCCATTGGTAAATTCATTTGCAAAACAAACAACATCCCAATTGTTGGCTACCTTTTCTGGCCAATCCTTGTCCAAGCGCATGGAACGGCCACGGAGTTGATTGATGCTCATGCTCGTTGTTACAGTGGTCAAATCAACGAGTACGTTAATCTTCGAAGCATCCCAGCCTTCGCCGAGAAGTCCACGCGTGCCAATCAAACACTTTGTTAGTCCTTGTTGGAAGAATTCGGTAATCATGAGCGAGTAGTATCGAGGAATCCAATCCTTTCCTCGACCGACGATGACATGGTACGTCTCTTCATGACGCGCTCTGAGGTCGATGTCGAGATCACGTTCTGCAATCCAAGCACGGGCGGCTTCGAGAAATCGTTCAGAAAGATCGTCGTCAACCAATACCGTACTTCCCGTCATGAGAATGGGGTCAAGGATGTCGCCAGAGTCGCATTTCACAAGTGATCTGAATGCAGCAATTGCACCACCCGCTTCATCGTCCATGACGCCTTCAACCAAGGCTGTTGCAGAGGTTTTCTCAAAGTCAGTAACGATAACGGCACGAATGTCTTGCCCGAGGGATTGCATTTCAGTGGAAATAATCTCAGAAAGCGCCTCAATCTTGGTTGCTGCATATGCCATAATTCTTCCAACTGGTGATGCACATGGACGAATTCCGGTTTCAGTAATTTGCATTCCGAGCAATCGAAGTCGGCTTGTTAAAATCTCTCCCTTTTGATGGTCCTCTTTCAGTTCAGACCGTCGCAGGCCATGTCGTACGTAACGATCGAGGACTTGACGAAGGTATGCCATCCGTCCCCATTCGGAACCATTGAACGAGGGTACATCTGGTGGAAGACTCATCTTGCAATTTTTGAGATACATTCTCGCAGCGTCACTGAAAACTCCAGTCTGTTTGGCATATGTTGTCCATGTGACGGATTTTCCTCCGGGTAAAATTTTGTCATTGAGTTGTTGGTAGACCCAATCTTGCAAACGAGGCACACCGTTTTCGTAGGAAGGAGGTCGCTCTAATTCAGCAAGAATTTCATCGAATTCATCATCAACTTTCGCAATGTACTCGAGTTCATGTTCCGCAGGTCGGACGAAATAGCAAAGATCCTGATATGGTGCAAGATTTGCATCTCGAACGAGTGCAGGGATTGGTACTTCATAGTCGATTTCGCCAAAGAACTCGTGATACCGATTCGCGTCTTTTTCCTTCACTGTCGAGAAGTCGGGTGGTGTTGCGGTGAGGCCTAAAACAATTGGATCATCGAAAAACTCCTTGAGTTCGGTAAGCACTCTCCCCCAATGGTGCAGTAGGTGGTGACATTCATCAAGAATAATCATTCCAATGCCTTTCTCTTTAAGCCGCATCAATGTCTTTCTTGCTGAATCATGGAGGGTCCATAAAGCGTTTCCATTCTTTGCAAAATCGTCACGAACCTGCTTTCTATAGACGGATAAACGCTCATCAAAATATTCGGGGTTTGTTCGTTTCAAATCCGCAATCCACAGCAGTGCGGCTTCATTGGTATCCGCCTCAGCCTTCGTCACAAGAACCTCTGCCCAAAGTTCGATAGCTGTTACATCGAGGTCTTCTCCACCTCGCTTTGGCATGGTTACAGATTGATACGTTAGGGATGTTAACAATCCTGGATTCTTGGGATCTGTACTGATTTGATACTCTTTTCCATCAAGTTCGAACAAAGAGGTTCGAGCAGCCCATTGTGCTTGAATCGCTGAATTTGGAGACAAAACAAGGGTCGGAACGCGAACCAAATCAGCCCAAACGTAGAGTCCAAGAACCGTCTTTCCCGAACCTGGCGGCGCAACGATGTGCAACCTCTTCTCGTTTAGATCAAGTTGAGGCTTGATAATCGATACTGCTGCAACTTGCGAAGGCCGTAACGTACCAGAAAATCCAATGTTCCCAAAATCATTGGGTGTATTCGACACGTGAACGCCTCATCACTTTGGAGGGCCACGCTTAGGCCCAGGTGGTCCACCCTTCTTTGGTCCTGGTGGTCCACCCTTCTTTGGTCCTGGTGGCCCACCCTTCTTTGGTCCAGATGGTCCTCCCTTTGGAGGTCCGCCTTTGGAAGGTCCTGGTGGGCCTCCCTTGCTTGACCCCGGCGGCCCAGCTTTCTTTGGTCCAGATGGCCCGCCTTTCGGTGGTCCGCCCCTGGAAGGTCCAGGAGGGCCTCCCTTACTTGGCCCCGGTGGTCCAGCTTTCTTTGGTCCAGGAGGGCCTCCTTTGCTTGGTCCAGGCGGCCCACCCTTTGATGGCCCCGGCGGTCCGCCTTTTTTGGGCCCTGGAGGTCCTGAACGAGAAGGCCCCGGTGGGCCAGATCGTGATGGACCGGGAGGTCCTTTGCGGGTTTGTTCGACAACTTCTTCCTCTTCTTCATCTTCGAAGACGGCTCCACAGTGTGGGCATTTTGGATCGGATTCTTTGACGAGTCCGTCACAGACTTCACACGCAAACATCTCTTCTTCGTCTTCCTCTGCCTCTGCACCGATGGTTGTCACTTGTCCATCCTTCATGCAGGAGAGAACGATTTCGACTGCCATGTCATAGCCTTTGAGAGCAACCTCGGTTTGGATTGCATGTTCGAAGGCGGAGGTCAAATCCTCAGGAGTGTCGAGCACACGACCATCATCGACGTAGGTGAGATTGACAATCAGTGCACCATCCACGATCTTTGCATCAGGCGTTTCAACAGCGACACCTCGCTTTCGTGCAACACGTCGTGAAGCAACTTCACACATACGACGAAGGAGCGCATCATTGGGTCCATCGGATGATGACTGCCCCATGGTTCCTGCGAGGACTTCTGCAGCTGGCGTGATGCCTTGAGCGTCCTTGAGATGCGATGGCAAATCTGCTCCAAGGTTAGCAAGCACATTTGATGCACTCGATTGGTTCATGTTGAGCCATTGACTTCGACGTTCGTTCTTGACCGCTCGCTCAGCTTCAGCCAATCGATTCACCATTGCATCCGTCGGGGATGCTGTTGGATTGTTGGTAACGGTTGTACCGCCAAGTTGCTTGCCCAATTGGGATTCGACGTTCGTGCTTGGAACAGCCCCACTTGCGAGGGTTGGCCCTCGCGGTTGCTGTGGAATGTCACTTTGTTGTGTATTGATTGGCATACCTTGCGGCATTTGTTGGCCTTGAGGGACGAATGGTTGCTGTTGAGGGAATTGGTTACTCATTTGATTCGGGAATTGGCTTGGCTGTTGCGGAGGAAGTTGGCTACCAGGTGGCAAGTTGTTTTGTTGCTGAATTCCTGAGGCAATGTTTTGCAAAATGTCCGCAGGAATGCCTTGAGGCATACCTTGTTGTTGCATGTCGCGCTGTTGTCGCACCGCCTCGCCAGATACGACACCAAATCCACGTCCGCCTGTGACTTCGCCGCCACCTAGGCTTTGCGATCCCATTGCGGAGAAACTCCCTGCTCTGGAGAATTCTTGTCGAGCTCCACATTCCGAGCAAAAGATGGAATCGTCAGGGATAACTGCACCGCAGGAACCACACTCCATCTCCTCACCCTTACCTACCTAAACATCCTTTATTCTAAAGTCTTCTATGTTCTGTTTTGCAAATGAGCCTTCAACGAGTGAGAATCTTCATGCGGGAGAGGTTGGTGGAATCGTATGTAGGGGAGTTCATGTCGGTTCTTATTGGTGAAGAAATCGACAAGTTGCTTGAGACGACATCTCGCTCTTTCTATCCGACCCTCAAATATCTGCCAAAGAAGATACGCGGCCAAATCGGTTTGCTGTACCTTCTTGCGCGAATCGCCGACACAATCGCAGATTCCAAAGTTGGAGAAACCGAAGTGTTGATCGATGCTTTGACGAATTACAACGACGTTGCTCAAGGCCGTAGCGACATACTTCCAGACTTGAGTGAACTTGCTGATATTCAGTCCAATCCTGATGAAGGTGAATTGTTGCGAAATGTGCAGCAGGTAGTTGACGCATTATCGGTCTACGGTCAAGAAGACCAAGAGCGAATGTTGGAGTGTCTCGATGTTATCGTTGGCGGCCAAATCTTGGATTTGCAACGTTTCGGTATCGCTCGAGAAGGTGGAACAATTTCATCTCTTGACTCGGATGATGAGTTGGATGATTACACCTTCAGAGTTGCTGGCTGCGTTGGAGTGTTCTGGACCAAGATGTCGCTTGCACATATTATGAAACTGCCAAAGGACAAGGAAGATGTGTTTTTTGAGCGAGGAATTCGGTTTGGAAAAGCGCTACAAATGATCAACATCCTCCGTGATATCCCTGAAGACTTGCGATTTGGCCGTTGCTACATCCCAGGTGTTCGTCTTGAAGAGATTGGTCTTGAGCCGAAGGATTTGTTGGATCCAAGCAACATTGGATCCTTCCGTCCGCTGTATGATGCCTACCTCGATTTGACGAGCGAACATCTCGATGCAGCAGTTGAGTATATTCGGATGATTCCTGAACGTCAGTTTCGACTCAAAGCTGCATGCATGCTCCCCGTCTTAATCGGTCAGCGAACCGTCACGCTGCTTCGTGAAGGCAACATACTGGATTCCGATGAGAAAATCAAAGTCACCCGTGATGAAATGAAAGGATACTTCAAGAAATTGCTTAGAGCACTGATTATTCCTGGGGGGGTCCAACGGCTCCTTGCGAAGAATAAAAATGTCCGCTAGTGCGCTTGTGAGTATTTATTCACTTCGAAATCGAATCGAATACTAGTCCGAACTTTCGAGAGGAGGGCTCTTAAACAACGACCCATAGGGCAAGATGAATACGATGTTGGAACGCCGCAAACCACTCGACCTCCTGTTCCCGCTCAAAGGCGGCGCAGAGAGCAACGTGGATGCGAAATCTTCTCCGACACCTCTTGACCGACTTCGAGCCGGTGTTATGCTTGCCCGTGATGCTGTCAAAGCGGTAAGCGTGACTGCCATGGAAGCCCTACGAGAGGGTGCAATGATGATTGGTTTGTTTAACGAACAAAACGAACTCGTCGACCCATTTGTCGATCTTGACGCACCCATTTGGTCCGACAAACCTCCAATCGAACTGTACCGTTTGGCATACCGCTACTGCGAAGAATTAACCAAGCGAGAAGCTGGGAACTTCTATCACTCGTTCAAGTATCTGCCAGAAGAGCAACGCCTCGCTATGTGCGCAGTCTACGCATTCTGCCGTCGTGCTGATGACATTGCGGATGGCGACTGGGCAGACCGATTCCCTGGTTCAACTGTTGAATTGAGCCAAGAGGCTGTTGAATACAGGCTTCAACTTGAATCACTTCAGAATCGAACCTCAATCCTCGAGGACGACATGTACCTGAACAAAATCAACCAGTTGTTCTTCTTCAGAAAGAAACTCTCAACCTGTTACAATGATGTGTACAGTACTGATCCCGTCTTCCTTGCGCTTAAAGATACCATTGAGCGATACACCATTCCTCGAAGTGTCTTCGATGACTTGATTTCAGGAATGGAGGACGATTTGTACAGCAATCGCTATCGAACCTTCGAAGAATTGTACGTTTATTGCTACCGTGTTGCATCGGTTGTTGGACTCATGTGCATCGAAATTTACGGATACGATGACCCTCGCGCAAGAAAATTCGCCGAATCATGGGGTATTTTCATGCAGTTGACCAATGTTCTTCGCGATGTGGGTGAAGACATTGAGCGAGACCGGGTTTACCTTCCTCTCGATGAACTGGAACGCAACGGTGTGACAGAGCAAGATCTCTACGGTGGGAAAGTTGTTCTGAACACGTCTTGGGAGCCATACTGCCACCACTACGCAAAGCGAGCTCGAACCTACCTCGACGAGGCGCGGCAACTCTTGCCACTCTTGCCTCGACGAACACGATACTCCCCGGCAGCCATGATTGCTTTCTATGATAAGATTCTCAAGCAGATCGAAAAGCAGCAAGGCGATGTTTTTACTCGAAGAGTCAAACTCAACAAGGTTCAGAAATTAAGCCTCGCTGCAGCGGTGTACTTGCGACACCGATTCCTGCCACGATTCTTGGACCCTGTTTGGGGTGGACTTGCACGAATCGGTCTCTTGCCAAACGTTTGATTTGATCAAACCGTTCGAGTGAATGCTTGGATACCTGTGATGTATCGGCCGAGAATCAAATTGTGAATATCGTGTGTACCTTCGTACGTTTTGACCGATTCGAGGTTTGCCATGTGACGCATGACTGGGTACTCATCAAGGATGCCATTGGCGCCGTGGATGTCTCTGGATACACGTGCGATCTCAAGTGCAATATCGACGTTGTTCATCTTGGCAAGTGAAATCTGTTCGTTGAACCATGTTCCATCGTCTTTCTTTCGTCCGAGGTGATATGCCAAGAGCTGCCCCTTGGTGATTTCACGAAGCATCCACGCCAACTTGTTTTGGACAAGTTGGTACGAAGCGATAGGATGGTCAAATTGAATTCGGCTCAACGCATAGGTCTTTGCGCTGTGGAAACATGCCATGGCTGCACCCAGCGCGCCCCATGAGATGCCGTATCGCGCATTGTTCAAGCAAGAGAACGGTCCACGTAGACCCTTGACGCCAGGTAGGATTCGGTCCTTTGGAATCTTACAATCTTGGAAGACAAGTTCCGATGTTACGGACGCCTTCAGCGAGTGCTTGCCTTTCATTTCCGGTGCACTGAAACCTTCGTCACCCTTCTCAACGATGAAGCCACGAATAACGCCATCGAGTTTGGCCCATACAACAGCAACGTCAGCGATTGTTCCGTTTGTAATCCACATCTTTGCGCCGTTGAGGAGGTAATGGTCGCCCATGTCTTCTGCCTTGGTGATCATGTCGCCTGGATTGGAACCATAGTCTGGTTCAGTCAGGCCAAAGCAGCCAATCCATTCTCCTGAAGTCATCTTTGGAAGGTAGTGGTTCTTTTGTTCCTCACTTCCAAAGTCCCAGATGGGGTACATTGCAAGAGAGCCTTGGACGGATGCAAACGATCGAAGGCCAGAATCACCGCGTTCGAGTTCTTGGCAGATGAGCCCGTAAGCGACGTAAGAGAGTCCAGGGCATCCATAGCCCTTGAGCGGCGCTCCGAGAACTCCCATTTCACCCAGAGCGACTCGCCACTCATCGAGGAAAATGCCTTCTTCACAAGCATGTTCGATCTTAGGAATAACCTCTTCATCGACCCACTCTCTCACGAGGTCGCGAATCATAATTTCTTCTTCAGTGAGCAAGGATTCGATGTCGTAAAAGTCGATGGCTTCGAAAGGTTCCATTCAGTTCCCTCATTTCGTGGGAGTCGATACAACTCATGAACCTTAGCACAAGAACACGATGTTCATTCTTCTCATTCTTTCTTTTCAAAGCCACGCAGTTGCCTGTATTTTCGTTGCAAATACGGGCTGTTCATGAAAATCAGTCCAATGATGACTCCTGGTACCGAGATGGCTACAGCAGCAAAAACAATGGTCTCCATGATGCCCAAACTTACCCGACTTTCGACGGGGAAGAAATCGACAATTAGCCCTTCATTGGTGATCATCCAACCATCGTCTTCGCCAGTTTCCCACATCAGTGCGATGCGTTGGCCAGCGACTTCTGGGTCATAATCGGTAATGGCCTGAGCTTCCATGTGCATGAACACCTCATCGAGACTTGTTTTGTAACGAACGGATTCCATTGGTGCAAGATGTACCAGAGATGTCCCATCGTACCCTCTGCTTGTTGCTATGAAATCAGTGGAGCCTTCAAGCAGTTCGAGGACTTTTTCGGTGCTTGATTGAGATGCATCCTCAATATCCAGGACGATTGAAACATGAACTCGGCCACTACCAAAGGCGACACATTTTCGATATGTCGGGTCGGGGCAGTCAGCTGCCATCCAGGTGTAACCCGAGGTGCCATCCAACCATGTAACCTCTCGAGTACGATCGATGACTGCAATGCCATTATTCAATGTAGAGGCCACGCAAAGGTTGTGCTCGATATGACAAGCAATGTCGGTGATTTCTGAATCCATTGTTCCTTCGAGTTGTGACATCCCTTCGCCTTCATTGAAACTGTAGATGTTGCCATTTTTTGCGCCGAAGAAAGCAAGATCTGCACCAGCACGCCAAGAGACTGCTGTCAATTCGATGCTACCAACAATTCCAGCTCCATTCACTGCCTGAATGCTGTTGTCGCTCAAGGTGTAGCGAAGTGCAGCACCAAGGTCGCCAGCAATGAGTGCAGTTTGGCCGTTTGGATGCCAAGAAACGTCGTTGAACCGTGCAGATCGGCTGCTATCGATGTCCTGATCTTGACTTCTATCGCCCGGAGAGGACGCTGAAATCATGTGGATGTAACCATCATCGCCAACCAAAAGGATGCTTTCCCTGTTTGGTGAAACTTCTCCTGCTCGAATGTTCAGTCCCTGCTCATCCAAAGCATTCTCGTTCTCGAAACCGACTTCTGATGCACTTACAAGAGGCACAAGAAGGAGCAGCAACAGAATGAATGACGTTTTGGTGCGCATAGTTGGCCCACACAATCGTACAGAAAAACCCCACTCCTGGGGTGGCTTCTTGTTCGCGAGCCTTATGAGGGTCATGCCAATGGACCAACATGGAGCGATTCGCAGTCAAACGAGGCGTTGAGAAATCAATTGGTGGAAATGCAGGACTAGCCAAGTTGGCAGCACAACATTTTGATAATGTTCAGGCCAATGCAGAAGGAGAATTCCAAGCGTCGTTTGGTCTTCTCTCCAACATTTCTGGATGTTACACTGACCAAGGAAAATTGCAAGTCGATGTGGTCCAGTTGAAGGGATCAGACCTCGAGGCGTTCCTATCTGCAGATGGTGGCCGAGAACAGGCGATGGAGAGTCGCCGACGATGGTCCTCCTTCCTCGACGAGGCGACCGGTTATACTGCCAAACAACGCGGTGACAAAGCAAAGGAAGACGCCAAGAAATTCTCAAAGGCAAAATCTGCCATCAAGATGATTCGAAAATCGATCGAGATGAGTACGACTGTCACGCAAGAAACCATCGATATGGCAGAATCAATGATTGCTGAACTCGAGGGCATGATTGAACGTGGTGAAGCTCCTTCAGAAGGCAAGGTCAAGAAATTGAGCGAACTTGTTTGAGGTGTTGATGTGGATTTGGATGCCGTTCTCGCACCTTTCGAGGAGCGGTATGAGCGCATCAAAGAACTCTCGGATGAGAATCGAAAGCGCCTCTATCTCATGATAGGTGACGTTGAAGAAAGCGTCGGCATCGAGCACATTGTTGACTGTCTTGCTGACGGAACTTCGATGGCTGGTGACGGCATTTTGCGATGTTACGTTGGTTTTGAACCAAGTGGAAAAGCCCACATTGGTTGGAAGGTCCTTTCTCTCCAATTGAAGCGAATGCTCGAAGCCGATGCGAACGTTCTGATTTTCTTAGCCGATTGGCACGCATGGGTGAACGACAAATTTGGCGGTAATATGGAAGACATTCAGAAGACTGCTGTCTACATGGAAGAAACCTTCCGTGCACTCCTCGATTATCCTGAAGAAGGGGATGGACCCGGTCAACTTCGCTTTTATTGGGCGAGTCAACTCATGGATTCCGGAGATTATTGGGCAAGAGTTCTGCGATGTTCGAAGGGAGCAACGCTCCCAATGGTTCGCAAAACCTTCACCATCATGGGTCGCGATGAGGCATCGTCCGACCACGATCTGTCGAAATTCTACTACCCTGCCATGCAAGCAGCCGATATCTTCGAGTTGAACATCGATGTTGCTATCGGCGGTATGGACCAGCGAAAAGCGCACATGTTCATGCGAGACATGGCCTCAAAGTGGAATTGGAAGAAAGCAACGTGTCTTCACACACCAATTTTGTCTTCTTTGAAAGCGTCCGGTGTTCGAATGGATTCGTTCGATCACAAGATGAGCA
This sequence comes from Candidatus Poseidoniaceae archaeon, assembly GCA_049598575.1. Lineage (GTDB taxonomy): Archaea > Thermoplasmatota > Poseidoniia > Poseidoniales > Poseidoniaceae > MGIIa-L2. Next base: position 7,369 of record JBMYNT010000020.1, on the reverse strand, counting down.
AGTCTGATCCAAATGGAGCACTCTTACTTCACGACACGCTAGAAAAGGTTCAGAAGAAGATGAGGAAAGCCTATCTCGATCCAGAAGATGAGCAGTCCCCTGTGTACGAACTTGCAGAACATGTTGTATTGCCAGAGTTCGGCCATATCCAGGTCACTCCAAATCCTAAATTTGGAGAACCAAGCACCTGGAAGGACTTGGCTTCGTTCAAAGCAGCAGTCAAGGACGGCACACTTCATCCGTTTGATGCGAAGATGGGGGTCGCTGCGGGAGTCGCCGCAGGTTTGTCATCCATCGCTGAGCATTTTGAAGCCAATCCAGAGGCATACGAGACCATGCTTGATATCACATCATGAGACTTCTTCGATGCTTAGTGCCCGCACTTGAAGAATTCGACGTGTGTCTTTGATGAAACTACGATCCGGAATTGGATCGATGTAGACCACTCCGTTGACTCGAACTGTTGAACCTACTCTGTATGCGTCCACGTATTCGTCATCAACGATAATCTGGATTGCTTGTTCATTGGTCGCATCATGGTTTTGGACGTTCAGGTATTGAATATCCTGATAGAAGGAACCCTCTGAGGCTAACTGTAACAACGAATTCAAGTGACGGAACAGGGGATATGAAATGTCGCCATTGAGCGCTTTTTTTGCCTCATCATAGCAGACCTTGCATGGACCACTTGGACGTTTTCGTTCTCTTGCTACACGTTGGTCAACGAATTCCTGATGTCCACAGTCGGTGCATACATACCTTGCACGTTTGAGATACCCAAGCCGTGGGCCGACATCTTTTACGGTTACAATCAGACTTACGAGTTTGCTTCGGTTTCGCATTCGTAGGTCTGAGACAGAAACAATCTTTTCATCAGGAAAAACCAGTGGTCGGAGCACACATCGTACATCGGTGTGCTCGGAACACATCGACCGTAGGACCTCGTTTGCTAGTTCGATTGTCTGTTCTGGGTATTCATTAAACCGATAACTCAGCAAATCATCTCCATCGATATCTGCAAAATCGACATAGAATGAGAAGATAGGATCCTCGGTTGCATCAAGAACATTCAATCCTTCGATATCATCAGCGTGCTTTCGTTGAAATAAATCTCGCCAAGCATTGAGGGTATCTGCGATATCACTAGGAGGGCCGGGAACATGGTGGTCTTCGGACATGGAATTTTCCCTGTCCAAAGACGGCCTGTAAAGGTTCCCTTTTTCTTTTAATTCTGATATAGAATTCATGGCGGCTGAAAGCCAATCTTCATGAATCGAACCTTGCTCGGAGATTTGATAGAGATGTCCACAATCATTGTATTGGTCAAGCAAGTTCCAGACACGAACGCAAAAATCGCTGTGCAAGGAGGTCGTGTCGACCTTTCCACAGTCAAGATGGAAATGAGTCCATACGATGGATTTGCAATTGAGACTGCGCTTCGACACAAGGAAGCAACTGGCGGGACAGTCACGGCGCTCACAGTTGGTGCTGCAGGGACTGAGAAGATTCTCAAAGATGCCAAAGCAATGGGTGTCGATAACATCGTTCGAGTTTGGGATGATTCATGGTCCGAACTTGATTCAAACGCACTTCAAAGCGTTCTCAAAGAATCCATCGAATCGCTTGGTGGCACTGCCGTATACTGCGGAAAGTCAGCCGCTGACACTGGTGCTGGATCAACTGGCCCTGGTCTTGCTGAGCGCCTTGGTTGGGCAAATGCATCCAACGTTATTGGTGCTGAATTTGGAGATGCAGTGACCGTCTCTATGCCAGTTGAAGCAGGAGTTGCGAAGGTCAGCGTACCCCTTCCGGCCGTCATCTCCTGTGACAAGGGGGATTTCAAGCCACGAAAGGCCAACGTCAAAGGGATCATGATGGCGAAGAAAGCACAAGTCGAGCTAATGACTGCAAATGCACCTGCATCAACGGTTGTTGTAGCAAGCCATTCTATGCCAGCAGCAAAACCTGCGGGTAAGACCTTCGAAGGCGGATCTAGCGCTTCGCAAGTTGTTCAACTGCTTCGTGATGAAGCCAACGTTCTATGAGGTGAGAAAGATGACAAACAAGATTGTAATTGCAGAACTAACAAAAGGAACCGTCAATGCATCGACAGCAGAACTTGTTTCTGCTGCGCAAGCCATGGGTGGAGATGTAATGGTTGTCGTTCCGTGCACGGACGCTTCAATGGCAGATGCTGTCTCAGGCTACGATGGTGTCTCGAAGGTTATCGCCGTCAAATCCGATGTTTTCGGTGGAAACGACAGCAGCGGATGGGCAAGCGCACTAGACAGCGCAATGCCAGCAGGTACCGTTCTTTTCCTCGCAAGTGCTCGAAGCAAAGACATAGCAGCTCGTCTTGCAGCACGACGTGGCCTTTCCGTTGTTCAAGACGTTGTATCCATCGATGGCAACAACTTGACTTCTCCAATCTACTCAGGAAAAGCAAACCAAACCGTCACTGTTAACGGTGATGCTGTTGTTTCAGTGCGAGCGAACGTCTTCACTGGCGTTGGTTCTGGATCCTCCAACGATGTATCGGTTGTCGATGCATCCGGTGACGTGAAGACTGCGGTTCAAGATGTCATGGAGCGAGCGAGTGCTCGACTCGATGTTTCCGAAGCGAACATCATCATTTCCGGAGGACGTGGCATGGGCTCACCAGCCAATTTCTCCCATCTTGAGGCAGTCGCAGATACCATTGGTGCCGCAGTGGGTGCATCACGTGCAGCGGTTGACACATGGGAAGAGATTCCTCACTCAATGCAAGTCGGACAAACAGGAAAAACCGTCAATCCGAATCTCTACATCGCTGTCGGAATTTCAGGAGCCATTCAACATCTTGCAGGTATGCGTTCCTCCAAGTACATCGTAGCCATCAACAAGGATGCTGATGCACCAATCTTCCAGCATGCTGATTACGGCATTGTAGCAACCTGGGAAGAAGCTCTGCCTGTCTTCCAAGACGCTCTTTCAAATCTGCTTGGTTAAGCGTACTTTCCGAACGTGTAAACGCCAGATTCACCGGCACCATCGCCAACGAAGGGGTTGGTGGCCTTCTCATGCCCAATCGTTGTGAGTGGTCCATGTCCAGGATGGACGATGGTTTCAGGGTCGAGTGGCCACAATTTCGTTCGAATGCTGTTCGATAAAACGTTGAAATCTCCTCCAGTGTTTTCCAAATCGGTTCGACCAACCGATCCCGCAAACAAGGTATCGCCAACGAACAAATGATCGGCATCATCCTCGACAATGAGGCGAAGGCAGCAACCACCAAGTGTGTGACCTGGTGTATGTAGAATTTCAAAATCAATCGAGCCCAACGAGAGGATTTGATCATCCGCAATGTCGTGATCTGCTACAGCAGGTTCAGGCAACGAAATTCCGTAACGGACCGCAGCTTTCTTCGCAAGCGTTTGCAAGAACGTATCCTCTGGGTGCAAATACCATTCAACGTCGAAGTGTTTCTTCAATGTGGGGATATGTCCACTGTGGTCGAAATGAGCATGCGTGTTGAGAAGTGCGACAACCTTTCGTTCAATGTTTTTGGTCTCTTCCAACGTGTGTGTTGACCAATGAGGGCCCGTTCCATTACAGGATTCAATCCAATCGATAAGTCGTTGCGGCTCATCACCACCATCGATAATGACGGTGTCTCCTGTGGCAGAATCGGTGACAACGGAACACCGCATCTGCAACGGTCCAACCAAGAAGTTCTCAATCAGTGGGGTACGAACGCCCATGGTCTTGCCAACGACTTCTCCTTCATGAGCCTGAGGATTCAATCGTAATCTGAAGTGAATCCGAGGTCATGCCTCCTTCAGAATCGAACACTCTCAACTCGAATTGATGGATGCCTGGTGAAAGTTTCACACGAACCTTGGCCTCAGTCGAAATTTCACGTCCAGTCCCATCCAACCATGACCATGACTGGATTCTGTCCTGTGGATCAGAAGATTGCGAACCATCCAATGTGACGATGACTGTATCAGCATCATGCAAACGAATGGCCTGGTTTTCACCGGCATTTGCTTTTGGAAGGATGACCTCGTCAGCATCTTCATGCAGAAATTGAAGCAAGTCATCGAGGTCATCCTCTGTTTCATCGACTGATTCATGAGAAATCTCTTCATTCATCGCAGCCGAGAGCGAATCAAGACCAATTTCGAGTTCCTGCATGCTCTGATTGTAGGATTGTTGCTCTTCTTCTGAAAGGAGTTCGGTAAAGTCATCTACATTTCTATAGACAATTTCTGGATTGGTTTCCACCTCGACCATCTCTTCTTCAAACCACCCTTGAAGAAACGATGGATCGACTTCAATTCGTTCTTGATTCACATCGCAAATACCAACAGGTTCAGCTCCAGTCCAGTCGTTTTGATCTTCGCCAAAGAATGCCATACGACCTGATTCATCAATCTCCACTCCTTCGACCATACCTTTGTGTTCAATTTGCCAAACGATGTTCTTGGTTTCAACATTGAATCCATAGATGTAGAACCATGTTCCAATAATGAGGGTTGATGCATTGAGGTGCAGGGATTGGATTGGATAATCGAAGGAAACCAAGTCGTCAAGAAGCTCGTCGCTCAATGAGAGTAAATCACCATTATCCAATCCCAAATAGAGAGTTGATGCATCCGCTGCAGTCGCTTTCACACGTCCGTTCAACTCTCGACGATGTAGTAAACGCTCATTCGAATAAACTTCCAACTCGAGTGCCTCCTCTTCACCTGGAACCAGTGCGTGTCCTTCCCTTGCGACAAACCATGTTTGTTCTGCACCTGCTCCAACAGCAACAATGTCTTCTCCAATTTCACCTCGTTGCATTCGTTGGAAGACAATGTTGAGTTGATCATCTGTTTTTGCAACGGTTTGGTTTTCGAGAATCAACAACGATGAATCATTGCTCGTCGCAAAGGAACGAACATCTCTCTGAACCATGCTGTACTCTTGTCCATCCAATGTATACTGACGGAGTGTGCCAATTCCATCGAGTGCAAGGATTTGCTTACCTACAGATAAGTGTGCTCCTCCAGCGTCGAACTCGGATGTCCAAATCTCTTCAGCATCCATTGAATAGACGTGCAATCCATTGGTCTCATCCAATATGACAATCTTGTTCGTACTCCATGCAAGATCAACAATTTTTGAGTTGACATGAATTTTTGACAAAACATCTTTTGCATCACTTTTCACATCAACGCACTGAACCAATCCATCCATGTTCCCGATCAAGAGGTGGCCAGATGTCGGATGCAATGCAATTGCAGTTACGCTCGATTTCTGATGGAGTGCATCAATCACTGGAAGCGTTTCGACCATGCTTGCCACAAGCATTCACCAGTTATATGCTCATGTGTCAATCGTTCAATCTATTTGTTACACGATTGATACAAAAGCATTTTTTTATCACGCAGTAGTGCATTTAGCATGCGAGTATGGTTCGTGACCGTTGTTTTTCTTGCGATGGCGATGTCTCCAATCGCCAACCATTCAACTACACTGGATGATGCTGGTGATAATGTTCAATTATCCAGCCCCATTCAAACAACGCTCTCTTCCACCTCAGGATGGATCACAGGTGGTAAAGAAATTACCATCACAGGAAGTGGATTCTCGGCCCTTGATGATACGAACGTGACGTACGATGGGATCAATCATCAATGGACAAAGACGACCGCAGACTTCGGAAATGAGGCAGGGCATGAAAATGCGATGGTAATCGACTCGAATGGCCATGTGCACATCGTCCATGCCAGTGGCGATACTTACGCATTCACACACAGTGTCTACGACGGTTCTTCTTGGACACCCAATGGCATCAAAAATTGCGAAGGAAGTTATTGCTGGGGCACAAGCATGGTCATTGATGACAACGATGAACTCCATGCCGCTTATTCGACAAATACAGGCCTAATCGTGTACATGCATTATGACGGCTCTTCATGGGCTTCAACACAGGTCTCCTCGGGAGCAAAGGTGGGCCCAGTAGGCATCGCAGTAGATTCAAACAACCATCCTCACATCTCCTTTACCGGCTACCACCAGTACTGCGGCAATGGTCTTCGACTTGCATCGTTTGATGGAGCAGCATGGACAACCAATGTCATTGAATCAGGCGGCAATAAGGGATGTGATTCTGCACTTCTCATTGATGGCAATGATAAGGCATACATATCGTATCTTGACCGCAGCCAATCGAAATTGAAGTTTACGACGAACAAAAGTGGGTCATGGATTCCTTACGCTCCAGACTCTGGTGGATTCAGCACAGGTTATCCTGGCTCTGACACTTCGTTGGCCGTGGACCAACAAGGTCGATTCCACATTGCCCACTTCGATAGCCATGAAGACAACGAAGATCTGCGTTATTCAGTAGGCGTACCAAATGGAGCATGGTCAACCACGGTTGTCGATTCATCAGGAGATACTGGTCGAAACCCTTCGATCGCCATCGATGCGGCTGGCGATCCTCACATTGTTTATCGTTCTTGGAGCGGTTGGAAATTGAAGTATGCTACGCTCAACCCATCGTCGCCAAACTGGCAGGTGAGTACCCTCGAGTCAGGAGGTAGCGCAACGAAGGGCACAGGTGAATCAAATTCGATCGTCATTGATGATGGTACAATTCATGTCGCCTATACCGATGAGACAAACGGCGTACTCCGTTATGCAACTAAATCAACGGGTGTGTCTGTAACGAATGAGATTACAGTCAAGTTCGGTCAACTTGGTTCGGTTACTGCTGAAGTGATCGACGATTCGACAATCAGACTTACGACGCCCGTGGTTGCGAACCCAGGTACTGTCACGGTGTCACTCGTTGACTACGAAGGTGTTGAGCATCAACTGTCCTCAACATTCGAATTCATCGATCAGAATGACCTCGATGGAGATGGTGTTCCGAATGCCAACGATGATTGTGAGGAAGTTGCAGGAACATCATCGCAGGATGTAAACGGCTGTCCAGACGACGATGGTGATGGTTACAGCAACGATGGAGATGCGTTCCCGAACGATGTGAATGAGTGGTTGGACAGCGATGGCGATGGCGTTGGAAACAATGCTGATGCGTTCCCGAACGATGCGACTGAAACAACTGATTCAGATGGTGATGGCGTGGGTGACAATGCCGACGCATTCCCGCAGAATGCCTTTGAGACATTGGATTCTGATGGGGATGGTGTTGGTGATAATTCTGATGAATTCCCCAATGATGCCACTGAGACCAAAGACACAGATGGTGATGGTGTTGGGGATAATGCCGATATGTTCCCTAACAACGCCTTTGAGCAATTCGATTCTGATGGTGATGGTGTTGGAGACAACACAGATGCATTCCCGAACGATGCAACAGAATCAGTGGACT